>NZ_JBVVQR010000008.1:0-210229 GCF_055811535.1 Mesorhizobium sp. WSM4816 | reverse complement strand
GCGATCGTCTTCGGCCTGTCCTTCGCCACCTTGCTGACTCTGGTGGTGACACCGTCGATGCTGATGGTGTTCACGCGTAGCAAGAACAGCCGCTTCTATGCATTCTTCCGACGGGTATTCCGGCGCGGCAAGAAGGTCGGTGCGACTGTAGAGACCCCCGCAAGACCGGGCTCGCTTGACGAGCCGGCGATCGCCTTCCCGAAGGCCGCCGAATAGGCCAACTTTGCTTGGAGCGCCATGATGAACAAATCGTTGATCGAGATGACACGCATCGAGTGCCGGGGCGCGTCGATCAATGAAGACTGCCTGCTGGCCCGCTTCCGAAAGCCGATTTCCGCTTCCTGATGAAACGAATTGTCGAAGTTGACTTGGAGACACTGTGCGCTCGTGGTGTCAAGCTGACCCTATATGTGGACGTATAAGAGCGCCCGATTGCAACAAGTTAGCTGGATCCAGTTGATGCTCACAACAGCTGACATATATCCGGCTTCTTCATGCGGATCGATGTTGAGCGCGGCGAGCCTCGACGGGTTTTCGCCCGCTTCCACCTCAACGGCCCCAGACGTCGGCCGAAGCTTTTGCGGTCCACACATCAGGTTCGGACGGTCCACACATCAGGTTCGGAAGCGACGGGGTGACCGTTTCCCAATCTCTGTCATTTTGCTGCAAGGCCGAGGTGCGCCCTCCTTCTCGCTCTCCAGGTCCGTCAGGCTGCTTTAACCGACAGTACCGGTTGCCAGGCAGCGAGCAGCGACCAGACGATTTTTGTTGCCGAGCGCGACCGCCGCGCCATTGGGATGCCGCCTTTGCCGCAATTTGTCGAGGCTGCCGCTTCGCGGAACCTGTTTGCCGCCGGCGCGATCCAGAGCTGCGCGATCGCCTATGGATCATCAGCGTGCGTCAACGGTCGCCGCGTTTGCTGACGCCTAACAGTCGGGCCCATCCTCCACTTGATCGCTGCTTCGGCACGAGGCGCAGCCACGCCGCTGGCGGCCGCTCTGAAGCAGGTTGTGTCACCGACAGCTGCCTCGGTGCCGTCGCTTTATGGGCCAATCGAGCACGGCCGGAAGGTTCAGATCATGGGCCTTCGAAACGCATGGGTTTTAACATCCATAGCGTGGATGCTCGCGATCTAAACAATCAATTTTACCAATCTGGGCGGGTCGTTCATAGACCCCCCACATGACATGCACCGCGTTGCTCTGCCGCGTGAGGTGCACAAAAGAACCCGAAAAAGAGGAAGTCTTCGCATGCGCTCTGACGTGCAGTGGAGGTTGTGCTGGGAAAATGAGTTGCGGCTTTCCGATCACCTCGAACTCTCTGAGTTCTTCCGGAAGACCTATGAGCCTACCGGAGCCTTTAATGGAAAGCAATTCGAAGGCGGTCGAAGTTGGGCCGGTGCGAGGCCGGAGGTCCGCGCAATCGGCAATGATGTGCACGGGATAGCGGCTCACTTGGGCCTGCTGCGCCGATACATCAAAGTTGACGACGCTGATCTGCTTGTCGCTGAACTCGGTCTATACGGGGTGCGTCCGGATCTTGAGGGGCTAGGAATCGCCCATTCGATCAGCGCGATGTATCCAGTGCTGCAGCAGCTTGGCGTTCCATTCGCTTTCGGCACGGTTCGGCACGCGCTCCGGAACCATGTTGGGAGGTTCTGCCGCAAAGGCTTGGCGAGCATTTTGTCGGGCGTTCGCGTGCGTTCAACCCTCCCGGACGTGTACCCCGATCTGCCTCCCACGCGAGTCGACGACGACGTACTCGTCATGGTGCTCCCAATTGGACGCTCAATGAGCGAGTGGCCGGCCGGCACTTTGATCGATCGGAACGGTCCAGAGCTATGAAGAGCACCCGCAATGATGTCAGTCAGCGCGACCCGCCCCTCATCGCATTGATCGATCTGAATCCAGCATTGACCGCGGATTTATTGTCCGCTCGCTTCCTCAAATTCACTGAAAACATCTCATGAATCTCTTTGCCCCAGCCAGTATTGTTGCAGTCTGCTCTTATGCGCTGCTGTCGACCGTCTATAAGACCGCGCAGGTGTTTTATACCCTGCCTACAAACGTACCGCCGACCTCGGGCGAACCGGCCAGCTGTGAGCCTTGGCCGAGCGTCGATGTCATTATCCCGTGCTACAACGAGGCTCCTCGCACCCTCTCGGACTGCCTGGCTTCCATTGCAAGTCAGGACTACGCCGGAAAACTGCAGGTCTATGTTGTTGATGACGGTTCTGGAAACCGCGATGCCCTCGTAGGTGTACACGAGGAATACGCTCGTGATCCGAGGTTCGACTTCATTGCGCTCCCAAAGAATGTCGGAAAGCGCAAGGCACAGATTGCGGCGGTTCGCCGCTCGTGCGGAGATTTGGTGCTCAATGTAGATTCGGACACGATACTCGCGCCGGACGTCGTCACAAGGCTTGCGTTAAAGATGCAAGATCAAGCGATCGGCGCCGCCATGGGCCAGTTGGCGGCTAGTAATCGCAATGAAACTTGGCTGACGCGGTTGATTGACATGGAATACTGGCTCGCCTGCAACGAAGAGCGGGCAGCGCAGGCTCGGTTCGGTGCCGTCATGTGTTGCTGCGGTCCGTGTGCCATGTACCGGCGATCAGCGCTTGTTTCGCTGCTGGATCAATACGAGACGCAGCGCTTTCGAGGGAAGCCGAGCGACTTCGGTGAGGATCGCCACCTTACGATCCTGATGCTGAAAGCAGGCTTTCGAACAGAGTATGTCCCGGAGGCCGTCGCGGCAACAGTCGTTCCCAGCAGCATGGGTCCCTATCTGCGCCAACAGCTTCGCTGGGCCCGGAGCACGTTCCGTGACACGTTGCTGTCGCTCCAACTGCTGCGCGGCCTTAATATTTATCTCACATTGGACGTGATCGGGCAGAATCTTGGCCCATTATTGCTCTCTTTGTCGCTCCTGGCTGGGCTCGCGCAATTCATAACGACAGGTACTGTGCCTTGGACGGCATGCCTGACGATTGCGGTCATGACTATAGTTCGCTGCAGCGTGGCAGCGTTTCGTGCGCGCCAACTTCGATTCCTCGGATTCTCGCTCCACACACTCATCAACATCTTTCTCTTGCTCCCGTTGAAAGCATACGCGCTGTGTACATTGAGCAATAGCGATTGGTTGTCGCGAAGCTCGGCCGCCACTGTGACAGACATCGACGGCGCCCTTCCAAAGCCCGCCTTGGTGGGATCTGACGCAGCTTACAGCGAACAGCAATAGTCACGTGATCGCAGGTAGATGAGTTTTGAGCCAGGACCAGAAACATCAAGTGTTGACGCGAAAGTTGGGCCCAGAGGATTTGCGGCGGCCGGAGACTCCTCCGATCGAACGGGAGTCTCACCGGCAGGCAAGCGCGAAAAGCTCCGTGCATGACTCTCTGTCGACCGTGGCAATCGATTTCGCCGGCGTAACCAAGTCGTATGGGAACAAGGTCGTTGTCGACGACCTGTCGTTCACCGTTGCGTCGGGAGAGTGTTTCGGCCTCCTCGGACCAAACGGGGCCGGCAAAAGCACGATTGCGCGTATGCTCCTCGGCATGACATGCCCTGACGCGGGCACGATCACGGTGCTCGGCGTCCCGGTGCCGGCGCGCGCTCGGCTGGCACGTAGGGGCATTGGCGTGGTCCCGCAATTCGACAACCTTGACCAGGAATTCACGGTACGCGAGAACCTGCTGGTGTTCGGACGCTACTTCGGCATGAGCACACGCGAGAGCGAAGCGGTCATCCCGTCGCTTCTCGAGTTCGCTCGCCTCGAGCGCAAGGCGGATGCGCGCGTCTCGGAACTGTCCGGCGGCATGAAGCGATGCCTGACGATGGCGCGGGCGTTGATCAACGACCCCCAGCTCATTGTGATGGACGAGCCGACCACCGGCCTCGATCCGCACGCGCGCCACCTGATCTGGGAGCGGCTGCGCGCGCTGTTGGCACGCGGCAAGACGATTATCCTGACGACCCATTTCATGGAAGAGGCTGAGCGACTATGCGATCGGCTGTGCGTGCTCGAAAGGGGTCGCTACATCGCCGAAGGCCGCCCGCAGGCTCTGATCGACGAGCATATCGGATGCCAGGTCATGGAGATTTACGGCGGCGATCCGCACGAGTTGCATTCGCTGGTCAAGCCACATTCTCAGCGCATCGAGATCAGCGGCGAAACCCTCTACTGCTATGGGCCAGACCCTGATCAGGTGCGCACGCAACTCCAGGGGCGACCAAGTCTGCGCCTTCTTCTGCGTCCAGCCAATCTCGAGGATGTTTTCTTGCGGCTGACCGGGCGCGAGATGGAGGAGTGAACGATGATTGAAGGTCTTGCGGCGGTGCTGCCCGCCAATGCGTGGAACTGGGTTGCGGTGTGGCGCCGCAACTATCTGGCATGGAAGAAAGTCGCATTCGTGGCGATTCTCGGTAACCTCGCCGATCCAATGATCTACCTTTTCGGCCTCGGTACCGGCCTCGGCATAATGGTCGGCCGCGTCGACGGTGCGCCGTACATCGCCTTTTTGGCGGCCGGCATGGTCGGGGTCGGTGCGATGACCGCCTCTACCCTCGAAACACTGTACGCGGCTTTCGCTCGCATGCATTCTCAACGCACATGGGAAGCCATGCTGTATACGCACGTTACCCTCGGCGACATCGTTCTGGGGGAACTGGCGTGGGCAGCCACCAAAGCCTTCCTGGCCGGTATGGCAATTACCATTGTCACCGCAGCCTTGGGCTATACAGCCTGGCCGTCCGTCCTCTATGCGCTGCCATTCATCGCTCTGACAGGGTTCGTATTTGCCAGCCTCGCGATGGTCGTCACCGCACTTTCGCCCAGCTACGATTACTTCGTATTTTACCAGACGCTTATCCTTACACCCATGCTGTTCCTCTCGGGCGCCGTTTTCCCATTGAATCAGCTGCCTGACACCTTTCAGAAGATAGCGCGATGCATGCCGCTGTCACATGCGATCGACCTCATTCGTCCGGTTATGCTTGATCGCCCGATCGGCGGCATCGCCCTGCACATCGGTGTGCTCGGCCTGTACGCGCTGTTGCCATTCTTCCTCTCGATGGCGCTGTTGCGCCGCCGACTGATGCGCTGACGCGAAAGAGAAGGAGATAAACCATGCGCTATGGGCGCAAATAAAAACGACATCGCCAGCGTGTGCCGCGAAGGGTTTTGGCTGGCGTCGATTCAATCCCACAACGCTATGTAACGCCCGGCGTCTCGAGCACAGGATCTTATGTTGATCCCGGCGGACCTCATAGAATTTCCTTGAGGCCGGTAATGTTTGGCTGGCGTTCGGGCGCGAGCGACAACGCGGCCTGTCTTTCTGATCGAACGGTCTCGAGACAAGCCAATTTAGTATTCCTGTACGACAAATGGAGAGCGAGATGCTGTGTCTAGGATTGAACGGCGGATTGGACAAAGTCTATGAAAACAGATTTCAGATTCCAAACACATTCATGCACGATGGCGCTGCGGTGCTCGTCCGGGACGGACAGGTCATTGCGGCGGTAGAAGAGGAGCGCCTCAATCGGATCAAACATTCCAACAAGCTCCCAATTAGTGCGGCTCAATACTGTCTTTCAGCAGCTGGGGTTCAGCTCAGCGAAATCGATCGAGTGGCGTTCTACGCTACCGAAGACTATAGCAACGCAATGCTTGAAAACATGCTTGTTTCCCAGCCGGACGCCTCCATTCCGTTGGATGCTAAACTGTTGATGCAGCAGCTGCTGGCGCAGGAGTTCGGTACCGAGCTCGACGCTTCGCGTATCTCATTCGTAAGTCATCATCAGGCGCACGCCGTGAGTGCTTTTGCAATGTCGGGCTTCGAGCAAAGTCTGATTTTCGCGATTGATGGCTCTGGTGATTTCCTGTCGGGCCTTGTGGCGGTTGGATCTGGTACTGAAGTTACGCAACTTGCGACTTTCCCAGAGAACAATTCTCTCGGGCAATTTTATCTCGAGACGATCCGGTATCTCGGCTACGGCTTGTTCGATGAATATAAGGTAATGGGGCTTGCCCCCTATGGCGATCCCGTCCCCTATCGCGAGCTTTTCGAGCAATTCTATGAACTCTCTGCAAACGGCGAGTATCGCGTCCACCTGGACCGCATCGGTCCGACTTTGCTCCGCAGCATTCAGGTTCGGCAAAAGGGAATGCCATTCACTCAGCAGCATATGGATGTGAGTGCGTCGTTACAGGAAGCGCTCGAACGCATCGTGTTTCACATTCTTCGCCATTATCGTGAGGCCACCGGGATGACGCGGTTGTGCCTGGCCGGCGGAGTTGCGCACAATTGCTCCATGAACGGCAAGCTACTCTATTCAGGACTTTTCGAAGACATCTTCGTGCAGCCCGCATCGCATGACGCTGGATGCGCATTAGGCGCCGCGCTAATCGTGTCTAATGAGCTGGGCCGCCCAGCGCCGCGTACGCGATTGCAGGAGGTCTATTGGGGGCCGGAACTCGCGAGCGATCACGCTGTCGAAGAGGAACTAAAGGCATGGGCGGGGCACCTGGAGTTTGAACGCACTGAGGAGGTGGCGGATAGGGCAGCCGAGTGGATGGTCGGTGGCGCGGTGATCGGCTGGGTGCAAGGTCGTTCGGAGTTCGGGCCGCGAGCGCTCGGAAATCGCAGCATTCTTGCCGACCCCAGGCCCGCTTCAAACAAGGACCGGATCAACGCTATGGTCAAGAAGCGGGAAGGATATCGCCCGTTCGCCCCATCAGTGTTGGAGGAGGATGCGCGCGAATTTTTCGACCTCCCGGGCAGTGCGTGCGAATTTCCCTTCATGAATTTCGTAGTTCGTGTGCGCGATTCCAAGCGTGACTTGCTCGGCGCCGTCACGCATGTCGACGGTACGGCTCGGCTGCAAACAGTATCGCGCAAGGCCAGTCCGGCCTACTGGGACGTCATCAATGCCTTCAAGCAGCGGACAGGCATCCCAATTCTGCTCAATACGTCCTTTAACAACAATGCAGAGCCGATCGTAGATTCAGTTGCAGACTCGATTGCCACGTTCCTGACAACAGAGCTGGATGGACTTGTGGTCGGGCCGTACCTCGTCAAAAAACGGGCCGCAACGCTGCAGGATTGGACTGCGCTCGCGGTTTCATTGCCGCCTTATGTATCCCTGCATAAAGTCCGCGCATACACGGCGCAGGATCGCCACGAGACCGTCTGCGAAATCCGAACGGATCACCGTGACTGTGCGCGTATTTCACATGGCTTGTTCGATCTGCTGACGCGGATCGAAGGCGAAGCCGTGCTCGCGGATCTCCTCGACACAATCACGCTGGATCAGGGCCTGCGCGAGGCTCTCACAGGAGAACTGCGACTATTGTGGGAGCAGCGCCACGTTCGGATGCATCCCTCGCGAGCTGCTCGCGTCCACCAAAGATGCCAAAGTCTGGACGACCGATAACAGCTGCCCAAACACCGGTCTGCACTTCATATGACGGCCTCCAATCCAATTGACCGAGGCAAGGGTCCTGATGATTGCGTCTGGCGCGAGCATGCATGTTCGCTCCAGCTAACGCTTATTGCAGTCGCGGATCAGCAATGGATTTGCTTGCCGGTGGCTCAAGACAGCGCCAGTTCGTCGTTTCTCGACGGCGTACCGGGTCGGTGACCGACCCTGCGACATCAGCTTGGTGTTACGCATAGCGGATGGGACGAGCGTTGGTGGATAGATTGGCGTGGGTTGACCCCGGCGGCGAGCGGGCTGGGCCGCTTGCGGGAAAGGCGGCGGCCCTTCGGCGCGCCAAGCCGGCATGTTCGTCGTTGAGCTGCTTTGGCAAAATGCGTCGGTGGGACGACGATCTTGTCTTAATGCGGCTTGATGCTTCGGCCTCCAATCATCCGGCCCTGTTGTTGGCATCCTTGATTTACGGCAATACGACGCCGGTGCAGATTTCGACGACGCCATCTTCAGGGAACCGAGGATCTGTTGGTCAAGGTCACGCAGGGGTTAGCGTTGGCGATGCCCGACATCTGCTCTCGGGCAATCGCCTGATCGGGATGGGAGTCGAGGAAGGGGAGCGCCCCTCGAGCACCTGCGCGATCGCAAGCGTCATGGTCTGTGCCCTTCGCGAAGCGCAAGAGTCTTCAGCCTGCGCAGAACCAGGTAAGGCCGAACATAGCGAGAGCGAGAGCGCGGCGCCGGTGATGTAGGTAAGCCCGTGTGGAGGGTTTTCGCGCCGCCGAGGATTGCGCCGCCAAGCCGGCGGCCCCATTCGACTTTCGAAGCCGTAGGTCGAGTTCAGGATGACGGATGGCTGAACGGCACTGGAAACACCAGCTGGATCGTAGCAGGATCGCGCGGGTAGCGAAGCCGATTGGCTGTTCGCAGACCGGGCCAGTCTTGGGTCGGTGGGCGGGCTCGGGCATCCACTTCGGACGTGCATTTGGCTTTCAGGAAGAGTAGCTGCAAACTGGTTCAGTTGGCAGGAAAAGAAATGGTCCAGTCTCCAGCTCCCGGTGGCTCAATCCGCCCGCATGGCATGGGGCGCGCCAGATCTACGAAGCGCTTCGTGAGCAGATACTCAGAGGCGTCTACGACACCGGCAGCGACGTCGTCGCTCAACCCTGAGACGTGTTCCGCACGCGGGTTAGAACATTCGCGACCGCTCATCGTAAACAGGTCATCGTTGAAAGCAATTGGGCGATGGCCGCGCTCATGGCCGGCTGAATTAGCTGATGCGGCTTGCCGCCACCGTGCCGTTGCGCTGGTCAGCAGTGCGTGGAGCCGACGAGGAGCTTCACATCAAGGGCCCTTGTCTCATCGTCTCATCTATCCGCAACGTGGATGCTTGTCATCGACACATTCGATTTTGACTATCGGACAGGACATTGCATAGGAAGAGTTCAAGGAGCAGGCTAGGGAGATTGTCGATGTATGCGGTTGGCTCCGAGGAGCATTTTCTGGTGTGTGCATTCTGGTCTGCGCCGAACATTAAGCGAGCCGATCCCCTTTTCGACCAGGTACCTCGGTGATCGCGCAAGCTGCATCGCGTCGGCTCTTTCGCCACAAGCCCCCAACTGACGTAGGCGCCTACCCCAAGGATCAACAAGTCGAGGTTTCCCATGCGCTCCCAAGGACGGTGGAGGCCACTCAGAAGTGCTGGATCTCGACACGCCGCCTCGCGTGGAGGACGTGCTCCTCGTGATTATGCCGATTGCGCGGCCGATGAGCGAATGGCCGACCGATGCAACAATTGACCGGAAGGATCCGGAGCTATGAAACATCTTGATGACGGATGGGAGGTGCAGAGTGAGTGCGCTGATGGAACCGGTCGTCGGAGCGTTTATCTGACGTTTGACGACGGTCCCGATCCATTCTTCACACCACAGATACTCGATGTGCTGGCGCAAAATCGGGTGCCAGCGACTTTCTTCGTGATTGGTGCCTACGCCGCAGAGCACCCGGACCTCATCCAGCGAATGATCGCAGAAGGGCATGAGGTGGGCAACCACACGATGTCTCATCCGGATCTGTCCAAATGCGGCTTGGGCGACGTCCAACGTGAGGTATTTGAGGCGAACCGTGCCATCATGGTAGCATGCCCCCAGGCCTCGATCCGCTACATTCGCGCGCCATACGGCGCCTGGAGCGAAGAAGTGTTCACTGCGTCAGAGATCGCCGGGCTGGCGGCCCTTCATTGGTCGATAGACCCAAAAGACTGGTCGCGCCCCGGCACCGATGCGATCGTCGATGCTGTGCTCGCCTCGGTCCGGCCCGGCGCAATCGTGCTCTTGCACGACGGTTGTCCTCCCGACGAGTCGAGACGGAGCACTCAAGCCGGTCTGCGCAACCAGACCGTTATGGCGCTATCCAATCTGATTCCGGCATTAGATGCCTGCGGATATGAAATTCGCCCGCTTCCAGAACATCACTGAAATGCGAGATCCTATGAACCTGCTTTCCCAGCCAGTGCCTTGGGTCTCGCTTATGAAGGCTTACAGACTTCGTCGACATCGGACGAACTGTCGGCTCCGACCCGTTGACTAAGCGTAGACGTTTGTTGTCACCTGCTACAATGAGGACCCGCGCAGCCTCTCGGCATTGCCTGGCATCGCCGGAACCTCTTCGACGATTCTTTCAATATGGTCTCCGGGATCGCGGGCTGCGTCCACAAGGTTTGGCAAACTAGTCGCCATTGCCGGGACACGCCCGACCCCTCGGCTGCGAAGGACCAGGGGTTCTCCGATTCGCACACCCCGCTTGGATCTGCTCCTCGATCGTCACGATGATCGGGCGCGATGCCGTTTTTCTCAAACTGGACCACGTCGATAGCTTCTGACTGGCTGTTTCTAGCAGGCCAGCTTGCCGGTATGTGATCGGTAACGCAAGGAGTTTCGCGATGTACATCCCTCCCGCTTTCCGCGACGACGACAAGGAGTCCCTGCGCGCCACCATCCGCGCGGCGCTGCTGGCGAACTTCGTTACAGTCACGGCGGAAGGGCCGCTCGCAACGCCACTGCCCCTCTTCCTTGATGAGAGCGAGGGCGAGCACGGCGTGATCTACGGGCACCTAGCGAAGGCTAATCCCCAGTGCCGTGTTCCGCCGATCGGCGACGGCTTGGCCATCTTCATGGGGCCGGACGCTTATGTGACGCCGGCATGGTATGCGACCAAGCGGGAAACGGGGAAGGTCGTCCCAACCTGGAATTACATCGCCGTCCACGCCTATGGTCCGGTCGAGTTCTTCGAGCATGCGGGAAGACTGCTGGACGTCGTGGATCGTCTGACTGACCACCACGAGGGCGAGCGGGCCTCGCCTTGGGCGGTGTCGGACGCACCGCCGGATTTTGTACAGGCGCAACTCCGCGGAATCGTCGGCCTGCGCATGCCGATCACGAGGCTGGAGGGCAAGCGCAAACTGAGTCAGAACCGGAACGCGGCCGACCGCGATGGCGTGGCCGCGGGCCTTGCGGCGAGCGAGCGGGCGGTTGACCGCGAGCTCGCGGCTCTCATCCCAAAATAATCATGAACTTTGTCGGAATCGACCCATGTTGCCAGAACTGACCCCATTCGCCCTGTACCTCGCCGCGGCCTCCGTGGTCGCCATCACGCCCGGTCCGGGCATCTTCTACGTTGCCGCGCGCACGCTCGCCGGCGGTCGTCCGGAGGGTATCGCTTCCAGCTTCGGCACGGGATTGGGGGGGCATGATCCACGTCCTCGCAGCAAGCCTAGGTGTTTCCGCGATCGTGCTCGAGAGCTCGGAACTGTTCTCCGCATTGAAGCTGTTCGGCGCGGTCTACCTCGTCTGGCTAGGCTTTCGTACCTTTCAAGCCGTCCGCCGCAAGGGAGCGACTGGCGGCGATGATGGCGCCCCGGTGCGTTCAGTCGGACCCCGGCGGGCGTTTCGTGAAGGGGTGCTGGTCGAGGCTCTCAACCCGAAGACGGCAGCCTTTTTTCTAGCCTTCCTTCCGCAGTTCGTGAACCCGAGCGCAGGGCACGTAGCTCTGCAATTCGTGGTGCTTGGCTCCGTGTCGATTGCGCTCAACACGCTCGCCGACATCGTGGTTGCCGTCGTAGCCAGCGGCATTCAAGACGGCGCGGCAGCGCGTCCCGGGTTGATCCGCCGCCTGAGAGAGGCGTCGGGCGGCGCGATGGTCGCGCTGGGTGTCGGTCTCGCTCTGGCGAAGCACCCTGCTGCCTGAACCTTGAATTCGATGGGTTGGGCATCTCTCCGGGTTGGCGGGTTAGTTTGCGGAAGCAGATGGATGGCTGCGAGTTAGCTTCGGTCATTACACCATTCAGGCGATGTCTGAGCAGGCGCGGCACCACAGTGAGGGAAACGTGAGTTCGACTGCCTGGCCTTCCTCATGACCATCATTTTGGCCCTCGCGAATCAATGCACGTAGAAGCCAGTCAGCCGAGAATGACTGCGGTTTCATAGGAAAGCCAAGCCATGCGCCAAGCATCGCCCGCTTTGCACTCGATCACATGGCGACGCCCGGACTTGACGTCAGGGCACTTTTCGCTTTTGCCGACCAGGGCCTAACCGACG
Source organism: Mesorhizobium sp. WSM4816 (assembly GCF_055811535.1). NCBI lineage: Bacteria > Pseudomonadati > Pseudomonadota > Alphaproteobacteria > Hyphomicrobiales > Phyllobacteriaceae > Mesorhizobium > Mesorhizobium sp. WSM4816. The sequence goes on along the minus strand of NZ_JBVVQR010000008.1, from coordinate 198,204 downwards.
CAGCCGACAGTACAGCAATGCTATTGCACGCGGCAGCCGGCGGCGGACGTCCGGTCTGCCGCCGCTGAAGCAGGCGTTGGGATTTTTCCATCAATGCCTTGCAGCGCTTCAACGAGTGGACTCCTGCCCCCAGGGCCGAGGCGAGCAAGCTCGCCGATTTATGCGGCGGCCTGCGGAGGCAAGACGCTCATGCTGGTGCCGGTCAACGATGGCTCCTGGCCTGCCAATGGCGAGCGCCGGGGCGATCTCCGCGTCGCCTTGAAGGCGCTCAAGCCGATCCTCCAGCCGCGCGGACCTGATCGGTCTCATCGAGCCGCTGGGCTTCCAGACTTGCTCGCTTCGATCGAAGAACGGAGCGGCTAAGGCCATTGCCGCCATTGATGGCCAGTCCGTCTTCCGCCTCGTGCACGACACATCACGCCGCTCGCCGGGGAGCCGTTCTTCTCCTGCGACCTGGCCGGTCTCGTGCACATCTCAACCGTGAACAATCCGATCCACTGGATTTACCCGGATCGCGTCCTATTCGGCTCCGACAATGGCAGCCAGATCCGGGCGCTGCTTGATGGCGGCTATGGGGGGCCCCTTCTCATTCCCACCGTTTGTCGACGCAGCCCACCCGCTGGACGACCTCGCAGGCGCACTTTCCGCGACTATCGATCTCGTTCGACACGCCTGTTGACACGAGTGCCGGTGTGAGACGCGGTAGTCAATCAGGGCTTGCGACCCTTTTTGGTGTCCCGCGGAGAACTCATTCGAGACGCCTCCTGTAACAATATCTCTCGCATCCAGACGCTTGCCGCATCACTGTTGTGAAGGGCGGGCCATTGGAGGGCCTCGGTAAATGCGGGAAGCGGCAGCGGAAGTTCGATGATCTGCAGTGGGAAGGTTTTCTTGAAATGCTGAACCAGCCGGAAGGGCATGGTCGCTATACGAGCTGTGCCTGAGACCATCGGCGGGATCATGCTAAAGGCCTGCACGATAACCTCGACACGTCTCTTGAGGCCATGCTCAAGAAAAAACCGCTCCTCGATGGAGGGCTTCAGCGCCCGCCCGAACTTGGCCGCAACGTGCCTCATCGACATGTATCTCTCGAATGTAAGCTGCTGTGGCAGCTGCTTGTTCGTGGGGCAGCCTACGCACACGAGCGTGTCGTCGAACAGCGCCGCTCTTGGATGTGCGCTCGACATGAACAATTCCGGACAAATCAGAAAATCGACGTCACCGCGCCGGAGAAGCTCATCGGGCTCGTCGTCGAGCGGCAGCAATTCGAAGCTGACGGCGGGTGCTTCGCGTGCAACACGCTCCACGACCTTTTCAAAAAACACCAGTGTGGCGAAATCGGAAAGGGTGATCCTGAAACGGCGATCGGATTGAGCCGGATTAAACGGATCCCAAGAAATAATCGAGCTCTGGATTTTCAAGAGTGCGCCGCGAACAGCGGGGGCGAGTGTTTCCGCACGTGGGGTTAGAACACGTTCACGGCCGCTCATCGTAAACAGTTCATCGTTGAAATAATCGCGCAGCCGGGCGACGGCCGCGCTCATGGCCGGCTGACTTAGGTTGATGCTGCTTGCCGCCGCCGACAGGTTGCGCTGGGTCAGCAGTGCGTCGAGCACGACGAGAAGGTTCAGATCAAGGCCTTTGAAGCGCATCGCTTTCACTTATCCATAGCGTGAATGCTCGCGATCTAAACAATCGATTTTACCAAACTTCCAGGGCGCTGCATAGATGACCGGACCTGACATGCACCCGATCACGCCACGGCTTCTGTAGCGTGTGCTGGGAAATGACTTGCAAGTAGCCGATCATGTCGAGCTCTCCGCTTTCCTCCGAAAGGCCTATGGCCCGACAGGGGCTTTCAGGCGGTCGTAGCTGGGCCGGTGCAAGGCGGGAGGCTCGCGCAATCGGCTCTATGTGCGGCGTAGCGGCTTACTTGGACCTGCTGCGCCGTTCATCACGGTTGGCGAGGTTGATTTCTTGGTAGGCGAACTCGGATTGTACAGGGTGCATCCGGATCTTGAGAGACTCGGAATGAGCCATTCTATCCACGTCATCCGTCCGGTGCAGCAGCAGCTTGGCATTCCATTCGCTTTTGGCACGATTCGGCACGCGCTGCGGAATCATCTTGAGAGGTTCTGCAGAGACGTCCTGGCGACCATAGTGCCGGGCCATCGCCTCGCCACACATGATCGCGACCGCCACTGCGCTCCAGGTTTGCGATCAGGCACTGGGATTTCGTCCGCTCGGTTGCAGCCAGTCGGCCCTCGATACCACGCCCCGATCCGCGTAAACTTCGATCTTTTCACCGAAACTGGCGTGCTCGCCGTGCCCAGAAACGGCCGTAGCAACCGCAACAGATGGGCTGGAGTCTGATGCTTGATCAAATAACAGTCGGAGCGAAGGGACGCGGCTCACGCCCAGCAGAGACGCACGACCGAGACCTAAGCCTTGATTTCGCCAAAGGTATACTAATTACTTTAGTGATAATTGGGCACTTAGTACAATATTTAATTTATCGAGGCACTGACGATTTCTGGACGTCTCCGTATTATAAGTCGATCTACATGTTTCATATGCCTCTCTTTATGGCGATAAGTGGATATGTTTCTTCTGGGGCAATTTTGCGAAAACCGTTCATTCAAGGGGTCGGCAATCGAGCAACGCAGTTACTACTACCAATGCTTTTTTGGTGTGCGTTAATTTGGACACTAAAGTCCGCCATGATCCCTCCTGCGACAAGCTTAACTGATGGATTGCTGGACTTTTCGAAGGAATTAATTGGAACATACTGGTTCATATGGGCGGCGTTTATCTCATTCATTCTAATTAGACTGTTTACGAGTTCCAATCGCGTATCGATGTGGATTATAAGCGCATCTGCAATTGCAGTCGCATGCGCGCCCATCACATTATCAATAGCCCCGTCATTAAGATACACTTACCCATTTTATTGTCTCGGGTTCTTGCTTGCGCAGCCGATTGGATGGCAGAAAATTATCATTTGGGCAGACAAATCAATTTTTGTAGTTTTGCTGTCAATAACAGCTTTGATATGCTTTATTTTGTGGGGAAAGGAGACTTACGCTTACAACAATCTCGTATTAATTCATGATAAACAGTCGGCTGAACAAGTATTTATGATGTTCACTGGCTCGGCAGCAGCTTCTGCAGTAGCGATGCAGCTTATGTTCCGGTGCTGGAGAATTGTCTATTCAACTAGAGTAGCTCAGTTTGTCGCGGTGGAGCTTGGTCAGAGCACGCTGCTGCTTTATCTGGTTCAGGGTGCCGCGTTTCGCCTCACGGATTTTATACAGTTTGGAGAAGTCTGGAATCTCACGACCAGAATCGCGTTCGCAAGTGTTCTGGGAGTGGCGATTGTCGTCACAGCACTGGCAATTCGCAAGATTGCGCGCGACCTTGGATATGTGTCGCAGATCCTTGTCGGAGCGCCGCCACGCCCAAGTCTGCTCAAATCTCAATCTGCAATGAATTAGCCGCCCACAATGGTCGCGATGACAAGCAACCACGTTACGGACAGATGAGGCATGCGTTTCAAAGGCCTTGATCTGAACCTTCTCGTTGTGCTCGACGCACTGCTGACCGAGCGCAACCTCACGGCGGCGGCAAGCAGCATCAACCTAAGTCAGCCGGCCATGAGCGCGGCCGTCGGCCGGCTGCGCGATTATTTCAACGATGAACTGTTTACGATGAGCGGCCGCGAACGTGTTCTAACCCCACGTGCGGAAACACTCGCCCCCGCTGTTCGCGGCGCACTCTTGAAAATCCAGAGCTCGATTATTTCTTGGGATCCGTTTAATCCGGCTCAATCCGATCGCCGTTTCAGGATCACCCTTTCCGATTTCGCCACACTGGTGTTTTTTGAAAAGGTCGTGGAGCGTGTTGCACGCGAAGCACCCGCCGTCAGCTTCGAATTGCTGCCGCTCGACGACGATCTCGATGAGCTTCTCCGGCGCGGTGACGTCGATTTTCTGATTCTTCCGGAATTGTTCATGTCGAGCGCGCATCCAAGAGCGGCGCTGTTCGACGAGACATTCGTGTGCGTAGGCTGCCCCACGAACAAGCAGCTGCCACAGCAGCTTACATTCGAGAGGTACGTGTCGATGAAGCACATTGCGTTCAGGGTCGGCCGTCCGCAGATGCCATCCATCGAGGAACGGTTTTTGCTTGAACATGGTCTCAAGAGACGTGTCGAGATTATCGTGCAGGCCTTTAGCATTATCCCGCCGATGGTCTCAGGCACAGATCGTATAGCGACCATGCCCTTCCGGCTGGTTCAGCATTTCAAAAAGACTTTCCCTCTGCGGATCGTCGAACTTCCCCTGCCACTACCCACGTTCACTGAGGCCGTCCAATGGCCCACCCTTCACAACAGTGATCCGGCAAGCACCTGGATGCGGCAGATAATGTTGCAGGAGGCATCCCGCATGTGAAGCCGCGGGCGCTCCTGGCGAACGGCACGCAAAAATTGGGTCTGACTCCAATTCGATGATTTTTGCATAACAGTGTGCTGCTGATTTCCGATGCTCGTAGCCGGCAACACCAAAAACATGAAGGGGAAGAAGTACTTTTACCGCAGGCTGTGCGAGTCTGAAGGTCTACCCCTTGGACCGCGCCCAATTGCCGGGAATGCAATGATTTCAAAAGCTGCGTCGGCCCGGAGGCATGGAAAAGCCGCCTCACACGGATCAAACACGGGTTCGCCCTTGTATTAATAGCCGTACGAGGCGAGCGGTCGACGCGAGGCGGTCCGCTTCGGTCCGGCACTCTTAGCTTCTCTCGTCGGCACTATCATTCAAAACGCCGCCGCTGGTCGAAATCGACCGGACAACAACCTGCGACCGCGCGGAGACTATGGCTGCAATCGCCGAAAAACGTGAGCAGGATCGCACCGCGCGGCTGATGCGATTGCATCTTTCCCCGTGCTGCACTGGCCTGTGTCAGGCGGTCTAGGTTCGCGCTTCGGTCCGAGCAAGAACACTGTCAGGGCAGCGAGGAACGAGGCAACGGCGCTGTAGGCAAAGGCACTGGCAACGCCGGCATCGTCCACCAGCAGTCCGCTGAAAATCGCGCCGGCGGCGATGGTCACTTGGAACGTTGCGGCCATCAGCCCACCGGCGTTTTCGGCCTGCTCGGGAGTGGCGCGCAGCACCATGCATTTCTGCAGTCCCACCGGCACCGCGCCGAAGGCAAGCCCCATACAGTACCGCAATCGCCGAGGCCCAGGCCGATGCTCTCAACGTCAGCAGCGAGACAGCGGCCATCGCTATGAGCAGGGGGGCAGGGCCGCGACTGCCTTCAGGCTGTGCTCGGCCAAGAATCCGCCGGCCAAATTGCCGAAGAAGCCGCCGATGCCAAAGGCGAGCAACACGAGCGAGATCGTCTCGATGTTGAGCGCGGGAACATTCTCGAGGAAGGCGCGGATATAGATGAAGCCGGAGAAATGCCCGGAAGCGACCAGCAGGACGACCAAAATCGCGACTTTTGATCATCGGATTCTTGGCCATGTCCAGCAGACTGCGGAAGCTGGCCGCTCCAATCGGAGGCAGCCTCGGAAAAGTCATGAGTTGCACTACTAGTGTAACGGCGCGGAAGACCGCAGCGATCATGAAGGCGCTTCGCCATCCCAGATGTCGCCGACATAGGCGCCGATTGGACCGCGCAAACGGCAGCGAAGGTACGCCGGTGAGGATGATCGACATGGCGCGCGCGGGCGGTCAGAAGAACCGGCAGCGACCCCGCGACGGCACCAGGATCGTGCGCTGGCAATTGTGCTCTTCGGCACAGGGTTGCTGCAACCGATCTCGCACGTATGGGTCCTGAATGGAGCATGCTCAAGGATGTGGACCTCTACTCCGACTTGCTGACACTGACGGAGGGTGTCGGGGTCAACGTGGTTGGCCACGTGCCCGGCGCTATGGCGAGTGGCTCGGTGCTGAGCAAAGTCGCGGACGGCAAGGCGGACGCTCCAGAGATTAACGCGGCTGGCGCAGGCAATGCGGGATTCCGTTGGCAGAAGGAGCTCAAACAGCTAATTCGCTCAAGCTTGTCACCACCGCAGCACACGAATGGCGTGCCGGTCGGCAGGGCCGTGCAGGCCCTGGTGTTCGAACCCTCCAGTCACATCGCTAAGCAAAAGCATTCGCGTGCTTGCCAGCTCAACAGCACAGTCTCGGCGCTTTATCGGCCATGACGATCAGATTCGTTCGTCAGATAAGGGCAGCTTCAAGGGCCGTAACCGCACGCACCCGCAGTATCCGGCTCCCTCAGCGATGCTGCCGGCGATTGCAGCGCTAGAGCGCGGTAACTCAAGTTCGTTACAGCCCGCCGCTCAGCCCTCGAATTGACTTGCACCTGTCTTGGTCAACAGCAATCCATCGCACCAAACGTGGTCTACGCATCCCCACTCACAGGCGGCAGCCGCATCCGGAAAAAAACCACGTCCATTGAGATTTGCACTCGTGTTGCAGAGCAGCGAAATACCCGTGAGTTTCTCATATTCTATCAGAAGTTCTGCAATTGGGTGTTCAGAAGTTCTCGAAACTGTCTGAAGTCGCGCAGTCCCGTCGAGATGGACGACCGCCGGGATTTTTTCTTTCCACTCCGAACGGGTTCGGTGATCGAACAGCATGTAAGGATCCGGCGTGCCGGGGTCAAATATGTCAGGTGCACGATCCTCCAAGCATATTGGCGCTACCGGTCGGAAGTGCTCTCGAACTTTGATTTTGTTGAGATGGTCCTTCATTTCCGGCGAAGTTGCGGCCGCCAGGATGCTTCTGGCTCCCAAAGCACGTGGACCAAGCTCTGCGCGACCTGCAAGGAACACCACAGGCTTGTTGTCGGCGAGCACGCTGGCAAGTTCTTTCAGGCTGCAAGCAGCAGATTGCCAACCAGGCGGAACCTTGCCATGGCTCACATTTGGCCCGCTGTAAACTGACCAGTCGAGATGCACGAAACCTTTGTCGGCGGCCAGCGCGCAGCAAGCGGCACCGATCGCCGATCCGCTGTCGTTTGGAAACGGAGGCACCCAGACTGCGTCGAACAAACCGCTCGCCCGAAGAGCGCTGTTCCATTTGATGTTCAGCCCGCATCCGCCGGCTATGCACAGGTTTCGGGTTTTGGGGACTGAGTACCCACGCAGCGCCCTTGTCATCCCCTGGACGAGAAGACGCTCCACGAAGGCATGGAACGAAGCAAGTATGTCCTCGGGCGTTTCGGGGATTAACCGCGACGCGCTTGCATCGAAGAAGTCGTGCACAGCCGTGAGTAACGCGTCTTCGCTGTGGCTGTTGTTCCCGTAGCCAAAAGCAAGGTCCGTATCCCAGGCAAAATGGTCGTCGTAAAGCTCCTGAAACACATTCACGATGTGTTCATGGACCACTCCGAGCGCAATATAGGCCATCAACTTGCCGGCGATACCGAGATTCCAGCCAGTCCGCAGTTCTTGCCTGTAAGGACCGAAATGTTGGCCCGCGGCCGCATAGGCATGGCCTATCATCGGAAACAGGCACCCAACAAATCGGACTCCACTTGGCTCGACGTAGTAAAGCCGCGGAAAGATGCAGCCGTCCCATACCAGACAAAATGCCGGTTCCTCTGCTTTGGCGAATGAGCTGGTGCAGTATGCGGAAGCTACGTGCCCAACAACATGCGGGTAGCTTTCATAAGAACATGCCCCATTGTCGAGCATGAGACCGGAACCTTGATAGGCTGTCAGAGGATTTTCGGCGTACCGCTCCACATATGGCGCGCCGTTGAGAGTGATAGGGGAGCCGTTACTCAGAACCTGGAATTCTGACTGGATTTCACCGTCCCATCCGTCAATAACGAACCGGTCGATATCGCGCGGAGCAAGCCCGTTTTCCGCCAAAACGGCGGCGACCGTCTCAAGCCGTTCGATATGTTGGTATCGTGGGTTATTGTCGAGCTTCTCCTGCTCGATGCAAAAGACTAATCTGCCGTCTTCGACGACGGCGATTCCCCCGTCGTGCGTCAGTTTGATACCGCAAATACGCATAGTAGATCCTTGTCGAGGTGACCGTAGAGCAACCGCAGAAACGACTGGAAAACATGGTCGTGGGTTTTGATGTCGCGCTATGCAGGATCATAAGAAACCGGTAAATTAGATTGTTTGGATGTGAGGCATCCGCGCGATGAATGATAAGGTCTGCCGCGTGATCTAGAACAAAATGGCTGACACGCAAAAATCACTAGAATTGCGAGGCAGCGCTGTGCGGCACGGTGAGAAGGGCTGCCCACCGCAAGCCGTTGGGCAAGGATGTCCATGGTCACACGTCACCAGCGCCCCGGGAGGTGCCGCGCTCCCTCGGCACCGAGCGCGCGTGCTGAGCACGAAGGTGGTCGCGCTAGAAGAGAGCCTTCCCTGATCAAGCTACTCTTTAGGTCTCAATCGACAAGATTTTCGATGGCGAGGGCAGCGCCCAAAGGGCCTATTCGGCTTTTTGAATCGCGCCGTCATGTTGGAGGAACAACTTCCGACAACCGGTGGATCCCGCCTGCAGATCGGCAGCGGAACAGAGCGGCTAAGCGCGTGTGAGGCTAGCGCGGGGTCGGTCAAAGGGCATTGTCTCGGCTCACAGATGCAGTGTCGGCTCGGCAAAGAAGACGAGCTCGGCCCTATTGATGGATGATCGCCTTGGGGGGCGGAGAGATGACCGGCTTGCGCAGATTTGAGAGGGCGGTCGTTGTTCAGGTTGGCCGCCACAGTTCTGAGCGTATCGTATTCGATGTCAACCAGGCGGCCGCTATCCTGATGATCCGTGCCCTTCATCATCGGACCGAGAAACGGAGGGTAGCGATGACGCTTGTCTGCAGGTATTGCGTCGTGAGGCCCATCCACCAGCTGCTCGAAGGGCTTTTGTGGCAGCCGCGCTTGAAGCAAAGATCCTGCGCAGCGATTGAATGCTGTTAGCTCAAGGCTTGATGCTTCGAGTGGAAGTCGTCTGGCCTGCACACTCTGGAGAAATGTAGGCGTTGGCGGCCCCGGAACGCCTACCTCTCTCGCCGATAAGACGTTCTGCCAATCGAACACGTTGATGAGGACGTGATTGGCGTCGAGACCTGTCGATCCATCGGTGATCAGCACGCCGCGCGCATTGTTCCCGATCAGATTATGGAGAACATCTCGGCTAGTCATCGAAAGGCTCGGCGTAAATTTTTCCCTCGGCAATATGAAGTCGCGCGGCTTACGATCCGACACCTGATCCTAGACGGTCCAGGACGCCGGCGAGCTGGCCCTTCGCCGCAGCGGAAAGCGGCTTGATTGGCCGTGGGGGCTCGGCGGAACAGATTTCGAGGAGCTCGGCGATTGCGTAGACGACGCGAAGGCTCGAGAACGTCTTAAAAAGCTCCCAAACCGGGGCCAGGGTGGCGTCGATCCGGTGTGCTTCTGTGTGGTCGCCGTGCTGAGCGGCTCTGACCATCCTCAGGCAGGGGTCGGGCAAGATGCCACCGAGGACGCTGTACCATGTATCGGCGCCGGCGATCAGGGCCTCGGTGGCGTTCCAGTCGCCGCTGTAGCCGATCGAGAATCCTTTCGGCAAGATTTTTTTCTGGTGCGCAAGTTGGCCTTTGATAGCATCGCCCCGGTCGGCTGAGTTTTTAATAGCGAGGATCTCAGGCAGCTGTCCCAGACGCTCGATGAGCGCTGGCGTGAAGCGAAAATGCGTGTTTGCAGGATTGTCGTAGATTACGATCGGCAGGCCGCTTTCGCGCGCCACTGTCGAAAAATGCTCGAAAACTTCGTCGTCAGTAAGCGGGGTGTAGGAAACAGCCGCGAGCAACCCCGCGGCTGCGCCAAGGGCCTTCGCATCACTTGCATAGTGTACCGCTTCATCGGTGCGCAAAGCGCCCACGCCCACCACGAGCGGGACTCGTCCACGCGTCTCGTCCAGCGCCTCGCAAATCGCCCGGCGGCGTTCCGCGCGCGACAGATACATGTAGGTGCCGGTGCTACCGAGCAGGCCGATGGAATCCACCTTTGCTGCGCAAAGCCGCGCTGTCAGCTTTCGAAGCGCCAGGACATCGACGCCGCCGTCACTGTCGCTTGGCGTTATTGGGAAGGCCGAAAGGCCGCTCAGGAAAGCCATGCTGAAGCTCCCGTTGTTACATTGGGTGAAGCGTTGGGCGTCAGACCCCGTCCAGCGCCTGCTCTAGATCCGCGATCAAATCGGCGGCGTCTTCGAGCCCTACCGTCAGACGCATGAGGTCGTCGCCGACTCCGTCAGGCAAATGCGCGTCCTTGCGGATTGACTTGCGCGAGCGGGTCAGGCTTGCCGGATGATAGATGAGACTGTCAGCGTCGCCGAGGCTGACCGCCCTGATGATCAGCTTGAGCCGGTCCATCATACGGCGCGCGCCCTCGAACCCCGTTTGGAGGCCGAGAGCCAACATGCCCGAGCCTTGCGACATCTGTCTGCGCGCGATCTCATGGTCGGGATGAGAGCCGAGAAATGGATAGCTAACCCAAGCCACAGCCGGGTGCGCCTCGAGCGCCTGAGCGACCGCAAGCCCAGAGACACTGTGACGCTCCATACGCAACGTGAGTGTCTTCAACCCGCGCAAAATCAGGAACGCCGACATGGGCGAGAGCGCTGCCCCGGTGAGATAGCGCAGGCCAGTTTCGCGCAGCAGGTGCAGTGTTTTCGCATCGCCCAGTATCACACCGCCCAGAGCATCGCCATGGCCATTGATGTACTTGGTCAGCGAATGGATCACGATGTCGGCTCCGAGTTCCAGCGGACGCTGGAGGGCGGGCGAGGCGAAGGTGCTGTCGACGGCGACCTTCACGCCGCGAGAATGGGCGTGTTCGGCAATGGCAGCGATGTCGAGGATACGGCTCAGCGGGTTGATTGGCGTCTCGAAGAACACGAGCCGGGTCCTGTCAGTGATGGCGCCATTGAGATTGCTCGGATTCGACAGGTCGACGGCAACGACCTTGATGCCAAACTGCGGCAGCCCCTGTTCGACCATGGCGAGCGTATTCGAATAGAGTGTCTTGTGGACAATGAGTTCGTCACCTTGCGAAAGCAGCGAAAGGATCAGCGTGCCGAAGGCGGCGATCCCCGAGGCGAGTACCAGCCCAGCTTCGGCTCCTTCGAGATTGGCGAGCCGCTTTTCGAGGATCTCGGTGGTCGGGTTGTATTCGCGTGCGTAGAGCCTTCCGCCAAGCGCTGCGACGGCTTCGTTTGCTGCCACGCTTTCAAATCCATAGGTCGATGTAAGAAACACCGGCGTCTGAACGGAATTGGAAAAGCCGGCCGGATCGTAGCCATGATGGATGGCCCGGGTGGCGAATGCGAGACCGACGTCGTTCCGGGACGGCGTTGATGTTGCCTCGGCTTCAAGCTGATCTTCGGCGCTGGTCATCGGCTTTAGCCCTCTTGATTTCGGGGACAATGCCGTCACACTAACTCAGATGGAACGTCCAGTTGGCGATGAAAGAAATGGTCCAGCCTTCTCCTGAAGCGTCGACAGCTCGCTCGCAAGGTCTCGGCGCGCGCCAGATCTGCGAAGCTCTTCGCGAGCAGATCCTGGGTGGGATCTATGAAACGGGCAGCCAGCTGCCGTCGTCACGCGGCCTCGCAAATGAACTCGGTGTGTCGCGAACCACGGTCACCGTGGCGTATGATCAGCTGGTCGCCGAAGGTTTCATCGAGGTCATTCCAGGCGCAAGACCTCGCGTAGCATCTTCGCTAGTCCGAAGTAAAGAGACCAGCGCGGTGCCGAAACGGACTGGCCCGATCCACCTTTCCTGTTACGGCGAGCGACTGCGCGCCAGTCCGCCACGGCGCGATTACCTCCCCAACCGCCTCAAGGTCGATTTCCGTTATGGCGACCTCGCCCCATCTGATTTCCCGGCGCTGACGTGGAAGCGTGCGATGAACGCGGCGATGTCACAAAGCCCCGGAAGGCTGGCCTATCACGATCCACGCGGCTCGCATCGCTTGCGCCAGGCGCTGCAAGGATATTTGTGGCGTGCCCGAGCGCTTAGCTGCCAGGTCGAGCAGATCCTCGTCGTCAGCGGATCACAGCAGTGCCTCGATATGTGCGCGCGCCTGCTGCTCGATCCTTCTGACAGCTTCGTGATCGAGGATCCCTGCTATAGAATGGCGCGCCAAGTCTTTGCCAGCACAGGAGCCACGCCCGTCGCTGTCGCCGTCGATAGCGAGGGCATGAAGACCGAGCTGCTGCAGGAGATCCCAGCGCGGCTGGCCTATGTCACCCCGTCGCACCAGTTCCCGCTCGGCGCCGTCTTGTCGATTTCGCGGCGGTATCAGCTCCTCGAATGGGCTCGGCGCAATGACGCCTATATTATCGAGGACGATTACGATGGCGAGTACCGGTACGACATTCGACCGGTGCCTCCGCTGCATAAGCTGGAAGACCGCAGTTCCGTAATCTATGTTGGCACGATCTCCAAGACACTGTCGCCGATGCTGCGCATCGGCTACCTGGTGGTTCCGGCCGAGTTGCAAGACGTCTTTGCGATGGCCAAGCAGCTTCTCGACAGGCATTCTCCGGTCGCGGAACAGGAGGCCCTGGCCTCACTCATCGAGAGCGGTGGTTATGAAAGCCATGTGCGCCGCGTCCGCCGTCTTAACGGCGAGCGGCGAGAGGCACTGCTTGCCGTCCTTCGACGCGCGTTCGCAGACAGCATTGCCATCGAGGGGGCCGATGCAGGGCTGCATGTCGTCGTCTGGTTCAAGGATCTTTCTCGGTCGCTGGAGGAGGTCCTGGTTGAAGAGGCGCGGCGGGTCGGGGTTGGCATCCATCCGATTTCATCGCTGTACATCCGAGATGAAGGCCGCGCTGACCGGATTGGACTGGTGATGGGCTATTCCGCCCTGACTATTCGGCAGATCGAGAATGGCGTTCGGCTCCTTACTGGAGCTATCCAACGGGTAAGAAGCTTTGCCGAAGATTCGGCAAGATGCTCAACACCCGCCCTGACAGCGAGCGGGCCTGGCTCGTGACCCCAGAGTCGCGCCGGCATTGATCGCAGCCTGAATCAGCAAGACTTGCGGGACTGGCTCTGTCGGCCAGTCCGGGTCCCGGGCAGGACTCTGACCCTGGGACCTGGGGAAAGGAATTCTTGAGGAGACTCTCAAATCCGGTGGAAGCAAGGCGCCGTCGCGGCCGGCTTAAGGAGGAAGCGGTGTTGGATTTTCCGCTGATTGACGAAGAAATAGCAGAGATCGCACCTGACTTTCGCGCAATCAGCATTCTTTTTGATGCAGAGGACAGTGCGCGAGGCGTCATGGCTCGGGACGTGTTGGGAAAGGCTTGCGATTTCGCCCGAGCGGGGGGGACCCGCCTGGGGAGAAGCGCACTTGGCCAATTGGCGGAGGCATACGTCCGGTTCGGCGCGAAACCAAACCGGACGGCGTGCTCGGCGCAGGCATTGAAAAACGGGTGGAGAAGGATGGCCGCATCCCACCAATAAATCCTGTCGTTGACCTCTACAATGCAATGAGCCTGCGTTCCTCAATACCCATTGGCGGCGAAAATTTCGATGCATATGTCGGCAAACCGCGGCTGGCGATTGCCGTAGGAACGGAGTCCTTCCACACTGTTTTGAATTGGGAAGCGGTCGTCGAAAGCGCTTCCAAAGGGGGAGGTCATCTGGCGCGACGATTTGGGAGCTACATGTCGCCGCTGGAATTGGCGGCGGGGCACGCGCACCCGGTTGGAGGCGGTGGGCGGCCGCCATGTGGTTTATTTTGGAAAGCTTGGCAGCGATGCCGGTAGAGGCGCTCGAGCAGGCGGCTAAGATGCTCGTGAGCGGTCTGAGAGAGCTGACACCAGGGCGTGCCCAGCGTAGCCACGTTCCAAAGATTGCGCACCTCTTCGGGTTGCTGCTTTGATCAATCTCGACGTCAGACGCTCCCGGGCGAGCTTCAATCCTGGCACTCCGAGCCAGCATAACATCTCGTCGCGAAAGCCGGATTGCTTCGGATCGAAGCGGTTGCGAGACATCTGCCATGCTTGGGGAGACTCGCTCTCCGCCGAGGGGGATGCGGATGACGATTCATTTCCGCCTACCTCATCGACGTGTGTGACGACCAAGGCAGTTGTGCCCGATCCGCCGTTGGCCGCGTACGCCTGCCGTGCGGCAGTGCTCGAACGCCGAAATGACCTTGAGCTGCCGAGGCTGAGCTGGCCTGCATGCGCGACCTGATAGGCAGGCCGGGCAGCACGGAGCATATCGGCGATCTCGCTCGAGTCGCCGCACGCCCACCCGTCGGGCGAGCTCTCCGCCTCCTCGAAAAGGCTAAGTTCTCGAGCTGACTGGCCTGCAGCATATCTGCGGGTCGACCCCCAGCAGGACCCGGGTAACTCCGACTTCGGCGCCGGCCTCCAGGCGTGGCGAAGCTGTGACGCAGCGTGTGCCGGCCGGGCCCCTTTACGGGGTTGGCGCTTTTGCAGTCTCGGCGACGATCCGATGAATCTGCAGCGCCGGGTAATCGCGTGCTCTCCCCGGGAACAGCCAGCCACCGCAGCGACGCCCTGCTGCCGCCCGACCTACATGCGTAGCGCAGTCGGCTAAGCCGGCCGGCCGACAGCATGGCATCACGGCACCGTGCGCCGTGCCACGCTCGATCGGCAGCAGCATGCGCTCGTTGTGACCGTGGGCCATAATGCACTGGCCGCTCCTCCTCCCTTGAACGAGCCGCACGAGATGCGCCATCTCCGGGTAGGTGTCTTCAACAGCACCCTATCAGGGCCGCCAGAAAGGCTGCCCCTGATTCTATCTTTATCGCCCGGCAACTCGATCGGTAGCGGTACGCTGGCGACGGCGGAGCCACGGACGGTTGGGCGAAGCCAAGAGATGTCGGGGGCGCAGAAGCCGGAGGCCTCATTGTTGGACCGCCAAATTGTTAGCCCGATGATCCCCGCCATGCCACTTCACCAACTGGACGGCTTCAATTGCAACGAACTGGCTGTTTCCAGAGGGCCAGATTGCAAGTATCTGACCTGCAACGCACACAGGAGTTCCCCCGATGTACACCCCCTCCAGCCTTCCGAGATGATGATATCGATTTCGCAGCTAGCCACATCAGTTTGGCTCCGGATCGGTTCAGCATCTTTCCGGGTTGGCGCCTACTCTGCGGAAGCAGCTGGATAGCCTCGATCGATCTTCGGTCATTTCGCCTAGCAGATCAATGTTCTCAAGAGGCGCGGTAGTATGCGTTGCGTGAAAGTCGGCTCACAATGAAGCACAATCGTGTGAATGAAGAGCGGGTCAGTTTGATCGACTCGCCTCCCTATGCCGATCATTTCGGCCTCGTAAATCAACAAACGGCAGAAGCCAGTCAGCCGAGAATGGCGGCCGCCTTCAAGAAGGAAAGCCACTCCGTGCGCCAGGCGCCACTTCGGTTTGCACTCGACTACATGGCGACGCCCGGGCTTGACGTCAGGACGTTCTTCGCGCTCGCCCGCGATCTCGGTCTGACCGACGTGCAAATCCGGAATAATCCCTGCAGTAAGGCTGTTGTGCGCGGCAAGCCGTCGGCGGATGTTCGGTCTGCCGCTGCCGAAGCGGGCGTCACGATCATCTCAGTCAACGCTCTACAGCGGTTCAACGAATGGACTCCCGCCCGCAAGACCGAGGCCAGCAAGCTCGCCGATTATGCGGCCGCCTGTGGCGCCCAGGCGCTCATGCTGGTGCCGGTGAACGACGGTTCGTGGTCCGCCAATGGCGAGCGCAATGGCAATCTCCGCGTCGGCTTGAAGGCGCTCAAGCCGATACTTCAGTCGCGGGGTCTGATTGGGCTCATCGAACCGCTTGGCTTCCAGACCTCCTCGCTTCGGTCGAAGAACGAAGCGGCTAACGCTATTGCCGGGGTTGATGGCCAGTCCGTCTTCCGGCTTGTGCACGATACATTCCACCACACACTCGCCGGCGAGACGTCCTTCTTTTGCGATCTGACCGGTCTCGTTCACATTTCAGGCATAAACGATCCAGCCTTGTGGGTTCACCCGGATCGCCTCTTGGGAGGTTCCGACAATTGCAGCCAGATCCGGGCGCTACTTGATGGCGGCTATACGGGTCCCTTTTCTCTTGAGCTCGTCGAGGAAGTCCACGCATTGAATGACACTGCAGGCGCATTTGCCGCCAGCATCGATCTCATCCGACACGGGCTACTGGCGCGAGTGCCGGTCTAAGGCGCGTAGACAAATTGAGCGGAGAAGTCTTTTCGAGATCGCTCCTGTATCCCGCTCATGCGGATGCTTGCCGGATCACCATTGTCAAGACTGGCCATTGGACTGCCTTGGGCGGCCGCGGCAGTTCGATGGGCCCGCAAGGCGAAGGTTGGATCTGATGCTGAGGGCGGCGGACTATCGGAATTTTCGGACGAAGAGTAACTGGTGGCGGGCAGGGCGAGTGCGCGAGCCAACCGCAGGTGGTCCTGAGGTGATCTTTTTTTAGGACCGCGGTCGCGCAGCTGCTGTTTCACCTCGGCGGCCTCTCCGGGATCACCGACGACCGCTTCCTCCGACCAGAACTGCCGATACCAGACCCCGTAGCTATGAGCTCTCGATAGTGCGTCGGACAAGAATTCTGGCGCTCCAATCTGCGATTCAGCGTTATTAAACCCCCAGCTTCCTCTTCAGTTCCGCGTTCTCCTTGCGCAGGCGTTCCGCGAGCAGGCTCTTCAGTCGTTTGTTTTCTTCCTCAAGCGCGACGAGGTCCTTCAGATCGTCACCAACCGATGCGGGCAACGCAGCTTTCTTCCATTGATAGTAGGTCTGTTCCGAAATGCCGGCCTCCTTTACGGCGCTCTTGAGGGTGGCGCCGCCACTGATAGACTTCTGTATCAGGGCGAGCATCTGGGCGCGCTCCTTTTCAGAGTAGATCCTACGTCCGGTCCGCACGGTCGCTGCTGGTGCTTCCTCCGCCTGAGACGCCGCATTGGGCGCTTTCCTAGCAGGCGGCCTGGGCTCAGCCTTTGCTCTCGGCGACCGTTTGGCTTTCTTCTTTTGAGGCCCCTCTACCTTGGCTGCCGGTTGCGTTGCAGTTATTTCTGGTTCTGCGTCCAGGGGATTTGCCATGAGATACTCCGCTCGCGGTTTGTGAAAGTGTTCAGCATCAAGCGCTACAACACTTGAGTCAACAGGGCGACCATTTGGCAACTCCATCTCCTCGAGTTCCCTTGTTGTCTCGGCCATTGCTGCGGTAAGATCGACATCGCTCCAGATCGAACGACTCCGTTTTTGAGAACTGCGCTTCTGTCTGATCTCCACCGTGAATGCTCGGGGCTGTCGCCTCATAGGTCGTTCCTTGTGAACACGAATTATGCAGGAAGTCGCGGCAGACGACGAATGAAGGTCTGGCCGCTTCTTCTGTAGCCGAGCTATATGCATCCGACCGCCCGAGCAAGCCCCGCTGGCGACGCACACCCCGGAACAGACCGGTTCCTATGAGCACCTAAGAGCAAGTAGCAATGCCATCTCGGGACCGAGGAGGTGGTGGATTCCTGCAGCATGCAAAAGCTATCTCCCGTGTTTTCGATGGTAGACCGACGGCTGGCATCCGAACTGAAAGGAGCTGCTCGAGAGCTGCGATCCAATCTGCGCTGGCAGTGCAGGACGGCATACCTCCGAAGCCCGGTGCTACCGACGCTAGCCCGCTGATTAAAAACATGAACCGACATCGGTTGGCGCCGAAGAACGGACAGCTGCGCAGAATTGGCGAGCGGGGAGAGGGGAGGGCACGAGCCGAGTCGAACTCGCATCGAGCGTCGTCCGGCAGCGGCAGAGCATGACAGGCTTCTTCGACAAGAACGGAGCCTGACCGAAGCTACTCGTCGCCGCAGTGGTCGCTGGGGTGACCCTTCTTCGACGAGTACCGCGGCGGCCGCCTGGTCGGAACGTCGTCCCGGTACTGACCGCCACGCAGCGGCGTCGTGCGCAATCGGGAAAGCCAAAAATAGGCTTGCCCTGGGCAGGACGTTTTCGTGGCCCGCGGAGTGCATAAATTCCCCGAGCTTTTACGGGCCGCTATACCTCTTGGGAGCGAGTTTGCCACGCTCACGATATGTCCCCCGGCCGCTACTGGACGCTGCTGTCGAGACCCGAGAAAATTGGTGCCGTCAATTCTCGCGAAGTGACGGCACCAAGAAGGGTCATCAACAAGCGTCCCCTTCATCTCATGAATAATCAACACTGTCAAGAAATTCTGGACGGCGACTCACCGATGGCTGCAACCCGTCAAAAATTACCGAGTGTCAATCTCTCGTTATGCGAGGTGTTGCTTTGGGCTGTTCTGCTACCTTTCTGAGAGGCGCTAAACCTCCGGAAGTGCATTTTGTCAATAATTGCTAGACAAAACAATGGATTGACTCGAAAAGGCTAGTTGTTCCACTATCTTCCGCGTAAAAACATTATTGGAGATTTCTATGAACAACTACTTTGAAGAAATCACAGTCGCGGCCCTTTCCGTAGCGGATGAGATACGAAACCTAGGTGAAACAGCGATCCCATCACCTACCGACGCGCGGGCACTCGCGCGAGCCTTTCGTTTGCAGTCTGCCCGGCTTTCGGCAATCGCCATCCAACTTACCGTTGCCAGTAGACACCCGAATGTACCTGTCGTTTTGCCATTCGCCCGCAAGTATCCTGACAAGCACTAAATCCCCATTCCATGCGACCGTTAACGCTGCCAAATCGGCGGGCGATCGGACTTTTCACAATGACAGGGGTGTGGCCCCAGCCTTCTCAACTGCGAATCCTGTTAATATTGCGGTATCGTCCTCGCCTCGCGCGGCGCACTATGCGAGCATCGGATTCTTCACCGGGTGACCTTGGCGTGATGTTCATTCGAGATTACCCCGGCATCAATGCTGTCAAGGTCGGACGGCTTTTTCTTAAGCCGGGAGATGTCTACGAGACAATTACGCAATCCTGCCGCATGGTTTTTCACGAGGCTAGCGATCGGTGGCTTCCGCTAGGCCGCGCTGGCTCAGCAACTTTGGTCCGACATGCGGGTGTGAACTACGTCGTCGCCACGAGACATCAATTAGGCATAGCACGTGGTGCAAGAGTGCCATCGGACATTCTCGACACGATCAGGATAGGGAGCGGCAAGGGGCGGCTTTCAAACGTTCCGCTAAAGGCCTGCATCTTCGAACTTTCGAATGTGGACGAAGAGTTCCACGACATCCTGCTTTTCAAGGCCGCCGACACTTGGGAAACACAGCATTCTGACCAGCCGTTTTTCTATCCCCTTGCGCCATTCTCCCAGGTCAAACGGGTCAAGTCCTTCTTGGTCGGCTACCCGACGATCGAAGGGGTGATGGACGAGTACCTAGAAGATTTCGTCCCGGAACAACCCGGCTCCATTCACATTAAGCGGGCGATCTCTGACTGCAATCTGGACGCGGACTACAAGACCAGAGTCGAATTTTACCGGCGCTACATTAACGTTCGCGAGCGGCCGATTGTTGACGGCTACAGCGGCGGAGCGGTGTTTTCGCTAACTGGCGAACTGGAGAATCTGGAAATCGTGCTGGACGGAATCGTGGTGCGTGCTGGCGCACAACACATCCACGTCGTGGACGCTGACTACCTCTTAAAGGTCATTACGGACCAATCGAGGCAGGGCTGCACTGCAACACGGCCGACGGAAATTCCGATGATGGTCCAGCTACTCGTCGGCCAACTGTGAAGCGTCCCCGAGGGTCGGTATGATTGACGCCAGCGGGCCTTCGACATTGATCCCATAGCGGCCTGCCAGAACCGCCACTTGGTGCCCTACGGTTGCCCGGAACGCCCCCAAGGCCACGAAAAAGGCTGGACGAACATGGCTCCCGCGCCACTGAAAATCGAAGTGGCGGTAGTCCTCGTGTTGCTCATCATGAAAGCGGCGGCTTGCCTCCCGGATGGCCCGAACCGAAACCGAAGCGAAGGCGTCCGCAGACAACGCTTAAAGTGTGTTGGTGCATTCCTCGCCCATCTTGTGAATTGAGTGATCGACTTCCGACTCCGTTTCCATGTCAAAAGGATGGTAGAGCACCCGGCGATCTTCAAGGAATACGAGGAAGCGTTGGACGACGTCCGGGGTCTGACCAAGACACGCCGAAAACCGGTGTACTGTTCCCGGTTACCCTGCGCGCGGTCTCGGCTGTTACCTTGCCGCTCTTGCGAAAGAAATTGCGCATGTTGCCTCCTATGCGGAACGTGCGCCGTGGCAACGCTTGAACTTCTCTCCGCTACCGCAGAAGCAGCGGACGTTGCGCGGCGTGTACTTCATCGCCAGTGCCATGGTGATCTGCGCATTCTCGTGCTGGACAGATTGCAGTTGTCGAGCGATGGCCGGGATAACCCGCACCTCTCCCACGCCGGGGATGCTGTTCAGAATCTCACTATGTCGCCGGGCCGACTCGAAGAACCGTTGGACAAGCGGGTCTTTCGTTAACGCCTGCCTGTGATTGTCGCGGCGCACGCCCTCGTTCTCAAAATCATATGCGGCGGTGCTGTCCGCTAGAAATAGCCGGGTGACGATATGGGGCACCTGCGATGGCGTGAGGTCGGTCCAAGCTCCACCTTGTGGCGACTCATAGACGGCATGGTGCTCCGCCTCGACATATACGCTCGGCCATTCCCAGATCGCCCATCCGAACACGATGCGCCCGCCGCATTGAGCGACTTTGCGCCTTACATTGTTAAAACAGTCGAGAGGAGCCGAGTCATCGTCGGGCGATATGCGCAACAGAACAGGTGCACGTTCGATGCTTATGCGTCGGCAGAACCTTACCGCATGCAGCGACTTCGGGTCGGCCGTCTGTGTCATCATCGTGATCGTTTCTCCCAGATTGCCCTGCGTTCTGCAATTGTTCTATACAGGCACTGCGACTTTTCCACCGATAGCTAGGGTACCAATCGACGTGAGCGGCCATTCCATAAACATCACCATTCCAGACGTTGACGCCATGACTGATGATGAACTGGCCTATTTCGCGCGGATGCATGACGGTCGCTGGCGCAAGCAGACGAAGGAGACCATGAGCCGCCTCGGAACGGACAAGCTGAACCTCAATCGGGCTTGGGCGGGTGTAACACAAGGCTGGAGATGCCCATGCTGCGAAAGGACCAAGCCGCAGATAGCTCGGCGCACATCGTCAGGCGTCCTGCTTTGCGCCCTCGAATTCCACCACGACCACCTCGGCGATAAGGCCGGCAAGCTGTTCGAGGAAATCATCGGGAAGAGCGACGATCGTGAGTTTGTGATTCAAAGATCACACGCTAAGTATGCCATGCTCCAGTTCGTCGAGCGTTTTCAGCGGACGCTTATCTGCATCGACTGCAATCTGGCCGAGGGAAAAGCCAAAGGCCTTGTCGGCAGCATGGACCCGCACTTCACTTTCTCACCGAAAGAGATAGCCGGTTTCATAAGACCCGCCGACAACCGGGTGCACGATATTGACGGCGAGGCCGTCCAAGCGACTTGGAATCGGGTTAAGCCGGACATTATCGAACGCATGGATTTCTGCGAACGCATGGCGCGCCGTTTCGTCAACGGGAAGAACCGGCGCGAGCTGGCGGTTGGCACCCGTGAGAACTTGGCGATGAACGACTCCCTCGTTATCTGGAAACTGGTCGCCGATGCTGTTCCAGAGCTTAAGAGGGGCAACAGTATCGCCACACAGGTGCTGGCCCGATCGACCTCCAGAGACGCCGTGAGGCGGTCCACAAGGCCGAAAACGAAACCCTCAGTTATGGCGTTGTCGGACGCCGACTTTGCTGCCCTTGACGGCTCCAACAGTGATCAAAAGTTCTGGACCAGAAGCGGCGACGATTGGACGTGCGGATGCTGTAGGCGTACCAAGCGAGAAATTTGCAGGCGCTCCAATGCTCGGAAATGGACCGCACGCATTCACAAGCTCCGGGACTGGATATTCGATGATGACAACCCGGATGCCCTCTACTGGAGGCTGGGCGTCGAAAGCGCAGGGCTGATCATCGTGGATCACAAACCAATACTGGTCTGTCAGGACTGTCGGCATGTTGCGACCGAGGTGCAAAAGTTGGATGACAGCGTGGACTACAACGCATTGACGATCGCCGACGTTGCTGAGTCGATCACCACCATCGTACCGAACCAGATGCACGAGGTGGACTATGATTTCGCCCTGCAGCGCGCGCGGGAGAATGGTGATCTCGTGGCAGCGGTGAATGCTTACCACGAGCACGAGCAGGAGGTCCGGTTTCAGATGGATCGCATCAAATCGTTCACGAAACGGTATCGGTGCTCGATAGATGAAGCGCGGGACAATTTTGCATACGACTACGCCAAGGCCATTGACGTGGGACTAGAGGAGGGTCACGCTTTTATGACTTGGATGATCGCTGAGGGGAAGCGGTTCGAACGATTGAGGGCTCAGGAATAAGCGCGCGGTCGTGCTGGCTATTAGGTACTAAATACCCCTAGCTCCAACGTGACTGTTAACGCCCCCAACGGAATCGGCGTCGAGCTCTCGCAGAGTGCGAGGTGCTGGGCTTGCATACACGGTGTCATACATTGACCTGAAGTCGAACGGAAATTGTACAGGAAAATCAAACGAAACGACGTTTTAGTCGCAATCCGACTCTGGGCAACGCACCGCTCCTGTTCGGAACACCGCATGAAGCGAAAGAGCCATTTTGGGGGCCCGTTATGCTTCGTCCAGCAAACGATCGGCGCCTTGACGGACGCAACCAGCTTGTGAGGAATGCAGCCGAATGCAGCGCTGCTCCCACAACTGACGAAGCTCCTTTGTAAGAGTTCACGCTTAGCTTCATCTAACGTGATTGAATTGAGGAGATCCCCCAGCACGGCTTCGCCCTCGATCTGAATGAGCAGAGCGTGCACTTCATTTGAAATGCGCACACCGTCCCAAGTGGAGTGGACTGCGCGGGTATTTATGAAAGGAATGTCGGCCATGGCGATAGATCACATCATTTCAGATGTTTTCCGGCAGATAGATGTCAAACGGCAGAAATGTCTGCCCCGGCGTCTCCGCCGTGCCGGTCTTGATGGCGCGATCCATCAGCAACATCAGCTCCTGGCAAAGTCGGCGCAGTGGCGTGGCGACCGCCATCGTGATGATGTCATCAGCGAGGGCCTCCCGTGACTCCGGCGTGATTTCATTCACGATCGCCACGAGATCCTGACCTTTGCCCTCTTCCCGGAGCGCTGAGATAGCGCCCTCCATGCCACCGCCGGCCATGTAGAAGCCGACGAGTTCAGGTTCCCGCTGCATAAGGTCCAGCAGCGCCTCGTAAGTGATCTGTCGTTTCTCAAGGTTCACGAGCGTATCGAGCACCTCGAATGCTGGCTCGTTCTCACGGAAAAAAGAACGAAAGCCGCTTTCCCGTAGCTCGTGACCCTGGAAACGGTGGCTGCCGACAAACACCGCCACCTTGCCAGGCCGTTTAGCGGCCTTGGAGAACATCCAAGCTGCCGTCCGCCCGACCCTGCGGTTGTTGAGACCGATGTAACCCTCGCGCACGCCAGCGGCGAAGTCAGAAAGGAGCGAGAAGACCGGGATGCCTTTCGCCTTGAGCTCCTCGACTGCTGCCGTGATCTTCGGGTGATCTGGCGCAACCATGGCGATCGCGTGGCATCGGCTACCAAGATCCTTAAGCAGTGCCGTCAGATCCCCAGGCAAATGTGACGGCGCGAATTCGATGAGCGGAATGCCGTGGAAGCAGTGGGCCGAACTGACCGACGCTTCGACCTCGCGCGCGAACTCCTGGTAGAAATGCTGGGCCGGTTTCCTCAAGATGAAGCCCAGCCGGTAGCGGGGCAGGTCCTTTCCCATGCGCTGTTTGATAAGTCCCGCAGCATGATAGCCGATCGCGTGGGCCGCGTGGTGGACGCGACGCGCGGTCTCCTCCCGCACCGGAAGGCGAGCGTTCAGGACCCGATCGACCGTTGCCACGCTCACCCCCGCTTCGCGGGCGAGATCGGCAATTGTAGGGCGCTTTGCCGTCGCTCCGATTTTGATCGGCTGGCGCTCCGTCATCCGGTGCATGCCGACGACGGATTGGGGCGACAAAGTGATTTCGGCATCCACCCCGATCGACGGCCTATACATTGATCAGCGCTCCAGGCGCACCGGGGCGCGTCTCGGTCTGCGGTCCGCTTCCATAGGGCGTCCATATTTCCTGTCCTCACCGCATTTGATGCTTCTGATCTGTGGCACGCGAAGCGCTGTTTAGACCCAGCGAGCCGATTGTTTGGTGGCTGATGAGCCGGCGACTTGGCTGGTCGCGCTGCAGCAATCTTGCTGGCGCGGGCGGTCGGTTTAATCTCTCGGCAAGCTCCCGTAGAAGGCAGCTTTCATGCGCGTTTCGTCCAGCTCGCCTTCCCAGCGGGCGACAACCAGCGAGGCAACCGCATTGCCGATTACGTTCGTCAGCGCTCGGCATTCGGACATGAAGCGGTCCACGCCAAGGATGAGTGCCATCCCAGCAACGGGAACGCTTGGTATTACGGAGAGCGTAGCAGCCAAGGTGATAAAGCCGGCCCCTGTTATACCTGCGGCACCTTTCGAGGAAAGCATCGCGACAAGCAATAGGAAGATCTGATCGGGAATCGACAAGTGCGTGTTCGTCGCCTGGGCGATGAAGAGGGCGGCGAGCGTCATGTAGATATTGGTGCCGTCCAGATTGAAGGAATATCCAGTCGGGATGACGAGACCCACGACGGAACGCTTCGCGCCGGCGTTCTCCATCTTCGCGATGAGCGAAGGCAGCGCGGCCTCCGAGGAGGACGTTGCTAGGACCAGCAGCAGCTCTTCCTTGATGTAGCGCACGAGAGAAAAGATCGAGAAGCCGTTGTATCGGCAGACCGCGCCTAGAATCCCGAATACGAAGAGGAAGGCGGTGAAATAGAACGTCGCGACCAGCATGGCGAGGTTGGCCACCGAGCCGATGCCATATTTGCCGATGGTGAAGGCCATGGCGCCGAAGGCGCCGACGGGCGCGGCCCTCATCAGAATGCCGACCAGCTTGAACACCGGCGCGAGGAGCGCCTGAAGCAAAGAAAGCACAGGCTTGCCCGTGTCGCCGACCATCGCCAGAGCGATGCCGAACAGCACCGAGAAGAACAGGACCTGCATGATGTCACCTTCGGCGAAGGCACTAACGATCGTCGAGGGAATGATGTTCATCAGGAAGCCGGTCACCGACTGCTCGTGGACCTTGGCGGCATAGCCCTTCACGGCCTGGGCATCGAGCGACGCCGGATCGATGTTCAGGCCGGCACCCGGCTGAACGACATTTGCGACAATGAGACCGACAATCAATGCGAGGCTCGAGAAGGTGAGGAAATAGATCATTGCCTTGCTGGCGACCCGGCCGACCTTCTTCAGGTCATTCATGCCGGCAATGCCGGTCGTCACGGTTAGGAAGATCACCGGCGCGATAATCATCTTGACGAGCTTGATGAAGGCATCGCCGAGCGGCTTCAGGCTCTCGCCGACGTCCGGGTAGAAATAGCCAACTGCGACACCGAGGGCGATGGCGGTAAGCACCTGAATGTAGAGCTGGGCGTAGAAGGCCTTGCGGGGCGCAGGACCTGCGCTTCGGATTGGTGGAGCCAACAGCTTTTCTCTCCCTGACCGGATCGGGGCGGGCCTCCTCCCTCCCGCGCTTCTCCCATCGCGGCGCTCCGGTCACGCGCTGCTGGCATGTCGAACAGCAAGGGGCGTGCCAAGTGGAGACCCGCGCCCAAATACGCGTATTCCTCCGCTCGGTGAGGCAGACTCAGTAGGGTGGGCTGTGCGGGTTTCCGCACTGTTGCCGTCATCTCTGGCGAAATCTCGCACTAACGCCCAGCTTTGCACCCATTTGCTTTTGACTGACAGCGACCAGTCGGCAACTCTGGAATCCGCTGTGCCCGCTCGCTTCTTTGTCGCATTTGCGACCGGCCGGTCACGGGAGTGGAGGATTCCCTACACGACCGAGCTGCGCTCCCGCTGCAGCCGTGGCGTCTCGACCATAAGGCCGGATCAATCACCGGACCTGGCGCGCATCAGTGCGACTCAGAAGATGCTTCATGGCGCGAACACTTAAGCCGCTCGACGACACTTCGGGCCGTAGTGTCCGCCGCAGCCTTACTAATGGCGACAGCATACCGGAGGCGTCGACCTCGGTACGCTCACCGCGCCGGGCATGCCTGAACACGCCGCGGTTACTCTGCCGTTCGACGTCCATCTGTCGGCAAAATCTCAGTTGATGGAATTCTATCATGTCCTCCTGCTTTTCTTTCAGAAATGCGAGGAAAGCTCGGTTGACTAGCCATCCTCATTCCCGCTCTGTAGGGCAACGTGTGGTTGCGCTCCGGAAGCCTGAACCGCGCCTCAGTTCAGTAAGGATAGCTAAGCCATGCATCAAGCCTTGCCTCCGGCGTCTTTCGGGCTTGCCCCTCGTCAGGGCCTGACCGACGCCCAAAACCGTGACCCACACTTGATCTTATGCAAGGCAGTATGTCGCCTGCGGAACTCTGGCGTCCTCCCGCCGACACATCACGACTACCCGCATCAACGTCTCAACCGTTCCGGTAAGCGGCTCCCACCCGCGAGCAAGTGCGCCAATCATGCTGCGGCTCGCGGTGCGAAGACATTCTTGTTGGTGCCGGCCATCGGTGGCTCGGGCCCTGATGCCATCTGATGATGCGTCTACGCGGGGGGACATCGCAGATCCAGATGGCGCGGCGTTGCTGTCGCGGCCCAAGATCGAGGATGACATGTCAGATCAGGACAATGGTCGCCAATCTGAAGACAGTGCTGAGCAGACTTCGTCAAGCTGCACATCATTGCACGACACCAAAAGGGATGACTCGGAACCCGCCATTCTGCCGTCGCGCGCGAGCGCGCTTGCCGGCATCTACGAAATTTCGAAAGCGCTCACCGCCCCCTCCGGGCTCGAGGCCAGGCTGGCCAAGGTTGTAGACCTGCTGCGATCGTTTCTGCAGATGAGGCACGGCATCATCTCTCTTTTCGACGGTGATGGCGAACTGGAGATCATCGCAGGCGCCGGCCGGACCGAGAGCTGCAGTGAGCGCTGCCGGACGTACCTGCCACGGAATGCAATCGACCAGGTTTTGGCGACGGACAAGCCCCTGGCCACCGAGAACATCGCGGTTCATCCGGCTTTCACCGCCGCCGACATGGACGTGCTCGGGGCTTCCGACGACATACCAGTGTCCTTCATCGGCGTTCCCATTCGCGTCGATGCAAATGTCGTGGGCACGCTGACCATCGACCACGTACTGCGCCATGGCTCAAGAGTTTGGCTCGATTACAGCCTCTGTCTGCTCCCGCTAATCGCCAACCTAGTAGGGCAGGCAGTGAAGTCGCATCGCTCTTTCGAGGGCGACCGCGAGCAACCGATGGTAAAGCAGGACTCCCTGCCAAAGCAGAAGCGCCTGGCCCCGCAGCGTAACACTCACGTGGAGGGGATGATTGGCGACAGTTTGGCGTTGCGCGGTCTGCTTGAGAAGGTCGCGCTCGTAGCCAAGGCCAAGATTGCAGTTCTGTTGCGAGGCGAATCCGGTACCGGGAAGGAGCTGGTCGCCAAGGCTATCCACGAGTTGTCCCCGCGCGCCAAGCGGCCCTTCATCAAACTCAATTGCGCGGCGCTACCCGAGACTGTGCTGGAATCCGAATTGTTCGGCCATGAGAAGGGTGCATTCACAAGTGCGTTCAACTCGCGCAAGGGGCGCTTTGAGCTCGCCGACAAGGGGACATTGTTCCTAGACGAGATCGGCGAGATTTCGGCCTCGTTCCAGGCAAAGCTCTTACGCGTGCTGCAGGAGCAGGAGTTTGAGCGCGTCGGGGGCAACCAGACCATTAAAGTCGACGTCCGCATCATTGCCGCTACGAACAAGAACCTGGAAGAGGCCGTTGCCAGAAACGAGTTCCGTGCCGACCTCTACTACCGCATCAGTGTTGTTCCCTTGCTGGTCCCGGCGCTACGCGAAAGGCGCAGCGATATTCCGCTCCTTGCAGCTGAGTTTCTCAGGAATTTCAACGATGAGAACGGCCTTATGTTGACGTTCGATCCGAGCGCAATCGAAGTACTGGTAAACTGTGACTTTCCCGGCAACATTCGCGAACTTGAAAACTGCGTATATCGGACAGCGGTTCTGGCGGCGGGGCCATCAATCGGGAAAGACGACTTTGCATGCTGCCAAGACAAATGCTTCGCCGAGGCGCTGCATAATTGCAGACTTGGCAAAGTCGCGCTGCAACCCTCGCCGATCGGGCCGCTGCCACTGAGTCCGGCCTTACCACCGGCTGCTGCCGGTAGATCTGCCGCCGTCGCACCCCCGTCGGACACCGTAGGGCAGCCGTCGCTGGACCCAGCGGGGGTAGTCCACTCTGCGAGAATGGCCGATGCCGAACGTGTCATCCAGGCAATGGAGAGATGTGGCTGGGTCCAGGCAAAGGCGGCGCGCCTGCTCGGACTGACGCCGCGCCAGATCGGCTACGTGTTGAGGAAATACGGCATCGAGATCAAGCGTCTTTGAACAGATCACCGAGCCGAGTAGCTGGCACAACGAAGTATTTGTGCCTCGGCGCCTTGAGACGAGTGATGCGGGCTCCTCCAATTCCGATCCGATCGCACAGGCCGCGCTGCCCCCGCGGTGGTCGCCCCCCACGAGCGGTCTGATGGCAGCGCTATCATCGGTGGTCCAGCCTATGTCTCGATCACCAGCTCGTGCCGAACGCACTGAGACAGAAACGGAGAAAATTGATGTCTGATGCAAAACTGCAAACTGTGCTTTCTTCCCTTTCGCAAGTAGCGGGACAGTTAGATGTTCTGCTGTCCGACAAACCGGCGCCGGATCCTTGTTGCGTCAAGCTAAACACGAACGAGAACCCGTTTCCGTTGCCGAAAGCCATAATGCAAAGTGCGATGGCGGCTCTCAAACGGCAATATCTATATCCAGAAGACGACAACGTCAGCTTGAGGCAAGCAGCGTCGGAAGCCTACGGCGTCTCGAAGGATCAGGTGATCGCCGGAAACGGATCGTCTGAACTGCTCGGGCTTATCTACAGAGCTTTCCTGGTTCCAGGTGACAGAATGGCGATGATGTCGCCGGGGTTTTCGTTCAACCGCAAACTTGCCCGTTTGCAGGGTGCTCAATTTCTCGAAATCGGTTGGTGCGCAGATCATTCCTTGCCCGTCGAAGACTTGCTTTTGGGACCGGCAAAAGATGCCAAGTTCATTCTGCTGGCCAACCCAAACAATCCGACCGGAACGTTTGTTCCAGTGGCCGATGTTGAACGCCTGGTATCGCAATCAGACCGTCTGATTGTCTTGGATGAGGCCTATGTCGATTTTGCACCGGACAATGGTCTGCATCTCCTCGATCGCTATCCAAACCTCCTGATCTTGAGAACATTCTCGAAAAGCTATGCCACCGCCGGCATTCGCGTCGGTTTTGGACTTGGCCACCCCGAAGTCATTGGCAGGCTGCGGGATCTCCAGAACGTCTTCAACATGAATGTGATCGGTCAGGCGGTTGGCATCAGTGTGCTTGGGCACCGCGCCGCCTATGCCGAGAACCACAAGCACATCAAGCATGAAAGACAGCGGGTGACGGTGGCACTGTCGAAAATCGGGTTTTCCGTAATACCTTCTCACGCAAATTTCCTGCTAGCGCGTGTGCCACCGGGGCAGGAAGGCTCATGGTGGCAAGCAGCCTTGGAAAGGCAAAAGATACTCGTCGCCTTCTTTCCGGATGCAGGGCTGGAAAATTACATCCGCATCAGCATCGGTACGAAAACCGAGATGGATGAATTCCTTGAGGCCGCCAGAGAGATAGCTGGAAGGGCGGAGAAAACGATCCCGCTGTGCCGGCCGTCAGCGGCTGCTGCTTCTGCCTTAACCAGTCGATAGTTCCCCGGCCATTAAGCGCACCGATAATTTGAATTTGCTTGCATCATTGCGAGCCACGAACTGTTGCAAAGAGTTGGAGAAATCGCGTGAAGAATGCCTTCCCACAGGGCCTGACCTTCGGCATATTCGACCACCTGGACGAGGACGGCTGCGAGATTGCCCGGCAATACGCCGATCGCCTGAGTTTGGCAGAGGCCTGCGATCACCTTGGTTTCTACGCATATCATCTGGCAGAGCACCACTGCACTCCGCACGGGAGGGGCCCATCGCCGAATCTGTTCTTATCTAGCGTCGTCCAGCGCACCCGGCACCTTCGCGTCGGCCCGATGGTAATGCTCCTTGCCCTTTATCATCCGCTGCGTGCGTTCGAGGAGATCTGCATGCTGGACCAGTTGAGTGGTGGCAGGGTCGAACTGGGTATAGGGCGCGGCTCTCTCCCAGTCGAACTGGGTTACTTCGGGATTGCTGCGGAGGCGGCGCCAGGTCACTATGCGGAAGCCAGCGAAATCCTTATCAAGGCGATGAAGGGCGACACGCTGTCCTATCGCGGCCGCCATTTTGAGCTGAATGAGGTCCCTTTGACGCTGAGATCTTATCAGCGCCCCCATCCACCGACATGGATCGCCACCAATAGACCCGAGTCGGCCAGCTGGGCCGCTTCAAGTGGCGCCAATATCGCGTGCCTTGGACCTGCCTCTTCTGTTCGCAGAATTACAGATGCATTCCGAGCCTGCCGGGAGCGCAGTGCCGACGCGGACGAGCGAGGGCCATTTCTTGGAATGCTCCGCATGGTCGTGATCGCGCGATCGGAAACAGATGCATATGCGCTCGCGGCACCCGCTTACGAACGATGGCTCAAGAGCTTCAGGTTCCTCTACGACCTCAATGCGCTCCAGACGCCCCCAAATCTGCCGCTGAGCTTGGATGCAGCAATCGAAAGCGAATTGTGCGTGGTGGGAACGGCATCTTCCGCGCGACAAGCTCTTCTTGATCAGCTCGAAGAGGCCGGTGCTAATTATCTACTTTGCCAACTTGCATTTGGGAATCTGTCCTTAGACGCTTCGCTATACACCGCAAGGACGATCCAATCTGAAATCATGGCTCGAGTTACCTGACGTGGAATGCGCGCTCCGCCTTCGGAGTTGAATTTCTCCGGCGCATCATCACTTTCCCGATCCCGCGCATGATGCCGATATAGTGCTTGCTGTGTGGGTGGAGGGGTGCGCACGCTGGTGGAGGCCCTAGATACTTGGAGCGACCGGCCTGCCGATTAAGAAATCGCCCCGATTTCGTTTCGCGAGACAGGGCGAACTTGTGCGTACCAGGGCAAAACCCCGGTCTTCTGAGGCATAGAGAGGATTGCTATAGCTCATTATTTAAGGCACTATGAGTTATAGAAAGGTACGCTATAACTCATGGTATGGAATTGGGAGCAGGCTGACTGGCCGCATTTTACCTACGATAAGGAAGAATTGGAACCGCGGGAAAGCGAATTCCTGCTCCGATCGGGTGAGTTCCTGGGTGTCTTTCGGCACGTCGGTTCTGACGATCGCGACCAGATACGTATCGATCTTATCAGTGAAGAGGCCTTGAAGACATCCGCGATTGAAGGGGAATACCTCAACCGCGAGAGTCTGCAATCATCCCTGCGCCAGCAACTTGGGCTGGGCAGCGAGAACAGGCGCATTCCGCCTGCCGAGCGCGGCATCGCGGAAATGATGGCCGACGTGTATTTACATTTTGGCCATGCCCTCTCGCATCGCACTCTCTACGCTTGGCACAAGATGGTGATGTCGGGGGAACGGCGTATTGAGACCATTGGCAATTACCGCCAGCATGCCGACGTCATGCAGATCGTTTCCAATCGGCTGGACAAGCCCAAAATGCATTTCGAGGCACCTCCCTCACCGCGGGTCAAAGCCGAAATGGATGCTTTCACCGCTTGGTTCAACGATACCGCGCCTAAAGGTAAGACGCCGCTCCCGGCGTTGACGCGAGCCGGTATCGCGCATCTTTATTTCGAGAGCATCCACCCATTTGAGGATGGCAACGGCCGCGTAGGCCGTGCCCTCTGCGAAAAGGCGCTTGCTCAAAGCCTGGGTGAACCAAGTCTCATCGCTTTGGCATACACGATCGAACGCCACCGCAAGGCCTACTACGACAACCTGCAGGCCAGCAATAAGAGCAACGCGGTAACAAATTGGCTGCTCTACTTTGCCAACACGATCCTTGAAGCGCAACGCGTAACGCTGGTCCGCGTCGAATTCTCCGTAGCTAAAGCCAAGTTTTACGAACGCTACCGAAACCAAGTCAACGAGCGGCAGGAAAAGGTCATCACCCGAATGTTCCGCGAAGGCATCGACGGGTTCAAAGGAGGGCTCAGCGCCGAGAATTACATCGCCATCACTCAAGCATCGCGCGCGACGGCGACAAGAGATCTGCAAGACCTCGTTTCCAAGGGCGCGATGACAAG
This sequence comes from Mesorhizobium sp. WSM4816, assembly GCF_055811535.1. NCBI lineage: Bacteria > Pseudomonadati > Pseudomonadota > Alphaproteobacteria > Hyphomicrobiales > Phyllobacteriaceae > Mesorhizobium > Mesorhizobium sp. WSM4816. The sequence continues at coordinate 165,797 of NZ_JBVVQR010000008.1, read as the reverse complement.
AACTGGCGAACGGCGACACACGCGTTACGCCCTGAACATTCTGGATGACCGCAGGTAAACCGCAGCACAGAATTATTGCCACCTTACTCGCGCAGCGACACGTGCGAAGTTTTAAGCAAAGGTCTATGAATTCAGGATCGCGCTGGGCAAAGCCTGGGCACCAAGTCCGACTTAAACGGGTCCGTCTGCATTTCGCTGAGAATTTCAGGGCAACGGTTGCGGTCCCAGCGTGTTTTTATCTTCAAGTGTCGGCAATGTTCATGGCATTTCGGGCGACCGAAGCGATACGGCCAACGCATCGGCGGTGCCGCTCCGCCTTTCTCAAAATCACCTTCGGTCTGGCCCATCTGATTTGTTACATGGGCAAAGCAAATCACGTCCTTGTGACGCGCCGATGCAAAGGAATAGAGGGCCGCTGCTACCGTTTCCGGACAATTGCCGGAGTGCAAGCCGCACTTCAGCTCGTGGCTTAGCCGTGGTCAAAATCATCACCTCGCCGTGCAGTCGCGCCTCATGACCTGGATGGTGGCGGAAAGGCCGGCTCACGAATGATTAAATCGTTCGAGATCGGGTCCAGTCAGTGCCGGGCGTGTTCGCATTGGCTGTGATCGGCCAGCACCTCAATCACCCGGCATTCGCCGACCTTCCCGTGCCGGCAGCCTTCGACCATGAGTTCCAGTTCGGCCTTCAATGCCGTGAGGCTGCGTATCCGCTGAACGACGTCGGCCAGCCGCGCCTGGGCTATGGTGTCGGCCGTGGCGCAGGGTTGGCTGGGATTATCCTGCAACGTCAGCAGGGTGCGGATGGCTTCGATGTCGAACCCCAACTCGCGTGAATGGCGAATAAACGCCAGCCGGCGCAAATCGCTGGTTTCATAGTGCCGTCGATTGCCCTCGCTGCGGTTCGGCGCGGGCAGCAGGCCGATCTGCTCATAGTAGCGGATGGTCGGCACTTTCACGCCGCTCTGTCGTGCCGCTTCGCCAATCGGGACACTGCGCATGATTTTTCGCTTGCTCCTCTAGTCGCTAGAGAATGTAGCGTGCCGCTGGAATGGTTCGAGGAGTGAGACGATGCCTGCAACCGCCGCACAAACTCGTTATCGCGTTGAAGGCATGGATTGTGCCGGCTGCGCGACGAAAATCGATAGCGCGGTGCGGCGCATGGATGGAGTCCGGGATGTGAACGTCTCGGTCACTGCCGGCACCATGACCATCAGGCACACTGCCGAAAGCGACCTCGCCGCGATCGAAAAGAAGGTGACGGGCCTCGGCTATTCTGTGGCTCAGCTCACGAGCGAAACAAGACGGAATGCCAAGCCGGCCGGGCACGGCACCAAAGGCGGCCATGATCACGCTGGCCACGACCATGCTGGCCGCGACCATGCCGGCACAGCCAATGACGACCACGACGACGTGGAGGGCTTGCATGGCCACGACCACACGCCGGCCACGGGGCCGTGGTGGAACAGCGCCAAAGGCCGGCTGAGCATCGCCAGCGGCGCCGCATTGGCCGCAGCTTTTGCGATTCACTATGTCTGGCCGGCCACCGGCGTCTGGCTTTTCATTGCCGCCATGCTGATCGGACTGGTGCCGATTGCACGGCGAGCTGTGATGGCCGCGCTCGCCGGCATTCCCTTCACCATCGAAATGCTGATGACCATCGCGGCGATCGGCGCCGTCATCATCGGTGCCGGCGAGGAAGCCGCCACCGTGGTCTTCCTGTTCCTCGTCGGAGAGTTGCTGGAAGGCGTGGCCGCCGGCAAGGCGCGCTCCAGCATCCAGGCGCTGACCACGCTGGTGCCCAAGACGGCATTCCTGGAGGAGAATGGCGCCACGCGCGAAGTTCCGGCCGAAGCCCTTGGGGTTGGCGCCGTCATTCTGGTGCGGCCGGGCGATCGCATTCCAGCCGACGGCAAGATCATCGAGGGCGAAAGCGCCATCGATGAATCGCCGGTGTCGGGGGAAAGCGTGCCGGTGCGCAAGGGCGTCGACGCGGACGTATTCGCCGGCACCATCAATGGCGACGGCGTGTTGCGCATCACCGTCACGGCTGCGGCGTCCGACAACACCATCGCCCGCATCGTCAAGCTGGTCGAGGAGGCCCAGGAAAGTAAGGCGCCGACGGAACGCTTCATCGACCATTTCTCACGCTGGTATACGCCCGCCGTCGTCGCCGTGGGGGCTCTGGTGGCCGTCGTCCCGCCGCTGGCCTTCGGCGGCGACTGGAACGAATGGATCTACAAAGGCCTGGCGCTGCTGCTCATCGGCTGCCCCTGCGCCCTCGTCATATCGGTGCCGGCGGCAATCGCCGCCTCGCTCTCGGCCGGTGCCAGGCGTGGTCTTTTAATGAAAGGCGGCGGGGTGCTGGAAGGCTTGGGCAAGATCACCGCTTGGCTTTGGACAAGACCGGGACGCTGACTCAAGGCAAGCTCGTGGTGACGGATGTCGTGGCCATCGAGATCAGCGAAAAAGAGGTGCTATGCTGGCCGCTGCACTCGAAACCGGATCGAGCCATCCGCTGGCCCTGGCTATCCTGCGAAAGGCCAAGGCCGATCGCGTGCCGATGCCGCCAGCGGCGGGGGCCAACGCGCTCGGCGGCAAGGGCGTCGTAGGTCGCATTGGCGGTAAGAACGTGTTCCTGGGCTCGCCGATCGCTGGAGGCGAGAAGGTCGCGCTGCCCTGGCCGAGCAGGCGGCCCGCATCGCCGAACTCAACGACCAGGGCAAGTCGGTGTCGGTGCTGCTAATCAACGATGTGCTGGCCGGTTTCATCGCCATGCGCGACGAGCCTCGGCCGGACGCGCAGGCCGGCCTCAAGGCGCTGACCGATGTTGGCATCAGGACTGTCATGCTGACTGGCGACAACCAGCGCACGGCGGCAGCAATCGGCAAGCACCTCGATATCGAGGTGCGCTCGGACCTGCTGCCCGAAGACAAGCAGCGCATTGTCGGCGAGTTGAAAGGGCAGGGGCTGACGGTCGCTAAGGTCGGCGACGGCATCAACGATGCGCCGGCGCTCGCCGCGGCCGACATCGGCATTGCCATGGGCGGCGGCATCGATGTCGCCCTGGAGACGGCAGATGCGGCGGTGCTGCATGGCCGCGTCGGCGATGTCGCGGCGATGATAAAACTGTCTCAGGCGACCATGGCCAACATCAAGCAGAACATCACCATGGCGTTGGGGCGCAAGGCGGTGTTCCTTGTGACGACCTTAGTCGGCATCACCGGCCTGTGGCCCGCCATTCTCGCCGACACAGGCGCGACGGTGCTGGTGACAGCCAACGCCATGCGGCTGTTGCGCTGGAAAGGTGGCGTGTAGATTGCCGCCTTCTATGTCGTTTGGGATGGCCGATGAGCAACAACCATTCGCATCGAAGCGGCGCTTATTATTCGCCCGCGCCGTTTATCGGGGCATTTCTGGCGATTGCCCTTTTGGGTGAGCAGCTGCGCCCGGCTGGTGCTAGCCGGCGTGCTGATGGGGTAGGTCTCTTGCTGCATCTCACAGCGATCGCGGCGTGCAATATGCCTGTGCCGAGTACGCCGCACGACTTGCGGCACACGACATCCAGCCGAGCATGAGCCGGGTGGGCAATCCCTAGGACAATGCCAAGGCGGAGCGCTTCATGCGAACGCTGAAGGAGGAGGAAGCCGACGGCAGAGCCCATCGCGACATCGACGATGCAAGGAACAGGATCGGCGAATTCATCGACGCCGTGTACAACAAGCAGCGCCTGCATTCGGTGATCGATTATCAATCGCCGGATGAATATGAATCCGGCCTAACGCGATTGCGGCGGGAAGCCCCTGCGGCAATCTCAGAAACGGAGAACTGTTACTGATCTCTGTCCCACCCGAGGGGTGCACTTCACCATGTCATAGGTACAAAACGTCACCTATGTCTCGGGTCGCTCATCAGAAGTTGCATGACACTAAGCCCCGCCAAGCATGTTTATGTAACTTTCGTGTAACCGGCAGCGGTCACATCTTGCATCCGTCGCACCGGAACAAAACTATGGGAAGCCAGCCTTGCGACGTCCGCGCATTGATGCGACTAGAGGTTTGATGTCAAAGAGATTGTAGAATGGCAGTTTCCAGGGGGCGCGAAGGCGCGGACTTTAAACCATCAACCGTGCGGACGATCGCTGAACGTGCGAACTTCCGCTGTGCCGTGCCAGGTTGCCCAACTCCGACTTCTGGCCCCGGCGCCACTCCGCAACAAGTCGCCCTGACTGGGACGGCGTGCCATATCTACAGCGCCGGAGTTGCTGGCCCCCGGGGTCGCGGCGGTCTATCAGTTGAACAGCTTTCCGACGCTGAGAATGGAGTTTGGGCGTGTGCGACACACGGTCGCCTGATCGATACCAATGGCGGCGCCGTATATCCGGCTGATCTCCTTAAAGGCTGGAAGCAACTGCAGGAGGCTCAGTTGCGACGGGAGCGGGACGGCCTTCCCACCGCTATCGGATGGCTGGGTGAAATCGTTGTCCAAAAGAGCTTCCTATTCGAGAAGGATGCTAAACTCGAGTTCGGGCAGTTTACGCTGCTCCAAGGAGCATCCTACGGAAAGACGGCGATTTGTGATTGGATCTCTGCCGTCTTGGGCGAAGAACTCCCGCACCGTTGGGCAATCCCTGCCTCTCCAATTCTTACATCGGTTGTCGCCTTCATACCCGAGAAAAGGCGGCTCGACGGGGCATTCGATTACGGCGTGACGAAGTTGGTTATTGACGGCGTTCCTGTCGTCGAAGTCCCGAAAATATTTTCAGTAGTTTATCTTCGAGAAACTGCCGGTGCGTCGCTCCGTAATCACGGCGGTGAAGATGACGAGAGAATTGCTGCCAACTTCGGACTCTCCCGCGCGGTTTTGAGAAGCCTTGTCCAGGATATTCAGCGGAATGGCACCACGTGGGGACGCGATTTGGCCTTCTACGACGAACCGAAATATCTTGGTGAAGACGAAGAAGGTGAGGAGATGTTTTCCGAAAGCGAAACTGAGGTAACTCTCCGGCTGGGCGGGCCAAGTGGAGTGGTGTTAGGGGCCTTATCCGGAAGCGCGAAGGTCCGCGTCCTGCTTGAGTTTGCATGCGCGTTGGCGAGGGAAAGAGCCAGGCGCGGTCCGACCGTACTGATCTTAGACGGGAGCGAATGGCCATTCGACCATCGGAACATGGATGCGTGCGGTGCCTTTCTCTCAAACCAGCCCTGCCAGGTATTGTTGACAGTTCGCGACAACTGGGAGCCAAAGACTTTAGCAGCGTGGCACGGATGGAGCCGATATAGGGTCTTCAAGGGAAGTGGCGGCTCTCGCGTCGAGTGTTTGCCTTGGTCGGAGGTACCATAGGCGCCGGTTTTGGTGAAGGCGACCAGCCTCCGGACTTTAAGAGACCGCATTCATAAACCGCAGGCTCATGCCGCCCGCGGAACGCCAATTCGCGCCGCCCAAAGCCTCACGAATGTTCTCCGTTGAAGAATCCGGGGTGTTGTCGTGGGCGAGGAGGATTGAGGGATCGACAGTGCTCGCGAATCTCGGCCTTATGCGACTGCCTGCCTTCTAGGCAGCTGTTGGGTTTAGACTGTTGGTTCATTGTCGAATGCAAACAACAATCTGGAACAGCCAGAGGGATTGGGGGAAAAGTGCCGATGGCCAGGGGCATATTAGTTAAGTTTCCGACGCCGGAAGCGCAACTGAAACGCGCGGTGCGCCAGCATCTCAAGCGCCTTGGATTCAAAAAGGGTAAGAACGGCTTGCTATTGCCGCCGGGGCAAGACAAGGAGGCGGTGCGGCAGCTTCATGGGGAGCAACGTCGCGACAAGCTTGAGGCGAACACCGTCTTCCTTGCCCGATGTGCGGAGGAACTCCTGCCGCATTTTGCGGACGGCGACGAGATTGAACCCGCCAACATCAGGTTGGCGCTTCGGCGAGTGCGCAGCGATACCAAGGATGCCGACCTGTTCCGGCTGGCCACGCTAACCTGGTCCGTACCCGTATCGGCTGGGTTTGGCCGCCGCCTGCGCTACCTAGTATGGGACGAGGGTCACGACCGTCTGGCCGGGATCATCGCTTTGGGCGACCCTGTTTTCAACCTGTCGGTACGCGACAAGTTGGTCGGCTGGAGCTCGGCTGACCGTTCGCTGCGGCTGGTGCACCTGATGGATGCTTATGTGCTGGGTGCGGTGCCGCCGTACTCGTTCCTGCTCGGCGGCAAAGCTGTGGCTGCGCTGGTGCGGTCACAGGAAGTGGTGCGGGACTTCAAGGACACCTACGGTAAGTCCATTGGCATCATTTCGGGAGCCGCCAAGCAGGCTAGCCTGCTGATGGTGACAACCAGCTCATCGATGGGGCGTTCGTCGGTCTATAATCGATTGGCTCTTGGTGGCACACGCTACTTCCAGCCGGTGGGTTATACCATCGGCTGGGGGCACTTCCACATTACAGACGCCCTGTTCGAGAAACTGCGAGCCTATCTCCGGCAGCTCAACCACGGCTATGCCGACCACCATGAGTACGGCGAGGGCCCAAACTGGCGGCTGCGCACCATTAAGGCGGCTCTGACGCGGCTGGGCTTCAAAGAGTCATTGCTAAAACACGGCATCCAGCGGCAAGTGTTTCTGTGCAGCCTGGCAGCCAACACGGTCGACATCCTCCGTGGGAGCGGGGCCGATCCTGACTATAGCAACCTATTGAGCGTCGACGAGGTATCGGCGCTGGCAGTAAGCCGCTGGATGGCCCCGCGCGGCATCCGCGAGCCGGCTTATCGCAATTGGCGAAAAGACCGCGTGCCGCAGTTGGTGAGCGGCGCCGTTGCCGGTAGCCTTGCCGAGTTGAAGGAACAGTCTGCGCAATCTGCCAGACGAACGGGCTGAGGGGATGTATTTCGCCATCGACGTTGCGAGCGGACAGCGGGTAGAGGCCTCGCTGGCGCAGCGGCACCGCCGTTACTCCTGTCCTGTCTGCAGTGCGCGTGTTAGCCCCCGGCAAGGCACCTATCGCGATGCGCACTTTGCCCACCTCTCGGGTGCCGCGCGACCGGAGTGCCACCTTTATCATGCGTCCGAGGGATGGCAGGGGCCAAGGGCGGAGACGGCCGTGCAGACGCGGCCAGAGCCAGCCACTCCTCAGTTGCCTCTTACCCTTATTCTGTATGTGCAGCCGCCCGTCGGCAGGGTATCGGCCCGTTGGGGCCTTGAGGTGCAGATTCCCCGCGCGCCCACCCCGAGGGGCAGGTTGACCTTCGATGGCGGTGGCGACGGGTTCCGGGTCGAGATAGCCTGTGCCCGGCTGCACGATGGAGCGCGAGCCTACGCGGTTAACCCTGACTCCCCGACGTTCCGCGTGGCCTGGGTCAGCGGGGACGTGGACAATGCCTTTGGCGTCGCCTTGCAGGAGCGGATACCCGGTTTGGATACCGTGCGGAGCACGGTCTTTTCGGCCGGCAGAGGCAGCCGACAGGCGTTGGCAACCGGCCTGGACTGGGGCGCTACCTATTATTTCGTGCAGCGTGCCGAGCTCGCCGCGAGTGTGCCGCCGCAACTCGCAGTCTCCCGTCTGGCTGACCTGAAGCAATGGAGCTGCCTGCTGGTCACGCTCCCGCAGGTGGCCGACGAAGGGCTGGCCGAGTGGATCAGGCGGGCTACCGGTTTGGCGGTGCAACAGGCCAAGCGCCGGTGGGGCGTGGTGGCACCGCCCATGCACCTCATCGACACATCGGCGCGCCTTGTCCTGGACACCAGGGGCGAACTCACCTTGGCGATCCATGCAGGCGATGGCCACGGTGAAGCAATCCTGCTGCGCGCACGCAGCGGTGATGACAATGCCTCCGTGCCCCTCGCACGGGGACAATGGCAATTCATACGGGTTAGCGGCTTTCCGGCGACCGAGCCGCCTGTACTGGAGGCCGAGGGGCGGCTATTGCCAGAGGTGCTGGTCAGACCTGTTGTGCGAGCTGCAAGGGGGGCTCTTCTGACCTTCGGTTCACGCTCGGTTTCGGCGAGCACGGCCGAGGCACGGCCACTACTAGAGCAGGTGCGGGCCGGCTCGATCGACCTTTCTGGCCTCGATGTTCCGCGCGGACTTGTTCCGCGCCTTCGGTCACGGCTGGCGGGAACTGTCGATTGGGCCGAACTCGCCTTCGCGACCACCGCCGCGGAACCCCATTCGCTAACCGAGACAGTGACGACGGAAGCCCTCGCTGAACTACAAGACGCGCTGCGTGACACTAAACGCGACGTGGTATTGGACTTGGGTCCGTTCGGCGGATGGTGGTTCGATATGTGGTTGGCCACGGCCGGGCCGAACCGGCACCTGCCGCCAGCCACCCGTGCGCACGCCCGTTGGGTTCTCGCCGCCGCTGGACAGGCGGGGGTCGCTTCAAGGTCGCAGTCCGACGAGGCGCTTTCGACCGCAGTGCGCGCCCTGATTGCGCCGCGTTGGCTTGAGGCTCACCGCAATCTTGCCGTGACCCGGATTCGCGTAAACAGGCACGCAACATGACCCAGCCGTCGCCTACGCCCCAGGCTGTCAAGCGGCTACGCGCGCTTGGTGACCGCGAACTGCTGGCCTTCTTCAACGAAGTGACCAGCAAGACCAACCGGGAACTATTGAGCGTGCTGCCTAGTGTTGACGGCTTTCGCAAGGATAGTGCCGCCAGCCTCCCGAAGCGCAAGCAGGCGCTGCTCTATCACTTTCTCAAGAAGGGCGGCGCTCCAAAGGCCAACAAGGAGCACGCTGACCTGGCCTATTATTTTCTGTGGCGGGCGTGGGCGGAACAGCACCTGAAGGATGTCGAGGGTCTCGCCGCGTTGCTCGACGCGATCGAGAATGCAACTGCAAAAGACCATCCACAGGTGGTCACGGACCAGCCACAAGCGGAGATTGAAGCACTCTTCCGCAGCCTGCATGAACAGTCCTTTCTCAACAATTGTGCTGCAGAGACGATTACGCGGCTACTCCAATTTAGCCCCTTCGAAACCACCGATGCGCTTGAAGGGTTGGTAAGCAGCGCCAAACCGCTGATGGCGGTGGAGAGAGACCGGGCGCTGTCCGTCCTGCCGCACCGTCTGCAGGGCCACGAGGAACTCTTGAACAGCCTGCAGGGCGACGTTGAGAGATTGACAGGCGAGGTGGCGCGATTGGCGGAGACCGTGGCCGGTCTCATGGCCCGGCCGGCTCCGGTCGTCGGAGAGGGTGTCCCTTCGCGCGCACTAGAAACGGTGCTTGCCCAACTGGCGGCTGTGCGGAAGGAATTGGAAACCCATGGCGAGGCGGTGGCGAGAGTCAGCGCCGCGGCAGACGGGCGTCTGCAGGCCGTTGAACGTAACGTGGCCGACCTCGAGGCGCTCTGGAGCGACACCGAGGATCGGGCAGGCAAGCACACCACGGAGCTTGAACAACAGCTTGCCGAGATCACCGAGAGGCTTGGGCAACTGGCGCAGAACGCCAGCCCGGCTCCGGTGCAGACCGACGCACCAACCGTGGCGTCCACCCCGTCGCTGCGGGTTGTGCCACTGGAGCAATGGCCGGACCCGATCAAGGCCCTCGCGACGGGTACAGAGGCTGCGGCCCTGCTGACATCGAATTACGCTGCGCTTGGCCTCAAGTCTCCGGGCGCCGCGGTCTTTGCGGAGGAAGTGCTCGCCGCTGCCGTGGCCGGCAGGGTGCTGTTTCTCAAGGGATCATTCTCGACAGAGCTGGCCCGTGCGACGGCAATGGCCCTCGCCGGGAAGAATGTGGTGCGGACGCGGGTGCCGGTCGGTTTTGTGGATGCAACGACGTTCGACACCGATGTGGTGGGGGCACTTGGCAAACAGGATAGCACGATCGCGGCACTGGTGCTGGAGCGAGTCAACAATGCACCCTTCGAACTGCTGGCCGATGCGATCGCAGACCTGATCAGCGACGCAGGCGTCTTGGTGGTGGCAACACTGGCGGACGGACTTTCGACATTTCCGGAGCAGCCGCTCTATCTCCAACTGGGACCGGTGTTCGACGCGGATGTGCTGGACTGGAGCATTTTCCCCAAGGCAAACGCCACCGTCACCGCAGGGGAGCTGGCGTCGCTCGATCCCAAGGCCTTGTCGATGCAACTCTCCAGAGGCAAAGCCCAAACGGAAGAACTGCTGAGGCTTTTGCGGCGGGATCGTTCGTTGCGCAACCCGCGCATCGAGCGGACTGCAACAGCCTTCATGTCCATGCTTGAGGCTTTCCGTACTTCAAACGCGCCTACCTCGCTCCAATCCACCTCCTATGGCTGGCTGTGGCCGTTATGGCGCATGACTGGGTTGGCGCCGGAGGACATCGAGGAGGAACTCGATGGCGGGCGGATCGATAGCGAGGACCATGTAGACACGCGGCTCCAACGCCTGCTCGACGTTGCCGGTATCAGGAGGGAGTAGCACCGAGATGGCCCTGTCATTGCGTCTCCTTTCCGCCTCCGAGGTGTTGGCGAGTGCGATGGTCGGCTTGTCGATTCAAGGCCCCCCAGAGGCGGTTCGGCGCGCGTTGATTGCGGCGCACCTCCACGCTGCATGCGATGCAGACGGAGCGCGGGATGGTCATGGCGTGTTCACGGGGCGCCTCACCGACATGATCGAAACGAATCTTGGGGGCTTGCTCGCGCCTGCCGAGGCGCGTCCGCTGGCTAACAAGGTGCTGGAGGCGCTTGAGGAAACGGGCGACCTTTGGCGGTCACCTGGAGGCTACTGGAAGTCGACACCTCCGCGCGCCGTTGCACTATCGGGTGGCTTGTCCTTCTTGCTGGGCGCTCTCCCGTCAGGCGGATTTGTCGCGGCAGGTGTCATGCGCTATGCGAATGCCGGCGCCACGCAGATGGTCGTGCAGAGCTTTGATGATTGGCTCGGTCGCACCGAACCCATCGGCGTTTGGATGGGCAAGGCACTCAAGATCTATCGCCCACGTCTCCAGCAGGCGGTAATGCCAGCCGACCACCTCGAAGTGTACGCTCCGGACCAAGCCGTGCGGCAGTCGCGATCACGCTGGATAAATGCCCGCGAGGTTGAACTTGCCGGTGTTTCCTTGCGGCTGTGCCGGGCGCAGGCAAAGCCAACGTCGCTCTACAATCGACCGTACTATCTCGGAGAGTTAGAGCCCACGGCCGGCGGGCTATTACTGCGGCGCGCAACTTCCGTCGACCATGGACACGCGCGTCGGTTCCGCTTTGCCTACGATGACGCGCTTCGCGCTACACGCACTTTAAATGCCAGGCGGGACAATGATCTGGTGCAGGTTACGCTGGCCAAGGATCTGCCCATGGAGGAGGCCCGCGTTCTGGCGCTTGGGTGGGAATGTGAAGGCCCAACTCCCCGGTCAGTCCGCTCCATGGCTTTCCCGGTCAGCGCCATGCCGTTCGTCGCACATGCGCTTGGGCGGCTTGGGATAAGACTGAGAGGGGGAGTGTGATGAGCAACGGGGTCGAGCAGAGCGAGCACGGAGTACACGCCACGGTTGGCCGGCTGGGCGCAAGCCTGCGCGGCTACATTGAGGCGCAATACCACGTGCGCAACCAGGCACTCATCCAAGAGCGGCGGCTGCTGCTGCAGGAGGACGGTGCGGTCGCGCAGGCTCCATTTGTTGAGTCTACTCCGGTTTATGAACTGGGGGCTCCCTATGACCAACTTGAGCTGCCACCAGCGGTGGCAAGGGTGTTGGCGGAGCTTGCAGCGGCAAAAGTCGGCTTGTTTCCCCGGCCCTACGTCCATCAGGCGCAAGCCCTTGAGAGGTATTTCGCGGGCTCTGATCTCATCGTCGCCACCGGTACCGGCTCGGGAAAGACCGAGAGCTTTCTGATGCCGATCATCGGCCAACTGACGCAAGAGGCACACGATCGGCCAGCCACGGCGGCGCTGCCGGGCTGCCGTGCCTTGCTGCTCTATCCGATGAACGCTCTGGTCAATGATCAACTGGGCCGCATTCGCCGGCTGTTCGGCGACGAGGTTGCATCGGCTATTGTTTCGACGGGTCGCGCCCGGCCGGTGCGCTTTGGCAGTTACACCGGCCGATCGCCCTATCCAGGACTGCGCTCGGCCAAGCGCGACGGCGAGCGTATCGAACCGCTGTTCGAGAGCTTTTACCTGCCCCTGATGGCGACTCCCGAGACAGTGTCAGGCCTTACCAAGATTGGGCAATGGCCGTCAAAGGACCTGACCGCGTTTTATGGCAAGCAACACGAGGAACTGAAGCCCAACCCAAAGGGCGGTGCACCACGGCGCTATCGCCACTGGGATCGCCGTCTGATCACCCAGCCTGGCGACCGCGAGATGATGACTCGCGATGAAACCCAGCGGGCATGCCCGGATATCCTTATCACCAACTACTCGATGCTCGAATACATGCTGATGCGGCCAATCGAGCGGTCCATTTTCCAGCAGACGAAGGAGTGGCTGCACGCCGACAGCGCCAATGAGCTGATTCTGGTGCTCGACGAGGCGCACATGTATCGGGGCGCTGGCGGTGCGGAGGTTGCTCTGCTGATCAGACGCTTGCTCGCACGTCTTGACGTGCCACGTGAGCGCGTGCGCTTCATCTTGACCAGCGCCAGCTTGGGGCAGGGTACAGCCGCTGAGGCAGCGATCGACGAGTTCGCGCGCAATCTCACTGGATTGCCACGCCAATCGCCGCGTGGGTTCGCGGTTATCACCGGTACGCGTGAACAGCGCCACGGCAGCGGCCAGCCTAGCGACCGCGTGACCGACGTGCTCGCGGTTTTTGATTTGGCAGCTTTCGAACAATACGCAACCCATCCAGAGACTGCGCGAGACGCGGTAGCCGCGTTGGCCGCTGGGTTGGGCTGGTCGGAACCGACGTCGGCCGAAGACCTGCCCGACTACTTGTTTGCCAACCTTACCGGTTTTCCAGTGCTCGAAAGGCTCATCGAGCTTGTATCCGGCAAGGCCCTCGCGCTGGATACCCTGCAGGAGCAACTGTTTGAGCACCATCCCGACGGTACTCGCGCACTAGCGGCCCTGCTTGCGCTGGCCCCCTTTGCGCGCCGCAAAGCGGACGACCGCGTACTCTTGCCCACCCGCCTGCACATGTTCTTTCGCGGCCTGCCGGGGCTATGCGCCTGCGTCGATCCGAACTGTTCCCATGCACGCCATCAGGGACCTGGCCGGATTCTCGGCAGGCTGCACACCCACCACCGCCGGCAGTGCCAGTGCGGTGGACGGGTCTTCGAGCTCCTGACGCACCGTGAGTGCGGTACCGCCTACTTGCGGGGCTACGCAGATGGACCGCAACCTGATTTCCTCTGGAGCACGCCGTCCGGGCCCTTCCGTGAAGGTCGCCAGCCGCCGCTAGTCGAGGTGGAAGTGCTGATGGAACCGCCCACCCCGAGCTTTCTCGACTGCGTTTCCGCCTGGCTCGACATCCGGAGCGGCCGTCTTGATTACAGCACCGAGCGGCCGGCAGAAGGTTTTATCCGCGTCTATCTGCCCACCCAGAACCAGGACTGGGTCAAGAACGGCGTAAGATTTGGCAATTGCTGTGCCTGCGGTGAACCAACTCTGCGCAGTGAGACATCCACTATTATGGACCACGCCACCAAGGGCGAGGCGCCTTTCGCAAACTTGGTGAAGACGCAGTTGGACAGCCAACCGGCTTCGCGGACCGAAACCCGCGAGTATCCTAATGGCGGTCGCAAGGTCCTCCTCTTTTCGGACGGCCGGCAGAAGGCGGCCCGGTTGGCTCGGGATATTCCGCGGGAGGTAGAGCAAGACATTTTTCGGCAAGTGTTGGCGCTGGCCACACGGGCGCTGCTCCAGGCGGGTCGCGAACCGCGGCCTGACCGCGGTCTTTACATCGCCGTGCTCAAGGTTCTGAGCGACAGTAATTTGCCAATCTTTGACCGGGAGGACGCGCAGACGATCGAGGACCAGGTGAAGCGCCTCCAAAAGGACCATGCAGACCAACCTATCGAGGAATTGCTGGCCGACTTCGACCCTGGACCGCCGCCCAGCCGCTACAGGGTGGCTCTCCTCAGGCAACTGTGCGGCCGATATTACTCGCTGGCCGGCACGACGGTGGGTTGCCTCTTTCCGGCCCGGCGCTCGCTGGCGAAGCTTGTTAGTGTGGCTGCCCCTTTGTTTCCAACGCTTTCCGCCGCAGACATGTCCGGCCTGGCCGCCGCGTGGCTGATGCATGTGGCGGACGGCTACGCCTTTGACCATACCATCGAAGGCAACGTCCGCGGGTCGGCGGCAGGCCGCTGGAGGAACGCGTGGGGCAGCAACGGCGCTTTTCCGAGGGGAATCCGGCCCGCGCTGGCCGCCGCCCTGCAGATCGACCTGGCGACCCTCGGTTTGGTCGAGAAGGAGCTCGCGAACGAACTGGGGCTGGCTGACTCCGCCGGCGCGATCTTCATCGATCCCGCCAAGGTCATCGTTCACATCGACCTGGACATGACCTGGCATCATTGCAACGACTGCACCGCGCTGTTGCCGATGACTGTTCATCGTCATTGCGCGGCTTGCGGTTCAGGATCCCTGGAATCGGTCACGCCTTCCCAGAGCGAGTATATCAGGGCACGCAAGGGCTTTTGGCGTGCGCCGGTGGAACGTGTGCTGACAGGCGGTGCGCAACTGCGCAGTATTTCAGTCGAGGAACATACCGCCCAATTGTCAAACCGCGACAATGCGCGGGTGCACGCGACCACCGAACAATTTGAACTGCGTTTCAAGGACGTCCGTATCGCGAAGTCAGACAAGCCGATAGACGTGCTGAGCTGCACCACGACCATGGAAGTGGGTGTCGATATCGGCTCCCTGGTTGCGGTAGGCCTGCGCAACGTGCCGCCGCAGCGGGAGAACTACCAGCAGCGAGCCGGCCGGGCGGGACGCCGCGGCTCGTCGCTTTCAACCGTGCTGACCTATGCGCAGAATGGCCCTCACGACGGCTACTATTACAACAACCCGGAACAGATCGTCGCTGGCGATCCCCGCAATCCCGACGTCAAGGTCGACAACCCAAAGATCGCGCGGCGCCACATCGTCGCCTACCTCTTCCAAACGTTTTTCCACAACTACATGGACCACCACGATGTATCCGTCGGGGCGGGATCGTCTGCCCTGTTCCGGGCACTTGGCAAGGCTACGGACTTTTTCCTCGGCGAGCCGATGTCGGGGCTCGATATCGCAAGCTTCGACATGTGGGTGCGTCAGGAGCTTCTTGCGCCAACCGGCCAGTTGCGCCCTCTGATTCGCAACTGGCTGCCGGACGACCTCCGCGTCGTCCCCCGAACGATCGACGCCTGGATCGGCGAAGAGGCCGCGGACCTGCTGGCGACTCTCGCCCGTTTCCGGGCTGAAATGGCAGCAGCAACCGCAGCAAGTGAAGGTAAAGCTGCCGAAGGCGGCGAGGAGGAGGAGGACCGGCGTTCCGAGCGCGAGGCCATCGCTGATCAAGAACTGCTGGAGTTCCTATTCGCCAAGGGTTTGCTGCCCAGCTATGCTTTCCCCACGGACCTATCGAGTTTCCTTGTGGAGCGCCTGATTCAGCGCAACAACGAGTGGAAGATGGAGGTCGTCGAACGGCCGCAGCAGTCCATTGGCAAGGCACTGAGCGAATATGCCCCCGGACGCCTGATTGTCATCAACAAGGAAACCTATCGCTCCGGCGGGGTGGTCGCGAACACATTGCCCGACGTCGAGAATCGTGCCGAGGCGATCTTTGAGGAACGTCACACTTTGGTGCACTGTGAGAATTGCAGCTTTGTTGCGGATTTGAATGACGTTACACAGGGCGGGGCGCGTTGCCCGGTGTGCGAAAGCGACCTGAAACACACCCACATGGTGGTGCCCCAGGTCTTCCTGCCGGAGGAAGGCAGGGCGCTCAAGGACGATGATCGCGATCAGGACATTACCTACGCGACGGCCGCGCAGTTTCCCGTCCCGGTGGGTAAGGATGATCTGCCCAGTCTGCGAACCGTCGGCCGCAACGTCATGTACGTAGTCACCACTGACCGCCAGTTGGTGACTGTCAACAAGGGACAGGAGACGTCGGGCGGTCGCAGCGGATTCTGGATCTGCAACCAGTGCGGACGCGCCTCGGTTGACGAGCAGCCGCACGCGTCACACAGCCGACCCTACAAGATTGAGTTCTCGTACGGGAAGCCGAGGCCGGCTCATCAGTGTTCTGGTACCTATGAAAACGTGTTTCTGGGCCACGTCTTCTCCACCGATTTGCTGTTGCTGCGTATCAGCCTGAGGCAGCCGCTTGTCACCGAAACGGGCGACCCCTTGCAGTTGAGGATACTCGAAGACGCCCTGTACTCGGTTGCCGAAGGCTTGCGCCTTGCAGCCAGCCGGCATCCACAAATCGATCTCGATCCTTCTGAGTTCGGTGCTGGGTTCCGTATCGTCCCGAACCGGGAGGATGACACGCTGCTGCTCGACGTCTACCTTTACGATACTTTGTCCGGTGGTGCCGGCTACGCCGATCTCGCGGCGAGGAACATCGAGGAAATCCTCCAGCAGACCCTCACGCTATTGGAGGAGTGCCCCGCCCACTGCGAGCAGTCATGCGAGAGTTGCCTGCGGCACTATCATAACCAGTACCTCAAGGAACGTCTTGACCGAAACCTCGGTGCTGAACTGCTCCGCTACGCGCTCGACGGCACGCTGCCTAAGGAGAAGGCACCGGCAGCGCAGGCCGGTTTGCTGCGCAACCTCAAACGGCTGCTCGAACTGGAGGGTTTTGAATGCAGGAGCCCGGCGGAGATCCATGGTGTCGCAGTGCCGCTCGTCGTAGGTCACCGGGAACGACAGGTCGCCATTGGCTTGCGCTCGGCGCTGCTGGCGCCGGAATGGCAGGGGCACTCGTTCGGGCAACTGCCCGCGGTGACATCCACCATGGTGCTCAATGAGTTCATCCTCGGGCGCAACCTGCCGGACGAACATCAAATGGTGCGTAACGCGCTTCTAGGTAAGCAGTAGTCCGGCAGTGGATCGAGTTTGCTCACGCAGCCTCGCCCCTGAGCGCGGAACGCCCAAGCGCGATAACTGCCCTGTTGAACTGCTCAATGTCGTTGCAAATCCGTTCGGCTAGAGAGGGCAGATATGACGCAGACAGGTCAGTCCTGGTGACCTCTTCGATGCGCTCACGGATGGGTTCTTTGCCGAACGGACCATAAATTATCTCATCGAGTCCGTGCGAAAACTCGAGGGTTTCAGCATCTTCACTCAAGCTGTCGCGCGCAATGGTAAGTCCTTGAATAAGATCGTTCACCTCAGGCCCGGTGGCTTTCAACTGTTCCCGCAGCCGCTCTTGGTCCTGCTGAGTGCCTCGACCAGCAGCAATCGCTTCGAGCGACCGCAACATCCCCGATCGGAAGAAAGATAGCTGCCCCGCCTGGCTGGCGTGTTGATGGACCGTATTGGCCGTGATGTAGGCGCCGACTAGTTCGCGAACAGCTCGGTCCAAACTGGCAAACTTGGCACTATGCTCATTTGTGCGTTGAGAGATATCCTTCTCCCATTGACCTCGTTCCTTCTCTTCCTTGGGAGGATGGGTGACCCGAAGAATGTTGGTCACAAGGTCTGCACCAGGGATCAGTCCCGCAATACCTTCGGCTGCACCGCGCAGCAAAGCTCCACCTGGATGCGCTTGTGGCGGCTCGATAGGTTTGTGTGAATCGGTCATCTGCACCTCCCAGTACTTGGCAACACAATATCACGGATAGGACCGGCGATGCTCGATTACTTGTTTTGGCTGGGGAGGGGCCATGCACGTGGCCGAATCTATGCACCCCGACGCCTTCCGACCTTCAACACAATGACAATCGCCACGACCAACACGGACGCGGCCAAGACGCCGTAAAACCCTTCGGCTGCTATTGCAAAACCCCAGAAGTCGATCGTGATCTTGTCCATTGGTTCGGTAGCCTTCAGCAAATTCCAGGTTCAAACGACAGACTGAACCGTCTGCGCTCGTGTTGCGTTTTACGGCGCAAGCATGAGGCACCCTTGCAGGCGTCAAATGCAAAAGGACCATTTTAGAAAGTTATTCTACAAACCGAGATTTTTCCGTCCCAATCGAACCGAAATCGTGCCCTTGCCGACCCTGACGCGCGCCGGGCCGGCGTCAATTGCCGTTTCTCAGGTGGTGTGCTGTCTCAACCCCATTTTTTTAGCGCGGCAACGTAGCGATTGTGCTCCTCCAAAGCCTTCAGCGTGGCTCCCATGACGGTGGATTCCGTCATGCGCTGCAATTCTCGTTGAATGGACGATTCGTGGAGACCCAGCGCTGTCCTATGCGCCAATCAGTCCAAGAGACCGTGTACTTCCCCGTGGAGTGGCGTATCGAAATATCCAGCCGCGGCCTTTTGGACAGCTGTCATTCCGAAAAAATTGTAAATACCCGCCGTCTCTTTGGCCATCCTCAGAAGGTTCTCACTAGCCGAGCCGGAGCCGGATGAAGTCGTGCGCGAGGCCGCTCGCGCAGCTCTCGTTGCCGCCGCTTCGTCAATGAACTTCTGTCCGTTCAGCTTCCAACGGCCCTGCCATCGACGGATCAAAGTCACGTCTGTCTCCGGACGTGAAACGGGCATACTACTGAGGACCCGTCTCATGGCCGTAGTCGCCTTCATGGCTGGATTGTCCAGCAAGATACCGGCGACCTTGGCAAGGGCCTGATCGTCGTTCTTGACGCCGCTGCCAATCGGGCGGCCGACGCGGCGCTTCAGGGTTTTTTCCATTGCTTCGCCTCCATGTTGGTGTCGGTCTGCTCCGTTCGCTCGCTGATACTGTCGCAACGGTTTGGTTCCTCAAGCGATTTAAATAGCTCCGCTCAGTTTATAAGCGCGGAAAATTCGCGTTCGCGAATCCAAAAGCGCGGAAAATTCAGCTACCGATAATTTTCCGCGCTTTTAGGGTTAGACAGGGAGGCTGAGCGCGAAAGTGCCCGTCGGCGGGCCGTTGTCGGCAGTCGCCTTTTCCACCCAAAACGGTCCACGGCACCCCTTGCAAGGCGGACAGTCCAGCTAGCATCTGCGGTCCCGGCACCTGTGGCACCATAGAAATGGTCGGCGGCCATCCCTACTGCCGCCAGCAGCGGGTGCCCCAATAGCGTAGTGCGATCCTACGACTGTTGGACCGCGCGATCGCTCAGAATGGCTTTTTCAAACCAATCAGGCATTTTCTCCTGGCCACCAACGACATTTTCCGGAACGTCTCGCCAGAACGCGACAATCGCGTCTGAGAACGTCTGAAACTGGTCATCACTGACCTTGAGGTTCGTGTAGTCCACCAAGTCCAAAGTCCCTGGCAAACCCGAACCACTAAGCCGATCGTCGAGATACTCAGGATACGTCGCCTTCAGGTCCTTCAGAGATGGTCCGTCGCCATGCTTGTAGACGTTGACCACCAGCCGGCACGCGTCGAGCGCCTTGAAGTAGTCCGTGCTCCGGACCTTCCAGCCGAAACTCTCCAGGAGGTCTGCGATCTTGCCGAAATCCGCTGACCAGACTTTCGCGGTTGCCGTGTCGCCTCGGTGCCAGCGCCGTGTTTCCCGCACCAGCCAGTCCCGCAGCTGTTTCTCCCACTCGTGGAACATCCCGGCGACGACGCTCAGCCGGGTCTGGTTGCGCATGTCGCTCAAGAGTTGATAAAATTGGATGCCGGCGTCGCGGGCAGCCTCATAGAAATCCCCTGAATCGTGCAGGTCGGGATCAAACCGGTCATTGCTTTGCTCCAGCCAGTCCTCGGCCGCCTTGTCGGCTTCCTCTTCCATGTTCTCGAACTGTGACAGCACGCGTTTGCGGGCCTGTTCGACGTAGAACTGGTGGCTGTTAATCAGGGACTCCCGTGAGGGTCCCCACATCTGGAATAATGCGTAGTTCCTCATGCTGGTGCCTCCCATCCAATAGGCGTTAGCACATTACTATGAGGGCCTGCGACCTTACCTTCCTATGCCTCGAACGGGAGCTTTTTTATTGGCAAAGGGGTGCCCAGCACCCATGTCTGACCGGCGAGGTCCGGGGTTGCAACTGCAGGAGGGATTGATGCGGCCGCAGGCGTAGCCGAGGCTCGGCCTTCTTGCGGGCGCGAGGGCGGCGCCCCTTAGCGTATTTTCATAGACGGCCATGCTTGCGCTACCGCCTTGTGAATTTTCGAACTGAGCTATGGAGGCGATGGAATTTCCGCGGATTTCGTACACGGCCTTGCTCGCGCTGCCCGCCCTAGGATGCGGCTGCTGCGAATGTCATAGATGGCCGAGCTGGCGCTACCGGCCTTGTAGGTCTTCTTTCCGTTGAAACGGCTATCGTTCGCAGTCATTTCCCCAGCTCCAATTCTGCATATGACAAAACCCATTATACAGATGTTAGCCTTCTGAGCAGGCACTGCCTACATCCGAACCTTAGGTGTTTCGAGGTTCTCATCATCTACAATGCAGAAAATGAACGACTTTGCTGGTGCGCCCAGCTTCGCTTGGCCGCTCTCGCTGCTATAATCGTATGAAGCATTTCCGGCTTGAGATGCGTATATCGTAGCAACATCTTCCAATCCTTGTGACCGTGACCAGCGCTGCTTGTTCAATCGTGAATCCGGCCTCGAAAAGGCGGCTTGTCCCGTCGTGGCGCAAGTCATGAAAATGAAGGTCGTGGATGTTCAGTTCTGCGCACCCTCGACGGAAGGCGGTCCCGACTGACTTATGATTGAATGGGAAAATTCGATCATCATCGTTGTTGCGCCTTGCCCGCTGCTCCGCGACAATGGCCCACGCATCGTATTCGGTTGCCGCGAATAATGGTATGCGCTGATTGTTGCAATTCTTGTTCAGAGGATCTTTGCGGTCACGGATGAGAAGCATCCGGGTGCGAGAATCCAAGTCGGACCAACGCACTTCCTCCTGGCGCATCGCGGTCGCGACGGCGAAACGTATGATCTGGCTAACGGGTGCTACCTGACGAGGATTTGCATCGAAATGTGCGATTAGTCTGTCGAGCTCATCCTGAGTAGGCCGCCTGTCGCACTCATGCCCTTTGCCAATGAGGCCAAGCCTCTTGACGGCGATACGCGCGAGATCAACTGGTTCGACCTTGACCGCTAGGCCGTGCACCGCTGCATCAGGCCGATATCGATGCCTAGAGTCACCAGTCCAGCGCCTTGGGCAGCGCTATCGCGACCGAAAGGTCACGGGAGTGCGGCTCGGGTAAGATAACTTGGTGAGGACAAAGCAGGCGGTTCGACGCTAAACTTGGGAGCTCCATATTGCCTGGTGAACTGTGCCGATTGGGCATCGATGCGCATTTCGCAACAGCCGGACAGGGGTTCCGCAAAATTCTCGGACAGTGTTTCGCCATCTCGGGCAGTTTGGCGGCGACGGTCCTTGGGTGCCTTTGCGTTCACGGATGGTGCTTTCGCCGTTTCCGGCCGGTCAAGGGGCGCGGCATTTTTGCTCCCGCATTCTGTCGCCCTGGAGCACGATCCGATGTGCGGGTGCGTTTGCACGATCCGTTCGAGAATGGCGTCGGCGAAGGTGCGATGTGGTCGTGCCATCTGGCCACCGGGACTTGGGCGGTGCCGCGATATCGTTCCTCGACGATTTCGAACAGATGCGAGCGCTGTTGCTCGGTAAGAGAGTGGGTTCCGAAGCCATCGAGGACGAGCAGTTGCGAGCGGGTGATCCTGATCGAAGGCGTGGGAAGCGTCCACCGGGATGGGCGAGCGCAATCCTCGAACAGGGCGGCACGCGCACATAGAGCACCGAAACGATCGAGCCCTGCTGCTTGCCGGCCGAAGGCGCCGGCCAGCCACGACTTGCCGGTTCCGGTCTGCCGGCGATGATCAGATTCCCATGGCCGTCCGGGATTTAGCGCAATCGCTGTCCGCGCTTTCGCCGCTGCCCCTGAACGAGTGGACGGTCCGATACGGCTCGCGAGGAGCATCAGGTACGAGAGGCGGCTTGTCCCGTCGGATCGGCTTCCTCTTCGGGAATGTCGTCGAATGACGAGTAGTTCAGATTGTAGAGTTTGGAATAGAGCCCGCCCATAGCCATCAGTTTGTCATGGTTGCCGGTCTCAATAACCTGGCCGTTCTGAAGCACGATGATGCGATCGGCACCACGGATTGTGGCGAGACGGTGGGCGATGACAAGCCCGGTGCGGCCTTCCAGGAGTTTTCTGAGAGCTTTCTGGATGAGCATTTCCGTGTAGCTGTCGATGTTGGCGGTGGCCTCGTCAAGAACAAGGATCTTGGCGTCGGCGACGAGAGCGCGGGCGAAACTGACAAGCTGGCGCTGGCCGAGAGAAAGATTGCCGCCGCGTTCGCCGAGTTGAGTTTCATACCTGTCGGGAAGGCTCATGATGAAGTCGTGGGCTCCGACCACCTTGGCGGCCTCGATCACCTTCTCGCGCGTGACTTCCGTCTTGCGGTAGCGGATGTTCTCGAAAACCGTCCCGGTGAACAGAAACGGCTCCTGCAGCACCATGGCGATCTGGTTGCCGAGCGATTCCTGTGTGAGATCGCGCACATCATGTCCGCCGACCAGCACTTGGCCTTGCTGAATATCATAGAAGCGATGGACGAGGGCCATCGCGCTCGATTTGCCAGAGCCGGTCGGCCCGACTAAGGCGACCGTCTCGCCGGGATTGACCCGGAAAGAGACGTTTTTCAGCACCGGCTGTTTGGGATCGTACCCGAACGTGACGCTCCTGAACTCGACCGAGCCGTCCATTTCGGGCGCAAGGATCCTGGCATCCGGTTTGTCCTGGACCTCGATCCTGACGTCGAGCACATCGGTCAGGCGCTTGCCGGAGGCCATTGCGCGCTGCATGACGGAATATTGCAGAGTAAGTGAGCGAATTGGGTCAAAGAAGCGTTGGATATAGAATATGTAGGCAACCAATACGCCCACATCGACGCGGCCATTCATGATCATGGAGCCACCGACCACAATGACGACAGCCATGGCGAGGCCGGTGAGGCCATCGATGATCGGGACCATGACCTGTGCATATTTGGCAGCGGTCAGGTGGGTCGTGAGGTCGGCATGTGCCTTGTCGTCATACAATACGAAGTTGACGTACTGGCGGTCCATGGACTGGACGGTTCGGACGCCTTGAATCGCTTCGGCCAATGCGCCGTTGACGACTGAATTGGTCTCTTGTGCAGCCATGAAGGCCTCGCGGGCACGCGGCAGCCACACGATGCGGATAATCAACAGGGCCGGCAAGACCGAGAGCGTCAGAAAGCCGAGGTTGAAGTTGACCGACAGCATTACGAAGATGATGCCGAAGAGAAGCGCAATGTCGCCTACGGAGTAGATCGAGTTTTCGAGAAATTCGTGGATAGAGTTGACGTCGCCCTGAAGGCGAGACATCAGGCGTCCTACCTCGGTTTTGTCCATGAAGGAGAGCGATACCTTCTGCAGATGGGCAAACATGGCGCGGCGGATGTCGAAGAGGACGTTCTCGGCCATTTTCCCTACCACGGTTTCTTGCGCGTAGGCGGCGCCGAAATTAACCAGAATGGCAAGCGCAAACGCGATGGCGGCCTCAAGCAGGGCGAAGGCATCAGCGCCTGCCGGAGTTATGGCGTGGTCGATCGCGTAGCGGATGATCAGCGGGATGAGAAGCTGCGTGCCAGTGAAAATCAGCAATGCGGCAAGCGAGACGACCGCCATGGCTCGGTAGGGACGAACGAAGGCCCATATGCGGCGAATGATGTTCTTGTCGAAAGCCCGGCCAAAGATCTCCTCCTCGATGCGATGGGACCCGACGACCGCGCGCGGAGGGCGTCTACCGCTATCATTCGGTTCGATTTCGAGTTCGTTGGCGTGCCGCTTGGCCATCAGGGAGCGCCTCCAAACGTGGTCGCAATGTCATCTCCCGGGCGCAACTGAAGATCATAAAGGGCTTTATAGCGTCCTCGCTTGGCCAAAAGCTCTTGATGGGTGCCGCGTTCCACGATCTCGCCGTTGTCGACAAACAGAATCCGGTCGGCGTGCTTGAGTGAACTCAGCCGGTGGGCGATGATGATCGTCACCCTATCCTTGGCGAAACGCCTTATCGCCGCGCGGATGCGCTGCTCTGTGGCGGCGTCGATCGCGGCCGTTGAGTCGTCGAAAACGACGATTGATGGGCGCAACATCATCGTGCGAGCTATGGTGAGACGCTGACGCTGGCCGCCAGAGAGAGAGGCGCCACGTTCGCCGACGACCGTCTTGTAGCCAGCGGGGAGGCCGAGAATGTAATTGTGCAACTGGGCGGATTCGCTAGCGCGCTCGATCGGCCGTTCCTTCGCCCAGGGGTCGCCATAAGCGATGTTGTTCTCGATCGTGGTTGTGAACAGGAATGCATCCTGCTGTACGACCGCGACCGCCTTGCGAAGTGATGCGAGGGTGACCCCGCGGATGTCCTGCCCGTCAAGCATGATGGTGCCACCAGTGACGTCGTAAAAGCGGGGGATCAGGTGAGCAATTGTCGACTTGCCAGAACCCGGCGGACCCACGATCGCGATCGTCTCGCCCCTACGGGCGCAGAAGGTAATATTCTTTAGAATGACGCGGTTTCCGGTGCCGGGATATGCAAACGAGACATTGTCGAAGCGCAGAGTTCCTTCACCGATCTCGAGCGGTCTTGCACCCGAAGCATCCCCGATCGTGATGTCCTGGTCGAGCAGACTGAAGAGGCGCGAACCGCAAGTGTAAGCGCGGGCAAAGCCGTTGACCATCAGTCCGATTTGGCGGACGGGCATTTGCAGGATCGTCATGAACGTCAGGAACGTCGTGAGCGTTCCAACGCTGATCTGGCCGGCGATGAGTTTGTCGCAACCGACCCAGAGGACCAACCCCATGGCGACAAAGAAGGCGAGGGTCATTGCCGACGTGTTGGGCACGTACACGTCAACCTGCTCGTGCGCGAGTTCGAGCGCGTTTGTCGAGGCGATGTCGAACTTCGCCATCTCATGAGCCTGTGCCGAAAACGCCCGGACAACGCGGATGCCCGCGAGATTTTCCTCCATCACGCGGCCCAGGACGGAAAGCCGTTCCTGCAGGTCGAGCCAGATGGCGCGTAGCTTAAGCTGGGTGACCGACGATCGCCAGGCTACGAAAGGCACGAAGCTCAGCGCGATCAAACCGAGCACCGGATCGGTTGAGATCATCATGCAGGCGCCTATCCCGATTAGCATGGTGAGCAGAAAGAACCTAACCAGGGCGGTGGAAAAATACATCCGCACGCCGTCGAGATCGAGGATGCCGAGGGTGATCAGGTCGCCTGAATGCACCCGGTCGTGAAAGGAAAAGCTCAGGCGCTGGACCTTGTCGTAACAAGCAAGCCGCAGTTCGTACGCGACGTGGTGCCCGACGGCTTCGGCAAAGTAGTTTTGCGCCATCGTAAAGAGGCCGCGTAGCATACTCGCGCCGAGCAGCAGGAGAGCAGGAGTCCAGAGGGCTTGTTCTGCAGCCGTCACCGTGACACCGCCCCCGATGGCTAGTTGGGTCTGGTCGACAGCCCGGCCGAGAAGCTGGGGAATGAGCAACTGCAGGATTACGGCTACCATCGTCGAACCGATAGCTAACGCGACCTGCCACGGGTGCCTCAAATTCATGCGCGTAATGCGCAGTAGCGTGCTCAAGCCCCGGCCCCACCCGGCCGCTTTTACATGCGCGGACGATTTGAGAGAGGTCGTGCCAACAGCATCACTGCCCACCGAGTGCCCCCGACTGAATTTTGCGCCTTCGGAAGCGAGCCGGTCGACTCACATCAAAGACGTCCCTCCAAGTGGATCCTGGCCACCATCGGCTCAACATGCTGATCCGGCGAGTTGCGCCACGGCTTCGCTCGCTGGCATGTCGATCACCGTGATTCCGCTTGCGGCAAGGAAACGGGATTCGTTTCTGGTCAGCGTTTGCCCGTCCATTATCGCGTAATGGGGGCCTTCTGAGCGCTTCATGATCTGCCTGGCGTAAGTGCGCAGCATCTGATCATTGAAGCGGCAGCCGACGAAGAAAAAGCCCCGGTCGACGCGTCGTTCCTTGACCACGTCAGGGATAGGCGTCTGGATATCGATTTCAGTCAGGGCTTCGACATAGTCGGAATCGGCAATGAGGAAATTTGCGGCCGGCCTAATACTGCCATGTGGCGCATAGAGAACCGTCTTCGTCGCTGCTCCAGCCTCGAGTTCCCTTCCCGACAAGTCGTAAGTTTTGGTCCAAATGTCGCCAACTTCGTTCGCCCGCGTAACGCCTTGTATCTCGACGACGTCGGTTCGGCCGGCCTCTGCCAGCGCCGCGCGCATGGCGCCTTCGTACCAACTGTCGATGATGAGAGAGAGCGGGAGTTTTGCGAGCCAGGCGTGGAGGATGCTCGGCGCCGCCGGCCCCGCAAATATATCAGTCATCCAAGCTTGAAGTGTGCGGCGATGCCGGCGCTGTTCGATGAACTGCGCGACCGACCACATATTGGTGCGGATCTTCGAGGGGGCTGGCGCCCGCGTGTTGAGTGCCTCGGCAACGGCTTCGGGGGTACACGGCACGGGCGGCTCAGCAGAGCTGAGCCGGAGGAGACCCGGACCGAGATACGGGATCACCTGATCGGAGACTAACGCTCGTCTGGCCAGCTCAAGCAGCTTTCGGGCAAAACTGTCCCGGACGACGACTAGGTGGCCCGAGGTCGGGATCGTGTTCATGCTCGTTTCCTCTTGACGCCTCTCATTGACGGGCGGCATCAGTCCCCGTCGGAAAGCTTCCTTGCCTCGACGGTGATCGGCAGACGCGTATGCGGCGGAAGATCGGGAAGGAGGAGCCGCCAGCCGTTCCTGAGCGTTACGACCCCGCCCCACAGGTCCTGGTTCTCGAGCTTGATAATCGGCTCCTCGAGATCCTTTTTGGGGACATACGCCGACAACCCGGCCTCGGTCCTGCGGATCATTACTTTCATGCGGCCGTTCCTTTATTGGCGTTTTCTTCGGCACTGCAGGGAGCGTCGGCTTTGTCGAGGCTCGTCAATTCACGCGTTCGCATGCCGACGACCGTCCCACGGTCGATCCATTCGACCGCGTAGATGAAGAACTGCTGTAGAAACGTGCCAATGTCGCGCACATAACCCTCTTCGCCCTTGCGCACGAGATTTTCGCCGATCTCCCTGCCAGGATAGGTGCCGTCATTCTTAATGTGGCGAGTGGCACGGACCCGTTCTCCCGGCTGAAATTGGGGAGGTCTGCGGATTTCCACCTCCTGTTCGCGTGCGGGCCGCATGGCGGTTCCTTCGTTCTCTGAGGCTAGTGTCATTGATGAGGCGCGCAGACATTCCCCGGGGCAGCCAGTTGTGTGGGTACCCAGTGGACTCAGGCAGGAACGCAGGTCTTCGGCACAGGACACACCGAAGCACATTGCTGAGTGTCGAAAGCTCCCTCGCATTCGGTGCACTTCTGCAGCTCGACCACGTAGCTCTCGCCTTTGAACTTGATCGCACCCGACGGGCATTCGAATTCGCAGGCGCCGCATTGTGTGCATTGGGATGCGATGATCTTGAAAGCCATTTTGATTCCTGATTCGAGTAAATGAGATAGGTTCAGGCCGTCGCGGCGAGTGCCTGGACGCCGGACTCGGCGGCGTAAATCGAGCTGATTGCCGTTTCGATGTAGTCATGGCCGTAAGCGTCGGTTGCTCGGATACCGGCGGCCGCGAGCTGATCCTTGGGGCAATCTCCAATTTTGACGCAAAGCACTATGTCTACGCCTCCAAGTGCAGCGATGACCCCGTCGAGAGTGGCCTTCTCGCCCCAACCCCCGAGGCAATACTGCTCAACCTTGCGGTGCCCGATAAAGTTGATCCCTATCGGCGACGCTTCATACACCTGGAATTCCTTGGCATGGCCGAAGTGTTCGTTAACGCGGCCGCCGCCCTTAGTCGCCACCGCAACGAGGAGGGACTTGCCGGAGCTCGTTGTCTTGACCATTCCGATCGCTTCGCTCCTGGCTGCCAGGCGATCACGGCGCTCCTCCGTGACCAGCTCCCGATAGGCTTCGCGCTTGCCGGCATCGTAGGTGAGCTCGCCGGGAATCTGGTCCAGTGTGAATTCCTGGCCACGATCCTCACCCAGCAGGCCGACGGCATCTGCCCGGCACTGCCGGCAGTGGCGCATCAACTTGGCGCCGCCTTCAAGACGATCCTGAAGAGCCTTCATCTCCATTGCATTTGGACCGCGCTGCCCGGTCAGTCCGTAGTGCGTGCCGTGCGCCGGGTCGGAAATCAGAGGCATGACGTTGTGCAGGAACGCGCCGCGCTGCTTGACCCACTTATTCACCTCAATCAGGTGCTGGTCGTTCACTCCAGGGATCATCACCGAATTGATTTTGGTGAGGATGCCGCGCGCGCTCAGCATCTCTAACCCCAGCATCTGCCGCTCGTGCAGAATTCTGGTGGCTTGGATGCCGACGTAGCGGCGATGGTCGTAAAAGATCCAGGGATAGATCTTTGCGCCGACTTCCGGATCGACCATGTTGATCGTGATCGTCACGTGATCGACATTCATGTCGGCAAGCTCGTCAACGTGGTCCGGCAGCGCGAGCCCGTTCGTAGAGACGCAGAGCTTGACGTCGGGGATTTCCCTGACGACGCGTTCGAACGTCGCCTTGGTCTTCTCCCAGTCGTAGCAGGCATCGCCCGGTCCGGCGATCCCAAGCACGGAAAGCTGCGGCACTTCATTGGCGACCGCGATCACCTTGCGTACTGCCTGATCGGGCGTCAGCTTTTCCGAGACAACCCCGGGCCGGCTTTCGTTGGCGCAATCATATTTGCGATTGCAGTAGTTGCACTGGACATTGCAGGCCGGCGCTACGGCGACGTGCATGCGCGCGAAATAGTGGTGCGCCTCTTCTGAAAAGCACGGGTGATCCTTGATCTTGTCCCAGATGGCCGGATCCACATCGTCCGGCCTTGTCGTCGACCCGCAGGAGGAAGATGCGCAGCCACCCGACTTCGCGCTCACCAGCAACTGGTCGGAGAACCTCGCGTCGGTCAGGCTCTCAACTGAAATCACCGGTGCGGCCATTGAAGGGCTCCGTTACGGGTTAACGTCGCGGTTCGAAGCGCAAGAGCAATGCCAACTGAAAAGGTGGCGCTAGTTCACGAATTGGCTTTGCGCGTCGGATATCATGGAGTTGCTCCGACATAGCTTTGTCGGACTTCTAACAGGACTATGTTAGAAGGTGAGGAAGACGACCCGGCCGGACATCAGTTCAAGATAGAAATCCCGCGTCGGCCGCTCGGCCGTGATCGCCCTCGGCACAACTCCCGACCGGTCTTCCGACGAGGATGTCGGTCTCGGCGACGGCGAGCTCGTCCGCGCTAAAGTTGCCACTGCTCACTTGGGTCTGCATGGTTCCGATTCAGGAGAGTGGGGTGACTCCTTTCTGTGCGATCGGCAAGACGTCGGCAAGGGCGGGTGATGAAGGGGTGTGACAGCATCACACACTCGCGCAGCTTTGGCCCGGGCTCCGACACATTTCGCGTAGCTGGCGCAGTGTTCTCGTTCTCCACGTCATGAGAATGCTAGAATTTCTTCACATCGATACCGTGTCGGCGCAAAGCGTATCCGACCTGTCGCGGCGTGACGCCGAGGACACGGGCGGCCTTGGCCTGAACCCAGCCGACCTTCTCCATCGCGCCGATCAGCCGATCGCGTTCCGTCAGGCGCGGGCCTATTGCAGGGAGAGCGGGATCATTTGCAGGGTCGGCAGTATGGGGCCGCACGTTATCCTGCGGGGCGCCGAATCGCCCGGCCGGCATTGGCAATCCGGCGGGCATCATATTGCTTCGAAAGCGCTGGTTGCCGGTATTGCCGCTGAGCGAATGATCAGCTTTTTTCCAGAGGAGCCAAGATAGGCATTGATTATTGTTGCAGGCAAAATCTGATGGAGCGATTGTCCTTGAGCGCGCTAGCGTGGCCGTCCTTTGCACGCAGTTCTCCAATTCGCGGACGTTACCAGGGAAGTAGCATTGTGAGATAAACTCGAGCGCCGACGGCGCGAAGGCGAGTTCGAGATGGTTCTCCTTGTTGAAGCGTTCGAGGAAGGCGTTCGCAAGGCGAGGGATATCCCCCGGTCGCTCTCGGAGCGGAGGCAGGATGATTGGCACCACATTGATGCGATAATAAAGGTCGGCCCTGAAATCCCCGTTTACGACAGCCGACTCGAGATCCCTGTTGGTGGCGCATATAAGTCGCACGTCAACCTGCAGCGTCTTGGTACCGCCAACACGCTCCAGTTCGCCTTCCTGCAAGACGCGTAACAGCTTGGCTTGGAAGGCAGGCGAAATCTCGCCGATTTCGTCGAGTAGCAGCGTTCCCCCGTTTGCCAATTCAAAACGGCCGGCGCGCTGGGAAATTGCCCCTGTGAAGGCGCCTTTTTCATGTCCGAACAGCTCCGACTCCAGAACGCTTTCCGACAGTGCGGCGCAGTTCAACTTGACGAAAGACTTCCTCCGCCGGCGCGAGAGCCTATGTATGGCTTGCGCGAAAAACTCCTTGCCGGTGCCGCTCTCGCCCCTCAGAAGCACGGTGGAATTCGTCCTTGCTACAATGGAGACGGTTTCGAGCACCTGCTTGAGTGCGGGGCTCTCCCCGATGATCCCATCCATCTTGACGGGTGCATGCGGGACGGGGTCGGTCCGGTCCTCATCGGACGAATTCTCCGCTGTCCAGCTCTCATCGACGCGCCGCTCACGATCCCTAGTCAAGCCGCGATGGAGGCGAATAGTGCGGCCTACGAGGTTGGCCACCATCGTCAGGAAGCAGATGTCCTCATCGTAGCGGGACCCGTTTGCGCTGTCTCTTACGATCGACAACGCCCCAAGGATCCTGTCCTCAGCCTTAACCGGGACGCCGATGAAGGCCATTGGGAGGGAATTGACACCACGATCTGCTTGAAGGTCGGCCTGAAACAACTCGGACGTGCTGAGGTCCGCGATGACGAGCCGCGTGCCCGTAGCGACGATTTGATCTATTGCCGCCTTTGGTATGATGGGGGGAGTGCCTGATGGGCCGCTGCCGGCACTCGCGGCGATCTCCTGCTCACCTTCAGAGTCCAGGACAAAGATTGCTCCATGACGCATTTGCACAAACGACGGGAGAGTGTTCGCGACATTGGCCAGCGTAACCTCCAGCCGGTCGGGAGCCGTCAGCGCCTTCGACACCTCGTAGATTCCCTTGAGCCAGTCATCTGCTTCGAACATCCCATCACTGGCGGGTTTGCGGAAGGTGTCTCGAGGTCCTACTCCGTTGACCCGATCATCCGGCCGTATGTGAGCCATGGAAACACCTCAGCGGTTGTGGTCCAGGGTGCTCCTCCCAAGCGCCTTTTCATCAGTTCAGGAAGTTCACCCGCTCCGCAATTCGGCGAGATGGTGCCGGCAAAATTGCGCTTTGTCGCGAGTTCGGGAGTACACAGGTGCACACCCGCCGAAGCGGTGCCAAAGCCGATCATCCGAACTTGAAGAGGACGCCGAAGCCACCACGCGGATAGTTCCATTCGATCTCGCCGCTGGCCTCGCACAAAACGCGGCAGGTGCCGCACTCCATGCAGCCATCGGCGGTGATTTCAACTTGACCTTTGTCGTTCAACTCATAGCATTTCGCTGGACAGACGCGTGTCAGCGCGAGCAGATTCGCGCTTGGTTGCTTGTGCGGTCGCACCTTTATATGCGGACGGCCGGAGTCCACCAGATAGCGGTTCTGGTAAAGCTTGTCTTCGACACGTGATTCTGTCCCTGGGTTCGTCATGTCGTCAGTGCCTCACCGCCACGCCAATGCCAGGCGGATCGCGTCGCTGACCAGCCCCAACCGCGAGCGCGCCTTGATGAAGGCTGCCGTGGTCGCCTTTTCCTTTTCGATCTTTGGCGTGCCGTCGACACGCATGAAGTTTTGCGCGGCTTGCGACATCAACCGAGGGTAGGTCGTGAAGAAATTGCAGGCGTTAGTGTGGAGTAAAGCTGGCATGTCTTTGTATTTCCGCAGGTCTTTGACTACGAATGATTTATCCAGCATCGTCTGGTAAAGGGCGAGGTTCCGTTTGGTCATTGGATCGTTGCGTCTCTTCACTTGGATGATAGCCTCAGCCGCAATGCGACCGGAGGTCATGGCGAGGTTCGAACCCTCGCGGTGAACGGCGTTGTTTAATTGCGCGGCATCGCCGACAACGACCCAACCGTCGCCAAAGAGCTGCGGAATAGCCTTGTAGCCACCTTCGGGAATGAGATGCGCCGCGTATTCTTTCACCTCCGAACCGGCGATCAGCGGCCGGATCGAAGGATGGTTTTTTAGCGCGTCGAGAAGGGCGTAAGGGCTCTCCATCTTCGCGGCGAAATCCGAGACGAGGCAGCCGATGCCCAGTGAGATCGATTCCTTGTTGGTGTAGAGGAACCCGAGCCCGGCCATGCCGTGGGATATCGTGCCGACTGCCTCGATCACGCAGCCTTCACTCCCTTTGACCCCGAACCGCTGCTCAATGACCTCTTCGGGCAGGAAATGCATCTCCTTTACTGCGAGCGCCACCGCTTCCGGCTTCAGCATCTTGCGAAGACCGCCCCGCGTGCCAAGCAGCCCGCAGACACCTTCTGCAAGAACAACTACGTCCGCGTAGATCGCTCCGCCGGCCCGATCCGTGCGGACGCCGATCACCTTGCCCTTGGCGTCACTGACGAGTTCCGTCACAGTCGTCTCGCACAGAACCGTCGCTCCGGCCTCGCGCACCCTGCGCGAAAACCACTTATCGAACTGGGCACGAATGATCGTATAGCGGTTGGGCTTCACCTCGTTGAAGTCGTCCGACCGATAGTGAATCCCGGTGTGGGAGGTGTCGTCCATCACCCAGAGCCGCTGTTCAACCAGATGCCGCTCGAGCGGTGCATCATCCCGGAAATCCGGGACGATCTTCTCCAGCATGTTCGCGTACATGATGGCGCCCTGGACATTCTTGGAGCCCGGATATTCGCCTCGCTCCAACTGCAGCACCTTCAAGCCGTCGCTTGCCATAGTGTAGGCAGCTGCGTTCCCGGACATGCCGGCGCCGATGACAATGGCGTCGAACTTTTCCTTGATCATCTCCATCTCCCTTAGCTCGCAAGCTTATCGCGACTGTGCGGTGACAGCCGCCGGGTGAAGGCCTCGGTCAGCGCCGGCAGGAAGCGAACGGCATCGGTGACGATCCCGAGGTGAGCGAAATCGAAAATCGGCGCGTTCGGGTCGGTGTTGATGGCCACGATGAGATCGGCTCCCTCAACTCCAACGCGGTGCTGGATGGCGCCGGAAATACCGGCCGCTATGTAAAGCTTCGGCCGGATTGTCTTGCCTGTTTGGCCGATCTGCCGATCGGCCGACATCCAGCCCTTTTGGACCAGCGGCCGCGAACAGCCGAATTCGGCGCCTATCACTCGCGCGAGACTCTTCACAAGCTGCAGGTTCTCCGCTCCGCCGAGACCGAGCCCTCCCGCAACCACCACATCCGCATAGGCGAGATTGGCGTTACCCGACTGGCTGTCCGGAAGGAATCCTAGCACCTTGGTGACGATTTCATCCTCGGCTAGCGACAGCTTGTGCGGGATGACACGCCCGATCGCTCTGTCGGCCCGCTGCGGCATGGGCATGACCCTCGGTCGCACCGTCGCCATCTGCGGCCTGTAATTGAGCGTGTAGATCGTGCATAGCAAGGAACCGCCGAAAGTCGGGCGAGTCGCGGCGAGCGAACCGTCAGCATCCACGTCAAGTTCGGTGCAGTCGGCAGTTAGCCCTGTCAGCAAGGTTGTTGCGACAGAACCGGCGAGATCCCTGCCGAGCGTGGTTGCACCGAGAAGCAGGATCTCGGGTTTGTAAGTAGCAACCAGATCGGTCATCGCCTTGGTGAAAGGCTCATTACGATAGTCGGCGAGCACCGGCGCCTCGACGAAGTAGACGAGGTCGGCGCCATAGGCGAAGGCCTCGGCGACTGCGTTTTGCGTGGCTTCTCCCGGGGGTCCGAGCACAGCACCCGCGAGCTGGACGCCAAGTTTGTCCGCCAGCTTGCGGCCCTCGCCAAGCAGCTCGAAGGATACGGGGTGGACCTGGCCGCGTTCGAGCTCGATGAAAACCCAAACGTGCCGATAGTCCCTGAAACGCTCGGGCAGCTCCTTCTTCATCCCGGCACGGCCGGCGGGCGGGCGAGGGGTGTCTGAGTTCGTGCTCGACATATGGTCTGCTCCTTGCCGTCACGCGCCCTCGAAGGCGAGTTCCGGTTCCAGCGCCGGCTGGCGGGTGAAGATTGCACCAATCAGTTCGTCTGCGGCATCGCGCAGCGTCTTCTCGGCGATCTCAATTTGCTCCGCCTTTTCCGAACGCGCGCTAGGGGCAAAAACGCGTTTGACGACCGTCGGCGAGCCACGCAAGCCGCATTTAGTGAGATCTTCAATGCCCGCCTCGGCCGCACTCCATTTCACAATCTGGCTGCGCGCGGCGCAAAGCGCGTCTTCGATCGAGCCCCGGCGCATCTCGTTCGTGCCCTCCAGCATGGTGATGAGGCAAGGCAGCCTGCTCTTCAGCTTCTGGGTGCCGCCCTCGCAACGGCGCTCGACCGTGATCTCGCCTGCAGCAAGATCAATGGAGGCGATTTTGGCGACATAGGTGAGTTGAAGGAGATCGAGACGCTTGGCGATGCCGGGCCCGACTTGGGCGGTGTCGCCGTCGATCGTCTGTTTGCCCGTGAAGACCACGTCCGGTGTGCCGAACGTCTCGCCGATCTTCGCGATTGCCTGCGAAAGAGCAAAGGAGGTCGCCAGTGTGTCGGAACCGGCAAAATAGCGGTCGGTCAAAAGCACCGCGCG
Source organism: Mesorhizobium sp. WSM4816 (assembly GCF_055811535.1). NCBI lineage: Bacteria > Pseudomonadati > Pseudomonadota > Alphaproteobacteria > Hyphomicrobiales > Phyllobacteriaceae > Mesorhizobium > Mesorhizobium sp. WSM4816. The sequence goes on along the minus strand of NZ_JBVVQR010000008.1, from coordinate 130,995 downwards.
ATCGGCGCCGTAGCCGAGCGCCTTGCGCAGGCAGTCCTCTGCCATGGGTGGACCCATAGTAAGCACTGTGACCTCCCCACCATAAGCGTCGCGTAGCCTGAGCGCTTCTTCCAGGGCAAATAGGTCGTAAGGGTTGATGATGGTCGGCACACCCTGACGCATGATGGTGTTCGTCACCGGATGGACCCGTATCTGTGCCGAGTCCGGCACCTGCTTGATGCTGACGACAATGTGCATTGGCGTTCTCTATGCTGTTATCCCGAGGCGAGCTGGCGGTGCGAGTTCTTGTTTGCATTGTTCGTGCCAAGTGTTTTGCGAGCGTCTTTCCTTTTAAATTCCATTGATCATTTCAGAGGCCCCCGGTTTCGGTGCCCGAATTGTCGGCTTGTCGACATTGTCGCGTCGCAACTATGTAGCGTTTATTCGCCGAACCGCTTCAGGACGGAGTCGAATGGAACGAATGTGCGGCCTGGCGTGTGAGGTTTGTTCGGATTGTGGTCTTGGAGCACCTTGAAAACCCGGTGCGTGAGCGGCGAGGAAAGCGCGAACTCCTCGTAGGCGCGTTCCAGCATGGCGCGCATGCGCGCGGCGATCACCTGGTCGGGCAGACCGGAGAAATCTTCCTCGGCAAGGTATTGGCCCACACGCTTGAGGATATGCAGCCGTGAGACATTGAGCACCTTCGGATCATACGAGACGCCAAGGACAGCGAAGAACTCCTCCGCGCACGACAGGCCTTTCAGTCGCGTGAGGATGTTGGTGACGTCGATGGGACTGCTGTCAACGGAACAACTCATTGCGTTCTCCCTTTGTCGGAAACGGTGGTTCTGGTGCGTTGGTCGCACATTCGACATGCAGCCTCGAAAGCCGCGGTTTGATGAACGAATGCGCTAAGCCAGCGTGGCAATCGCCTCGTCGACACAACTGCCTCCGGTGCCGAGGCCGGACGTGGCGCGGTACAACTGGTCGATCTCCATGGAGGCAGCCGGCCCCGCTTGGAAGCGAGCGAGGTGGGCTGACGCAACGGCCCGCAGGGCCCGAGCGGGATGGGCTCGACTTTCTCCGGATTGGCCCTCAACCTGGCGCTCGGACCCAGACCGACGTCTCCTCGGCCGCCAAGGGGGGCAATGTGGTGAGGCCGACTTCGGTATCTGCCTCCTGAAGGACAGCCATCGCGGCGGCCACCTCTTCGCGTGCGGCATTGCCCGCCCGACTCCAAGGACGACCGAGGCATGGCGCGCGCCGGCGCGGAACGCCGCCACCGTGTTGGCGGTAGCGAGGCCGAAAACGTTATCGCATGGAATTCGAGGACGGGAGACTTCGCTGCGAGCGGGGTGACAAGCTCGAAGGTCGAAAAGGGATCGAGGGCGCTGACACTATCGGCGAGGCTGACGCGGCTTTCGCCGGCGCGCGCCGCCGTCTTAATAAGACGGGCGAGATAGTCTTGGTTGGTATGCGAAGCATCCTCAGAGCCCAGGGCGAGGAAAAAGCCGCTGGCGGCCGCGCGCCCGACCATATGCTCGATGAGCTTTAGCGCTCCTTCCCGGACTAGCCCCAGCTTCGTGGCAAGCTGGAAATCCGATGCAGGCAACGACAGATTGAGGGCACGGACGCCGCTCTCGACTGATGCATGGAGATCCCGTGAGGTCATCAAGCGCCCTGCCTTGAGCCGCACCGGAACACTCCGTGCGACCACGGCGCAAATTGCGTCGATCTCGATCGCAAGCTTTCCGCCACCGTCAAGGCAACGCCGGGTGCCTGCTCGCCCTCGCGCAGGGTAGTATCCTTGAGAGAGACCCGACTGCTCATGAATGGACGCCGGTTCATCTGCCGCTGAGACCTGGTACGCATTGAAGGCCTTCGGCGCGCCGTATATTCGACCCGGAACTGTGGGCGTCGCGCAGCTTCTCCACAATTGAAGGCAAGACCTCTAGCACCCGGTCCACCTCTTCTTGTCCGTTGTCACGCGCGAAAGAGAAGCGGACCGCCCTATGTGGCATTTTCATCGCCCTCAGGACGTGACTTGGCTCCGCACAGCCCGATGTGCAGGCGGACCCAGAGGAACAGACGATACCCTCGCGGTTGAGGAGATGCAGGATTCCATGGCCTTCAATACCTTCGAAGGCAATGTTTGCGGTGTTCGGCAAGCGCTCCAGGGGATCGCCGTTGACGAAGCTGTTTGGGACACGCTGGACAAGCCCGTTCTCCAGCCGGTCGCGGAGCCACTTTATCCGCGTGGTCTCGGCATCCATGAATTTCAAGGCGAGTTCGGCGGCCATGCCGAGCCCGACTATGCCGGGCGTGTTTTCGGTGCCCGCGCGCCGTTCGCTCTCTTGGTGACCCCCCTTGATCAGGGACTGGAACGGCACGCCGCGCTTGCCGAAAAGTGCGCCTACCCCTTTTGGTCCATGAAATTTATGGCTGGAGAGCGACAGCATGTCGATGGCGGTTGATTTCAGGTCCATCGGGAGCTTGCCGACTGCCTGCACGGCATCAGTGTGGAAAAGGGCGCCGACTTCCTTGGCCAATTCGGCGAGCTTGGCGACGGGGAAGATCGTACCAGTCTCGTTATTGGCCCACATGATCGAGACGATTGCCACGTTCGGGTTGAGGACGGCCCGGTAAGCGTCGACGTTCAGCCGGCCATGGCGGTCCACCGGGATCCTGTGCACCTTAGCGCGGCGCGTCTCCTCAAGATGAGCGCAGAGGGTCAGCACAGCCGGATGTTCGACAGCGGAAGTCACGATCTCTGTTCGGCCAGGCATCACCTCGAGCGCCGAAAGAATGGCCGCATTGTCGCTTTCCGTTCCACCCGAGGTGAAGGTGATCTCATCGTCGAACTCCGCGCCGATCAGCGCCTGCAACTGACGCCGCGCGTTGCTCAACGCGGCGCCGGCAAGGGCGCCAAAACCGTGCGCCGACGAAGGGTTGCCGAATTGATCCGTAAGCAACGGCAACATCGCTTCAACGACCGCGGGATCGACCCTTGTCGTTGCGTTGTTGTCGAGATAGACAACTTTCATGGGCTATGGTCCTCAATGGATCGAATGACGTGAGGCGCAACCCGGTCGCATCGAGCCTTGCGCATGCCGTTGCTGGCGGAGACGATCCAGAAGCGGTGCAGGTGCCCCCAGATTGGCGCAGATTGGGCCGCCATCGCACCGACAAGCTCACCTCAGGCGCCCTCTCTCCTTCTTCGGCAATCAACTACAGGACTTGCCGCAGGAGCACTTCCCGCTCGCATTCGGATTGTCGAAGACAAAGCCGGAGGTTTCGAGACCCATGACGAAGTCGACGGCCATGCCGGCTACATGCGGCTGGGTGCCGGCGTCGACGAACACCTTGATCCCATCCGTCTCGATGATCGCGTCGCCCTCGCGCGGGACGCTCTCCAGGCCCATCGAGTATTTGAAGCCGGAGCAGCCGCCGGCCTCGACCTTGATACGAAAGCCTTCTGCCGGCTCACTAGCGGCGGAAAGAGCGGTTTTAACGGCGGCAACGGCCTTGTCGGTGAGCGTAATCATCGCTCGTTTCTCCTCAGTGCGTGACGGTTTGGGCATCACCGTGCATGGACCGTGCCAATGGGAAAAACCGTTTCCGGACAGTGCGACATCGCCAACGCGGCCACGATTCTGGTTCGGCTGTTACCGAGAAGGCGTCGGACAATCGACAGGTATTGTCGGATTTGTCGAGACCGCCACAGGGGGATGAGCTCAAGTTCCCTGTGAACTGGCATGTAAGTCGGTTTCCGAGCGCTTCGAGAAATTGGCACGACTTTTGAGCTCTTTTTTGGCGAGGGCGAAGACGCCCAACCGACAGTATGCGCAACCAGGGGTCAAGACATGCACCAGCGCGAGAAACCTTCGCCGGAGAGAATCCGGCGGGCACGCGAAGACAGCCCTACAATCCGCGACCGCGATCTCGCCGCCCAATTGGGTATTTCGGAAGCGGAGCTTTTCGCGGCACATTGCGGTTTTGGCACGGTGCGCATCCAGCCACGCGTTAATGATATGCTGACCGGTCTCGAGGCGGTCGGCGAGGTGATGGCGCTGACCCGCAATGCCAGTGCCGTGCATGAGAAGATAGGCATCTACGATAAGGTGTTCACCGGAAAGCGTCACGCCATGGTGCTCGGCAAGGACATTGATTTGCGCATCTTCGCGAACGTGTGGGCGCACGGCTTTGCGGTCGAGACACGCGATGGCGGGGAGATCCACCGCAGCCTGCAATTCTTCGACGCCGCAGGCGAGGCAGTGCACAAGGTGCATCTGAGGTCGTCCTCCAACCTCTATGCCTATCAAAAACTGACAGACGAGCTCCAATCCTCGAACCAGGAGCCGATCGTGTCGGTTGAGGGGAGGTCAGCCGAAAACGTCGCAAAGATTGCGGACCAAGCCGCTACAGTCGATGACCTGAGGGAGCACTGGAGCCGGCTGACCGACGTGCACCAGTTCTTCGGCATGCTGAAGGCCCTGAACCTCAGCCGCCGCCAGGCGGTGCGCATGGTCGGCCAGGATTACGCCTGGCTGCTCGACAATGCTGCCGTTGGCGCCATGTTCCATCGTGCGGCCGAGGACGAGATGCCGATCATGTGCTTCGTCGGCAATCGTGGCTGCATCCAGATTCATTCCGGCCCTATCAAATCGGTCAAGCAGATCGGGCCTTGCATCAATGTGCTCGACGAGACTTTCCACCTGCATCTCAGGGCCCACCACATCCGTGAGGTTTGGGCCGTGCGCAAGCCGACCAGGGACGGTCACGTCACGTCACTCGAAGCCTATGGCGCCAATGGCAAGATGATCGTCCAGTTCTTCGGGACGCGCAAGGAAGGCGAACCCGAGCGCCACGACTGGCGGCTACTGGCCGAGAACCTGCCGCGCATTCCCCGTTCAACCGCCGCTTGAGGTGAGGCCGATGCATATCGATTCCCGTTTCGCTCGGCATGCGCCGCTACTCTGGATTTGCTGACCACCGCTTTGCCTGCCTAGGCCAACGAGGGCACAGCTGCCTTTTGCGGCCCGCCGAGAATCACCTCGATCGGAGGCGCCATTCCCGAGGGCCACCGCGCTTGGCGAGGATCGCCATCATTGCTCCCTTTGCGATGAGCCACAACCTGAACTCCGCGGTAAAGCTACTCAATGCAGGCAAATGCGTCAGCTGCCCGGACGGGTGTGTTGTCGGTCACTTGTCCAACATCCCAGATGCACGGCAGCGGGCGGGAGGAATTGCTCGAAGTGAAGTCGATTGGTCCCTCCGTCACGATTCCAGAGGACGGCCTCCACAAAGGCATCTCGAATGATCCTTCGCCGGCAAGAGCCCTCGGCGTCTCATGCCAAGCTCGAAAAGGTAACGTCCGAGACGGATGCAAAGCTGAACACGCCCCAAAGCAGCCCGCATTATCAAAGAACGCTTAGCGCATCCTGTTCGCGCTATCGGCTCAGCGCGGCTAGATTCTTGCCAAGAGCAGCAACACAGCAGTCAACGGCTAGGTTGCCGATGCGACCAGTGCGGTCGAGGATTTCTCCGGCTACCAGCAGATGCCCGACAAGGCGATCGCCATCGCCAGGCCGATGTGATCCTGACGCAGAAGTATGTGGGGCTGCCGATCTCGACAGTGAGCTATTTGCGGGCGCCCTGATGGCCTCGGCGCCGGCGGACGTGGACCTTGTTCTTGCCATAGGCGCGGCCGATCGCGGCCCGTCTCCGGCTCGCTCAGCTGCTTGACGGCAATCCAATCCATCTCGCGCAAGAGATCAGGATCCGGAGCCTTCTCCACGAGCGCGCCGGTTCACCATGTCGTCGGTCATCGATCGTCCTTCGAAATTAGTGGGGTCAGCAACCCGACCTTACCGACGGAGTGTCGATGACGACGCGAAGCCGCTCGCTCGCTACAGCGCTCGTGGAGGGCGCGCTCGCGAGCGGCTTCGCTACCGCCGAGCTACACCCTCTCTCGCAGGTGACCTCGTTCGATACTCAGCCTCTTTCACTCGGCTCCTCGTTAGCTTTCTTCCGCAACCCTTGTCGTGTCTGGAACGGTCATGAATGTCGAAATCCCTACCAAGGGTAGCCTCAGAAGGGCCGCTACAACACAGATATGAGCAGCGCCAATGGTGCGCTTACTCGGCACGCAACTTGCTCGATGGTAGAGGCGATGTCGGCCGTGCGTTGCGGAGTTCAGCGGTGGCGAACAGCCTTGCGATCTCAGTCGAGCGCGTAAACGCCTGAACCCAGGAGAACCAAATGGCGACCAACCCGGCTCCAGATCATGTCCCGCCGGAAATGGTGGGCGACTTCAGCCTTTTTACTTCGCCAGGTATGTCACCGACGCCCAACGGCGACCCGCACGCAGCAGTCGCTTGCGTGCATGCCGGACCGCCAATCTTTTATTCGCCCTGGAACACGCGTACCGGGCAGGGTGCTTGGGTCATCACTCGCGCCGCAGATCAGCGCCGGGTGCTGCAGGAGACCGAAAACTTTTCCAGTCATCGCAACATCTTCGCATCCGCACTGGGCGAAGACTGGCCGACGATCCCGCTCGAACTCGATCCACCTTCCCATGGGGTCTTTCGCTCACTGCTCAATCCGCTGTTTTCGCCGAAGCGTGTAACGGAATTGGAACCGACCATCCGCGAGCGAGCGATAACGCTTATCAACAGGATCGCCTCGTCGGGCACAAGCTGCGATGCCATGAAGGATTTCGCCTATCCTTTCGCGGTCAGCATCTTCCTTCGTTTCCTCGGACTGCCGGATCACCGTCTCGATACATTTGTCGCCTGGGCGAAAGATCTGCTCCACGGCGATGATGTGAGACGGACGGCGGCGGCTCGGACGATTGTGGCGTTCATTGACGAACTAGCGGCGATGCGCCGTAAAAAGCCCGTCGACGATTTCATGAGCTTCATCGTGCAGGCACAGGTCGAGGGCCGCGGGCTGACAGACGAGGAGGTCCGTGGCATTGGCGTGCTCATTTTGGTGGCGGGGCTCGACACGGTCGCTACAGCCATAGGCTTTGACTTGGCCTATCTCGCGCGAAACCTGGAAGATCAGGAATTGCTCCGAAAAGAACCGGACCGGATCGTGCGCGCAGCCGAAGAACTGCTGCGCGCCTATCCGAGCGTCCATCTGATCCGCGTGGCACGGAAAGATATCGACTTCGAAGGCGCGCCGATCCGCAAGGGCGACTATGTTTCCTGCGCCACGATGATTGCAAATCGTGACCCCGCGGAATTCGAGGCCCCCAACACGGTCGATCTGACGCGAGAGGGCAACCGCCACGCCGCCTTTGGCTATGGTCCCCACCGTTGCCTTGGCTCACATCTCGCCCGGCGGGAAATTGTCATTGGCCTGGAGGAATGGCTGGCGCGCCTGCCGCCCTTTCGGATCAAGGAGGGAACAGCACCCATCACCCATGGCGGCCATGTGTTCGGGATCGAAAATCTGATCCTGGACTGGGCCTAAACCTAGCCCGGCCTGAGCCGGGCACAGACGTTGGGAGGTCGCCTTGCGCATCATCGTTCACAAAGCCAGATGTCAGGGGCATGCGCGATGCTCGGCGCGAGCGCCGGCAGTCTTCAAGCTGGATGAGGCGGGCTACATCCTACCTGGTGACATTGTGGTTGCGGATGGGGAGCAACTGCTTGCGGCAGATGGGGTGCGATCCTGCCCCGAACTAGCGCTGGAAATCGACGATCCGCCTGCTGCGCGAATTGCTTCGGAGACCACCCCCAAACCGAAAACACGGGTTCCGGAACACGTCAGAACCACGGAGTTTGCGACAGACCCGATGGGCCAAGCGAAAATTGTCGAACTGCTCGACCGTGAGGCGATCCGAGACTGCCTCTATCGGTACTGCCGCGGGACAGACCGCGCCGATGAGGCGGCGCTGCGCAGTGCGTACTGGCCCGACGCACATGACAGCCACGGGGCGTATCGCGGCTCGGTCGAGGGGTTCATTCGGTTTGCGCTCGGCGTCTTCAAGACCGGACCGCGCAACATCCATCAGATCACGAACATCCTGATCGAATTCATCAACGCGGCAGAGGCCACGGTCGAGAGCTATTTCACCGCGCTGCAACGCGGACCCGACAAAGACGGAGAAGTACGCCAGAAGCTTCTATGTGGGCGCTACTGCGATCTGTTTCAAAAGAGGGCAGGGGAGTGGCGGATTGCCGAACGCACCGTCGTGTATGACTGGCTCGAAGAGCAGATCCCATCGTCGGTGCTGGAGGCAGAACGCTTCGGCACGCGACAGCCGATCGGAACACCGTATCCGGACGATCCGGTCTATGCGCTCGGGAAGCCTCGCACGACAATGCCTTCACAGCTTCGGAACCGCATCAGTGGGACGACGGACTATGAATACTTTGTAACGCCACAGCGACACCCTGCAAAGTAAAGATGCGGCCGGCAGGGACCCCGCGACGGCGTGACTGTGATAGCGCTCTGCTCTGCCACCACGAGCGCACCAGGGACGCCGGTGTGCATCGATTTGCTGAAGCTTGGCAGAGCCGCTCATAGATCCTGAACCGGGTCAGATCGTGTTACAGAGCCAGTTGGAAGATTTCGACCAGGGACAATGCTAACAGACCGAATTGTGGTTCGACCAGACCATTCCCGCCATCAACAACGCGCTGGGTCATGCGCGGGTTGAGTTCGCAACGGGTTGTACTTCTTGCGGCTTCTTGGCCGTTCAGATGGCATAAACGAACGTCCACCGGCCGCTCATGACCGGACGCTCTAGATGCCTCTGATGACTAGCGCTTTCGTCACCGTGGACGGCTCCTGACGGGCTGCCCGAATATCTCACCTGCCGAGGCTTTGCTTGCACGGGGTAATGCCGCTGCTGAAGGGGTCTGCTCGAGCGCGGTCCCTTCACCGAGTCTAACCCAGGGTAAAGTCCTCGCGCTTGCGACGGTAGCGCGGTGGCTTCGAAGGCGAGCTCAAGGCGTGGTCATGGCGGTCGACCCGCGGCCCGCTGTATTGGGCTGTATGGGGTCGAGCCTGCGCCGGCGCGTCCCCTAGTCAGACACATGTGCTCGCGGCAGGGCCGCTGCATGACGAGAACAAACCAGGAGAACGGGACCATGTCCGCCCATAAAGACGCATGTGTCGGCGCCGGCCAATGCCCCACCGTCGAGCCGGAGAGGGGGTTCGACGAGCATGTCCTTACCTGCGTTCTCTCGTGTGCGCTCAAGGAGGTCGAGGCTGGCGAAGCGACAGCGACGGAGTCAACAGGGCTTTCCCTCGCCGAACTGCGCCAGGTCCTGCCCCGGGGTTTGTCCGCAACCGCTATGGCAGCCTTAGCGTTGGAAGACGCCAGCGATCCTGAGCCGGGCATGGAGGAAGAACTTCTGCGCGGCCTTCTGCTGGCGCATGCCCGGCCGAGCGACCCGGCTAGCGTGCGCTTCGCTAAGATCGTCGCCCGGCGTGCCATGCGCGATGACCATCTTTGGCAGGATCTTGGTCTTCTCAATCGGGCCGAGCTCAACCGCCTGCTCGCCACGCATTTTCCGATGCTTGCGGCCGGCAATACCCGAAACATGAAATGGAAGAAGTACTTTTACCGAAGACTCTGTGAGGCCGAAGGGTTTTCGCTATGCACTGCGCCCAATTGCCGGGAATGTAGCGATTTCGACGGTTGCTTCGGCCCGGAGGGGGGCGAATGTGAAGAACGCGTCACGTTTGATTTAGAGGCCACTTTTGGTCACGAGGCCTTGAGGCCTTGATCGCCGTCGCGCCACAAGCGCTTTTCCCGGCGGCGCTGTATGGAGGAGGGAATATTCATCGCCTCGCGATACTTGGTGACCGTGCGGCGAGCGAGATCTATGCCGCATTCCTTGAGCCGGTCAGCGATGTCACCGTCAGAAAGCATGTTATTAAGCGATTCTTCGGCGACCATCGCTTTGATCCGATGGCGGACAGCTTCGGCGGAGTGCGCGTCACCACCTTCACAGGAGGCGATCGCGACAGTGAAGAAATACTTGAGTTCGAACACGCCGCGTGGGGTAACCATGTACTTGTTCGAGGTCACCCGGCTTACAGTCGACTCATGCATGTTGATCGCGTCAGCGACCGTCCTGAGATTGAGAGGCCGTAGGTGGGCGACGCCATATTCCAGAAAGGCATCCTGCTGGCGCACGATTTCGGTGGCAACCTTAAGGATCGTCTTGGCGCGCTGATCGAGGCTGCGGATCAACCAGTTCGCGTTTTGCAAGCATTCGTTGAGAAATGTCATGTCTTTCGATTTTTTGGCGGCTCGGCAGGAAACCTCCGCTACATAGCTTTGGTTGATCAGCACCTTGGGCAGCGTGTTTGGATCAAGTTCGATCTGCCATCCACCTCCGGGCGAGCGCAGGACCCATACGTCCGGTATGACGCACTCCGGCGTTCCAGACTGGAATGTGTTTCCAGGCTTGGGGTCAAGCGCGCGGATTTCCTGCAACATGTCGAGAAGATCTTCTTCATCGACGCCGCAGCGCTGCTTCAATGTCTGAAAATCGCGTCGCGCAAGCAGATCAAGGTTGGCAACCAAAACCGCCATCGCCGGGTCGAAGCGGTTTTTCTCGCGTAACTGTATCTCGAGACATTCGCTGAGCGATCGTGCGAAGATTCCCGGAGGATCGAGGCGCTGCAAGACGCCTAGCACCCGTTCCACTTGAGCCGGCTCGACCTTCAGGGTCTCAGCCAGATCCGAAGGACTCACCCGAAGATAGCCAGTGTCATCCAGATGACCGGCGAGTTGATGAGCTATCACCCGCTCGTGCGGTGTGAAGGCGGTGAGGGAGATCTGACGAGCGACATGGTCGTGCAACGTTTCGGCTAGGGCGACAAACTCCTCGTAGGCAGGACGTTCGCCCGGCGTGGCGTTTGTTGCGTTCGGCTGGGATTTCCCTTGCCTGGGCAGGTCCGGGGACCCTGCCCAGGTCGGTCCTTCAACCTCGCCGGACAGCCCTTCGTCGTTTGGCGCATGCTCCAGCAGCGGATTTTTCTCGAGCTCCTGGTCCACGAACTGATGCAGTTCGGCATGCGTCAGCTGCAACAGGCGAATCGACTCGATGAGTTGAGGCGATGCCGCAAGAGACTGTTTCTGAAGTAGGCTGAAGGACGATTTCATGGTCAGTTCGGTATTCCTGTCAAAGAAGCTCTTGGCCGTGGCTAATTAGATCTCTCACAGGTCGACGCTTCTAAGCCGCGTCACGTTTGAACGACCTCACGGGACGCGCGCTCCAGAGCTTTGCGCCTTGCGCACAGTGTCGTCCAAAACGCAGTTGCGCATGGTCGATGTGCACCAGGTCACGCAGCGTCCTTCAATGATTGAAGGACGTTCTGCGGGGATGAAACGCCATAGGGGTCGGTCTCGCAGTTGTCGGAGAAACCTTCCTCCTCAAACCACTGCTCCACCACGCCATTATTAAGCAGAGCCGCGTAGCGCCACGAGCGCATGCCGAAGCCCAGATTGTCCTTTGCAACCAGCATGCCCATTTTGCGCGTGAACTCGCCAGACCCGTCCGGGATCAGCTCGACCTTCTGCAACCCCAAGGACTTTCCCCATGCATTCATGACAAAGGCATCGTTGACCGAGAGGCAGTAGATCGCGTCAACTCCTTCTTTCTTGAAATCCTCGTAGAGATTTTCGAAATTGGGCAGTTGGTAGGTCGAGCATGTCGGGGTGAAAGCGCCAGGCAGGGAGAACAGGATGACGCGCTTGCCGGCAAAGTAGTCGTCGGATGTTTTTTCTTCCCAGCGGTATGGATTTGGCCCCTGGACTGAATCATCGTGAACACGCGTGAGAAATGTGACGAATGGGACCTTCTTTTGACCGGTCATCAACTTGCTCCTTTGAAGAAACTGGCGCACTGAAATCTTAGTAGCGCATACCGCGCTGTGGTGCTGCCAGGCGCGAGACAATGCCTACGCGGCTCCTGATCCTTTCCCCGTTCGGGTGTATGGGAAACGGCCCGGCTCCAGATGTTCGGATCTCCAAACCGGGCGATGCCAGTGCTCAGCGAGGACAACCACCGCCGCCTTTGTCGATCGTTTAGAGCTTCGTGTGCCAGCATGGTTCGGTATCGGCTTTCATCGTGTTCAATGGGCTCTGAGCACGAGCAGCAAGAGACGTGCCATTTGCAATGAAGCTGCTTCTGCACCAAAGTTTTCCCGTTCGGACGACGTCTTTCGCCAAGCCGGATGCGCGCCATAGCCGTCAGGTGCGTAGCGCGGATATTTGCGCTCCCGCCGGCTGGCAAACACCACACAGCGCAGGCCCATGCCCCGGCGCAGCCGCGGGCACCACCGCAGCGGGGACACAGTGTGCGCTTAGCTATGTTCGCAGAGGCATGACTGACGCGAACGCACGCCCCTGTGGCAGCAATTCATGGCGGCCGCTCTTCGGCGATCGCCATGATCCCGCGTCGATGACGATCGAATTTGGCTCGGCCACGATCGGGACATGCTTGGCCTTCCAACTGGCTTCGCCGTGCGCCTCGATCGAAACCTTTGTGTCGGAAACGAAACGAGAATTGTCGCAAGGCCGACCGAAAGGTCGCCGAGCCGCCACTAGTTAGCGGGAAGGGGCGCAACGCCAACGGAGCGCCAACCGGGCACGCAAATTGCGGTCGATCATCTTGTCGGTGGCACGTCCGCAATTCGAGCGAGAACCTCGGCTGCGCCGTAACGTGGGCATTTCAAGACGATGATTTGACGGATCTCGCCAACTCGCGCCGAAGTTTGCTGAACATACGCTGCCTGACCTTCAAACGGCCATAAAGAGCAGATTACGCCCTATCTCCCAAGCTCGTCGGCTCCGCCAGTGGGACGAGTTCGATCCCATGAAGCTGGCGAACATGCTAATCGCGACGGTGAAGCCGTTGCCCTGACACAACATCAGGACAACGTGCGACCCCTTTCAGGCGTCCTCCCGTCAGATCATTAGCGATTCCCCTCTTGTCGAGCACGACGCGCTTCCATCTCGGCTAGCCCATTCCGACTCAGGTGGACCGCCCCGGTGAGCCGATGGCCTCAATTCCGGCCGGGTGTGCTTGCCACCGGTGGCACCGAGGCAAGCGGCTTCCGCCGCCGGCACTGCAGGTCCAGGAAGCGCTGGACCTCGATCGTTTGGACTCTTTTCTGTTCCGGCGAATCTTGAAGGTGATCTGTCACGGTGGCTAGGCATACAGGTTTCACCAGAGGGCTGAAGCTGGCCGCGATTACTGAGGCCCGCGCGGCGTGCTGGTCGGATAATCCACTGTCTTCTGTGGTCTCTCGGGCCGCCGCCCATCCGTGAAAACGTCGGCTGCGACACCTTGTGTGTCGGATTTGTCAGGTCCGCGCCAACAGGCTCGGCGACCCAAGTCTGTGTTTGCCGCAGGCTGTAGCTCGATCCGCCAGATTGGCACGAGCTTTGCTCCCTCGGGCGAGACCACGGCAGTAGCCGACGGGCCCTCCTATCGCGGGTCCCGCGATGAATACAACCAACGAAGGAATCCACCATGGCACTGCCGCACCGCATCTTCGAGAGCGGGTCACGAGATGGGTGGGCTACAGCTCGGTTGGTCGGCATCGACCTTGCTCGCGGCTTGGCTGTCTTCGGCATGTATGCCGTCCATGTGGGTCCCGGCAGGGGCGAAGGACTGGTCGGTCATATGATGGCCTTCCCCTTTGGGCGCTCGTCCGTCCTGTTTGCCGTATTAACGGGTTTTTCGCTCATCCTGATTACCGGCCGCAACCCGCCGAAATCGGCGCTGGCCGGTAGACATGCCATTGCCAAGGTTGCAATTCGCGCCCTTATTCTGCTCGCGCTTGGCGAAATCCTGACCTATGTCAAGGTGCCGGTCTCCGTCATTCTGGCATACTACGGAGTCTGCTTCCTGTTGGTCCTGCCGCTATATCGGCTAAGCGCACAGCGGCTCGGGTTGATCGCGGCGGTGGCAGCATTGGTTCTCCCGCAGGTGCGTTTCCTCCTTCTCAAAACGTTTGGCTCCGGGAGCTCGGACCCCGAGCTGTTCACCCTCCTGGTCAGCGGCACCTATCCCGCCTTGACCTGGGTTCCTTTGCTGATCGCAGGCATGGCCATTGCGCGCTTTGACCTTCGCACGCGCGCAATGCATTTGCGCCTTGGTGTAGCCGGCGTCGCGCTGGCCGTGTTGGGCTTTGGGGGATCCTCGCTCGCGCTGCATTTGATGCCTGGTGTAAGCGCCGAGTTGGCCGATTTGCGGGAACTTGACCTCACTCCCCACTTCTGGTGGCGGCTGGACTTGGACGATCTCACAGCGAGTTGGCTATGGCTTGCCTCGCCTCATAGCGAGACGACGTTCTGGATTTTTGGCAGCGCCGGTTGCGCAATGATCATCGTGGCGGCTTGCTCGCTTGCTATGGATGCGCTCCCGTTCGTTCGAAAGCTGGTCTCGCCAATAATCGCGGTCGGCTCGATGCCTTTGACGGCCTATCTTCTGCATATTCAGGGAATATATATGCTTGGAGAACCTCACTCGCTGTCCGCGCTCTTTGGCTTGATCGTGGTTGTAAGCGCTTTCGCGGTGCTTTGGCTGCGCTTCTTCCACCGAGGACCGATGGAAGCGCTGATGGGTTGGATCGCAGATCGAGCGACGCGACGTCCGCTGAGCATCACGTCGGCCCGACTTTCGGATCGACAGTGACGCTCGCCAAAGAAAGCGACTGACCGGATGGGCCGACATACGACAACTAAAATATCGCGCCTGCTCGGTGCCATGGTGGTGGCTACCGCCGCCTTGAAACCATTGGCCCGCGCGCCGCTTTCAGGATACGAAATCCGAGTATCCTGGCGCAGTGTGCGCGGTGTGTTTGATGGATCGCGAAAGTCCTTACTTTCGGATTGAGCGAAGCCCTGTCGATCTCCACGATAGGAGGCTGTCAACCTAGCGAATACGCCCGTTCCGCCGCTGAAGACGAACTCGCATTGAGATCAGGCGGCGCCATGCGCGCAAGCGCTTGACAAACGTCGCTGTCGGTTGACGGGACCGTACCGTACCGTGCCGGGTCGTTGGCTTGGTAGAGCTTGCGGATGGGCCACCGGTGTACCGCAAATGGCATTCGCTTCCCTTCTTTGGGCGGAAGTGCAGCAGCATGCAGCGCCTTTCCATCGTCGTAGGCGATCTCTGGGCAAACGGACCCTACGAGCTGCCAACAAGATCCGCCGACGACTCGTCTTGCGGCAACTTCTACTGCGTATGCTTGGGGGACGTCTGGCCATTCCATATCGCTTGAACGAAGCGGCCACAGTCGGTGTTCGAAGCCATCCTGGGGCCGGGTAGGCCGCGTCCAGCGGTAGTTGGGCCGATGACGAACGCGCTCAAGACCGGAAAACTACTCGTTGGCATGTCGTCAAATACCATCCGCAGCCACAGGCTATGGCCCGACTCGCGACTGCACACCCGACCCGGCGCTGCGTCATTGCATCATCGCAGCGATCGGGAACTCGCGCTCGTCAGCTGTGCCACTGCACAGATGGAACAGCGGGAGCGGCGCTGAGTTCCTGGTTTCACCTCGTCGGAGATCCCCACCGATTATTGCACCCGATCAAGGACGAACGCGGCGGAAACGGCATCGATGTCACGGTAACCACCCAGGAGGGGGTGAACGGAGACCTGCCGTTCAACACTAACCTGCACTCAGCTTGGGACGCCACCCAGATCGACAAGACCGCCTAGTCATGACCTAGCCGCCTTTTCAGGCGGCAAGCGCTTCCCACTCGGCGGTGTCTGATGTCCGACAGTGTATGATACGCAACACACAGAGTCCGATTAACCACATTGCCGAAACGGTTTTCTCATTTGGCACGGTGCGTGCGTGGTCATCGCAAACACGTACGAGGCCAGGAGAGTCGTCCCATGATCCCCACCAAAAAATGCCGCCTTTCCACGACGCGCTCAAAGATAACGCTCGAGTCGGGCTTGGCAGCATGCTGAGGGCTCATCTGGCCCGGCGCTGCCCACCAGTCCACTTTCTCCCAGTGAGGGCGACGAGGACGCAGCACCTTGAAAATGAGGGACAACTCACTTCACTTGGAACCTTGCCCATCGCCCGGTCACCGCAACCGAAGCCACCGTCTGCCGACTGGCTGCGGAGCGCACTTTGTGCCACCGCGCTGGCATTTTTGACGACCGCGCCGACTCCGGCGGTCGCCAATGACATCAAGGCAGCGAATTTCCTGCTGGACAACGGCATGGAGGTGGTCGTCTTACCCGATCACCGTGCGCCCATCGTCACACATATGGTGTGGTACAAGATCGGTAGCGCGGATGAGCCGCCGGGCAAGTCCGGCATCGCGCATTTTTTCGAGCATCTGATGTTCAAAGCGACGGCCGATCATGTCGCCGGCGAGTTGGGCCGCGCAGTGGCCGAGATCGGCGGTTCGAAAAACGCCTTCACCTCCTACGATTACACCGCCTTTCACGAGACGGTGGCGCCCTCCGCGCTCGAGCTGATGATGAGCTTCGAGGCCGACCGCATGCGCAATCTCATCCTGACCGATGACGTCATCAAGACAGAACGCGACGTCATCCTCGATGAGCGCCGCTCGCGCATCGACAACAACCCGCAGGCGGTGCTTGACGAGGAAGTCGACGCCACGCTGTGGCAGAGCCAACCTTACCGCATCCCGGTGATCGGCTGGATGCACGAGATCGAGAAGTTGAATCGCAGCGACGCCGTGACGTTTTATTACAAATACTACTGGCCGAACAACGCCGTGCTGGTGGTGGCGGGCGATGTCGAACCGGAGAGCGTGATGGCGCTTGCCGAGAAGTCCTATGGCAAGCTCCCGCGTGGACCGGAGCTGCCGCCGCGTGAGCGCGCGTCTGAGCCGGTGCAGAACACCAAGCGCGTATTGACGCTGAGCGACGACCGCGTTTCGGTCCCCCTCTTCTCCAGACATTGGGTGGTGCCGTCCTATCGCACCGCTGAGCCCGGCGAAGCCGAGGCGCTGGACCTCCTGGCGGAGATCCTCGGCGGCGGTAGCCGCAGCCGGCTCCACCAGCAGCTTGTCGTCAAGCAGGGTATTGCCGCCAAGGCCGCCGCCTTCTTCCAGGGCACTATGCTCGATGCCACCAGCTTCACCGTCTATGGCGCGCCGCGCGGCGACGCCAAGCTGGCCGATGTCCAGGCGACGATCGAGGTCGAGGTTGCCCGCATCGCAAGGACGGCGTCACATCAGGCGAGTTGGAGAAGGTGTCACCCCAAAACTCGGCCGGTGGATGTTGGTCGAATACAACCTGCCTCAGACTTCGCTCCAGCTGGCTTTTCCTGGCACCGGACGCAGCGACCCGGAATTTTATGCCGCGCAGCTGACAAACGATATTCTCGGAGGCTCGCCATTGACCTCACGTCTTTTCCAGGAAGTGCCTGAAAAGTGCGGGCTTGCCTACGGTGTCTCCTCTAGCCTGGAGGGCTATCAGCATTCCAACACGCTTGTCGTGGCGACGTCGACGCGCGCCGACAGGGCGGCCGAGACGCTCGACCTGACAAGACGAGTCATCAAGGAGCTGGTGGACACAGGGCCAACAGCGGCTGAACTCGATGCGAGCAAGAAGCATCTGATCGGCGCCTATGCTATCCACAATCTGGGTTCCTCCAGGTCCATTTCAGCGACGCTTGTCGGGTTGCAGCTCGACAAGCGCGGCATAGACTACATCCAGCGCCGCCCGGCCCTCATCGAACAAGTGACGCTCGACCAAGTCAGGGCAGCGGCGAAGAAGCTGCTTTCGGCCGAGCCCGCCATATGGGCGTGGGCCCGCGGCTTGCCGGTGCCCCATGAATAATCTCGCTCTACAAGTCGCTACGGCCATACGGGTTCCTCCGAGGCCGCAAAGACCCGCCACAAAGAAGAGGAATCACTTGCGTACCCCGGTGCTCAACGTCAGCGGCTACGGCGCACGCTCGGTTCCGGAGGAGCGGCGTCCATGAGTGGTGCAAGCGTCGTGTTCCCTTACAACGCATTACAACGGGAGATCAGCCGGAACCGCCTTCCGACGAGCCTGCCGCGACTGGAAAATCGAAGATCTGCATTTCCACGATCTCAGGCACGAAGGTACAAGCCGCCTTTCGAGGCGGGCTTGGCGGCCATCGCCGCCCCGATCGGCTCTGCAGCAGCGATATCCGATTGAGCCTGCCATCCTTGCGGCCCTCATCGTGGCCTCTGATTGCATCTGGTTGAAATGCGCTGGAATATTGATAACCGCACCCTCGATTTCCATTTCCGGAAGATCACGACGGGCCAAACCAGAGTCTTGATGACCTCTGCACTGGCCTACTCGGGTGTTAGCACGCGATCAGAGCCGGGAAAGTCGATCGTGCTGCTGGTGCCCATCAAGCGCTTGAATTTCTGTTGAACGCTCTGTGGGAGCACGCGGACTGGTCGTAGGCGTTGCGACCGACGAAGAGGCCACCGCGCCGGTTAATCATAATGGCGCTCGGCATGACATCCATGCCTTCGGTGGTCTTCAACAGCCGGCGGGTTTCGCCATTGGGGCCGACGATTGCTGAGTTGGATGTGCCGAGATCAATGCCAAGGTACATGGTTCGCTCCTAATCCTTTTCGGCACGCCCAAGTATGCCGGCCCACAGGAGGGAGCTGCCAACGTCGGCATCATGCACACGAGGCTGGCCGGCTCCCCAGCCATGACGTTTAGGCGTCTCTCCACCATCCTGGACGGGCACGGTATGCTCATCGAGACCTTCGATGGGATGCCCAACAGCGCGAACCTGTCCGTCACGGCCGTGAACGCCGAGAACTTCGTGTATGATGATCCAGTGATCGAACAGACTCTGGAGCCCGCTATTCTTGTTGGAACCACTGCGGTCAAGACGGGCCGCGTCCTTTACGCGCCATGTTGCGGATGACAAGCAGCTTGTATTGCCGGACACCGTGGCCATTTTCGGCGGCCGCTGCCGTCATGATTGCCGCGGATCATATAAGACCCTGACGCGTGCCTGACGGAGACGCGTCATCTGGGATGCTAGAAAGCGTGCCGTCTTCATCGAGGTCTGGTCGCCATCGTAAAGATCGCCGGGAATCGCGAGAGCGTCGACACGTTCCGCCAGGCAAGGGTCCACTGTGGTAGCGAATGCCTGTCGGCTGCCATCACCGACGAGCTCGGCGAGTTCAGAATCTCTGAGCGCAAGCGAGCGCAAAGGCGAATCGAGATGGCTGTCGGGCCGTATGAACAAATCGAAATGCCATTCGGGGTGCTCTCCAGGCCCGAACAGAAGCTCAGGCAAATGCAGACACCAAGTCCCAGTCGCCCGAACGTCACGGCGAGCGGTCTCCCGAGCGTCGGTATCAAAGTCCGACAGCGTTGGGCAACGGGAAGCGAGCTAGAAAGTATAAAGCCCTGTCCAGAGTTTGGGAAACACGCAACCAAAAAGATGAAAGTGCGATGTTCAGGCGCATCGGCGCGACTGCACCGAGTACGTCATTGGAAATTTATGCCAAGGAGGAAACGGAATTGGGCAACGGCGCTGGCGAACATTCGAAAGTTGCGCATGCGTTCGAGCGCCGGCCGATTCGAGCACGATCAACGATCGTGGCAAGCTCACGTCAATGTCCCCGAAGTACCGTCTGCTGGACGGGCCGACGCGTTCGCCTACCGCCAGACTACCCCGCTCAGGAGCGCGACGTCGGCAGCACTCCCAGCTCCTTGAGCAACCGGCCAGCGCCGTCGATCTTGTCCATGTTCCAGAGCATGAAGCGACTGTCGACATGGATGCTGCGGCTGCGGTCCGCGTCGCGCCCCCAGTCAGAGATCACGCCCTCGAGCGTTGTGACGGCAGCGTGGGATGTCGTCGGTCGCAAGGTCAGCAAGACACAGATTCTGATGGATATTTACGAGACGGCGCGCTCATCGATCGGACTGCCGCTGCCGCTTGATGCGCCTGCCATTCGCATGTTCCGGATGGTCATTGACGAGGCCCACGGCCTGATCCGGCAGCGCAATGAGATCGAAGCGCAGGCCGACAAGCTGTTGCGGCACAGCCAGGAGTATCAACTCCTGCGACAAATCCCGGGCATCGGGCCGATCAATGCGCTGACGATCATTTGCGAAGCCGGCGATCTTCGCCGTTTCGGTCATCATCGCCAGTTTCTAAAGTTCTGCGGGCTGGACCTCTCAACACAGCAGTCAGGCCAATATCGCGGCCAGACCCGCCTTTCCAAATTCGGCAATGCTCGGCTGCGCCGCACCCTGTGGATCGCCGGGCAAGTCGCCATCCGCCAGCGGGAGAACGGCTTCCGTCATAAATTCGAACGCTACATCGCGAGGGATCGCGACAATCCCGATCTGCGCCGCAAGGCAATGACCGCTATTACCGCCAAGATGGCGCGCATCGGCACCTCGCTTCGGGCGGTGGCCGCCGACACGCTTGCGGCGCAGTCGATCGGCATCCGCCTGCCCGTCATCTGGCGCATCGTCTGGAGCGTCGCCGGGCTCGTGGCCCTGCTTGCCGGCCTTGTCTGGGGATTTGCGCCAGGGCGTGCAATGTTCGCTCTCGCTGGTGACGCTCAACGCGCTGCCGGTCCTGAACGTCGGCGGCTTCTCCTCCACCCCCCGACGCGATCGCCGGTAGACTCCTTGTCGGCGCAACCGAGGCGTTGGCCAACATCTGCATCGGCCCGCTGGTCAATGGCAGCGTTTCCACGTGGTTTGCTACATCCTCGCTGTCGGCTCCTGCTCATACGTCCGGCGGGCTGTTCGGCGACCGCGAGATCGAAAGGGTCTGATCATGACCACGCTGCAGGAAACCGCTGCGTCCAAGCCAATCCGCCAGCCCTTGTTTGGAGTTGGCACCATCGCCGTCGTGGCTGGCCTGATCGGCGCCTTTGCGCTGCCGGCCTTTGCCGACGATCACTGGCTGAGCTCGATCATCATTCCGACAGTGATCATGGGCCTTGCCGGTCTCGGCCTGAATCTGCTGATGGGCTATACGGGGCTGGTGTCGATTGGTTCGGCTGCCTTCATGTCGACAGGCGCCTTCTCGACCTACAATTTGCTGCTGCGCGCCGTTCCTGCCACTGCCGGTTGTTCTGATCCTTGCCGGCGTCATCTTCGGGCTGCCCTCGCTGCGCATCAAGCGCTTCTATCTTGGCGCCTCGACCCTCGGCTGCAGGAGCGCGGCCGCGTCGTGTTCACCTCGGCGATCGCGGGCTCGGTCTATGCCAAGCACGGCACGACCATCGAAACGCGCTTGAGGTATGGCGAACGACGAGCCCGAACAGAACCGGTGGGCCGCCCGAACGCGCCACAAAAATTCATGCTCTCGATCACCTCTTAGTTGTCGCCGCATGAAGATTGCCTGTTTGCCAACGGCCGGAAAAGGGGTGATCGACCAATCGATCAAGTCGACGGCGGTGCTGAAGGGTGCTCTCGGTTTCAGCAAGGCTGGGTGAAGTGGCAATGACATGTCCAATCCAGTCTCGGAAGTCGCCCTTCCTGACGATCGGTGCCTTGGGTTCAACATTCAATTTGACCTCGGCGACACGTGAGTATAGCAGCTGCCTGAGTGTCGCCACCGATCCAGTCGAGGATGCCATCTTGATCAGGAAGCAGGAAGCGCGCGGCCGCAGTCTGCAAATGCTTTTTGCGCAGATTCCATTCTTCGCCCATGCAAGCTTGATGTGCTCGGTGACGAGATTGATCCCTTAAGCCAACTGGACAAGTTGAGGGGCGGGCGCCCCACTAAGACGCGGTTTGACTTCAATGACGACTGGACCGCGTTTCGTGCACCGGAGTTCAATGTTCGTTGCCCCCAGCCAAGGCCCAGAGCTCGCAAACAGCTCAGCGAAACATCGGCGATGCGCTCACGCTCCTCATCAGTTAGCAGGGCCGGATAGGTCACCTCACGATGACGAAATGCGGGAGGGGACCAAAGTCACTGGCGCAAATCCAACCGTGACCCACCAGCCTTCGTTCCCGGACGGGAAGCGCACGCGGTGGATCGGACCGTTAGCATGTAGCGCCAACATCTCGGGCGAGGGCTCGATGTGATCGATGCGTCACATCGGCAGCGTCGGCAAGGGTTGTTCGGACATGGTGGCACTTCACTCTCTAAGCGATTGAAGGGCGGAAGGTGACGGGGGGCCGCTTTCACAAGGATATGCGCCCGCCGTATCAAAATATTGCCGGAAACGTGACGACAAAGCAGGCGCCGCCGCCGGATGGCGATTCGTGGTGCACGGTTGCGCTGTGACGCAATGCGATCTTGCTCACAAGCGACAGGCCGAGGCCCCAGCCGCCGGACGTCTCGCTGCGGCCCTGTGGCCGGAAGAAAGGCTCGAAGACACGCTCACCGGTTCCTTCCGGCAGGCCCGGCCCGCGATCGCACACCTTGAGCACCACCGAGCCGCCTTCGATCCCCACATGCGCGCTAACCGGCGGGCCGCCATGTCTCTGCGCGTTCTGCATGAGATTGCGAACCAGCCGCGTGAGCAGCGTCGGGTCGCCCGACACGACGCCAGGTTCGCCTGAGACGTCGATGCCGAAGCGCGCGCCTTTCTCGGCCGTTAGCGCCAGCAGATCCACCGGCTCCACCCGCTCCAGCTTCTCGATATGGTCGAGCTGGCTGGCAAACAGGATTTCATCCACCAGCTCATCGAGTTCGGCGAGGTTGCGCACGATCTCATCGCGCATCGGGCCGCTTTGTTCGTTGGCGATGAGGTCGATCGCCATGCGCAGTCGCGCAAGCGGCGAGCGCAACTCGTGACTGGCATTGGCAAGCAGCGAGCTATGCGCGGCAAGCAGCCGCTCGATCTGCTCGGCGGCGCGGTTGAAGCTCGCCGCCACCGCCGCCACCTCGTCGCTGCCGCGCACGTCGACGCGCGTGTCGAGAGCGCCTGCGCCCCAGCGATCCACGCCCTGGCGCAACGCCTCAAGGCGGCGTGTGAGATGGCGCACGACTGGAAAGGCGGCAAGCCCTATCGCCGCGGCGATCAGCGCGAGATAGGCAAGAGGCGTGCGGCCGACCGGGCCGAACGGCATTCCCAGCCGCGCCGCGATCACGCTTCCGTCCGGCTGCCGGCTGATCAGCAGGTGATGCCCGCCCGGGAGCGTCCTGCGCCCGGTTCCGATCTCTTGCGGGAGAATCGGCCGGCCGATCGCTGCAAGCAGCCGCTGTTGCGGACTGTAGACGGAGATGTCGGCATTGAAGGCCGCCGAAAGCCGCTCGACCGTGTCCTGCAGCAGAGCGGGGTCGGAGTCCGCCGGCGGCATCGCCGCGGAGAAGGCGCCGCACGCGGCATTTTCGCGTTCCTGGTCCATGTGGACGAAGATCGCGCTGGTAATCGCCACTGCGGCGAGGCTGACGAGCACGGTGAGATAGATCTTGACGAAAAGGCTGTTGCGCATGGCTTATCTGTCATCGTCCTGGCAACGGGCAAAGACATAGCCCGCGCCGCGTACCGTAATGATGCGGCGAGGATGTTTCGAATCGGTCTCGATCGCGGCGCGGATGCGCGAGACATGCACGTCGATCGACCGGTCGAACGCTTCGCCCTTGACCATGTCCATGAGCTGCTCGCGCGACAGCGTGCGCCCGGCATTTTCGGCGAGCGCCACCAAGAGATCGAACTGGTAGCTGGTCATCGGGCAGTCGCGCCCGTCGACGCGGGCCGAGCGCGACGCAGGGTCAATCTCCAGCCGTCCGAAGCGCAGGATGCGCGGGGAGGCGTTCGCGCCGCCGTTGCGGCGGCGCAGGATTGCCTTCAGCCGCGCCAGCAACTCGCGCGCATTGAACGGCTTCGGCAGATAATCGTCGGCACCTATTTCCAGCCCGACGATGCGATCGGTTTCGCCGCCTCGCGCCGTCAGCATCAAAATCGGTACGTCGGAGTTCGCGCGGATGCGCCTGAGCGCCTCGAAGCCGTCGATGTCGGGCAGCATGACATCCAGAAGCACGGCGTCGGGCGACAGCCGCGCGATCTCAGCAATGGCCGCGCCCGCCGTCTCCGCCGTTAGCACACGAAAACCATTGTCCGTCAGATAGTCCACGAGCATAACGGACAGGCGCCTGTCGTCATCGACGATGAGAACCTGGTCCGCCATGCTCGTTCGTTTGCTCCGATTCGAAACTGTGCCGGTACAGAGCTTACCAGCGACGGTGCCGGCCGCGATCCTCGAAATGCTCGATCAACTTCGCGCGCTGCTCGGCCGTCAATACCTCGGCGGCATCGAGCAGGGCGGTCGTCACCTTGCGCAAAGCCTCGTCGGTCACCGCGACAATCTCCGCGCGCAGCTTCTCCACTTCGTCTTGGTCGATTGTTGGCGCGCCGAACAGCTTGACCATATCGTCCGGCGTGGGGAAGCCCCGCTCGATAGAGTCAATGTGGTGATTGAGCTTGTCCATGATCGCTTCCAACTCGTCTTTCTGCTCGGGTGTGGCATCGATCTCGTCAAGCATGCACTCAAACTGACGCCCGCCGAACGCCAGCCCGTGGCGGAAGTTGGCCTGCATGTGCATGTCGGGTCCGCGGTGGCCCCCGCCAATGCCGTCGCGCGGCACGCGCCCGTAATCCTGGCTGAGCGCGCCAGAGACACCGACGCTGGCAAGCGCGACTATCGCAATGCCGCCTATGGCGATGCGCTTGGCCCAGCTCTTCTTCTGCGTGCAGGAGAGGCTGGCCGGCTTCTGATGGTTCGTCATATTGGTCCTTTCGCTAATGCGGCATCTCTGCCGCGACTGGGCGAAACTACGAGCGCAATGTTTCGGCTGTTGCGGGCAAATGTAAAGTTGTGTGAAGCCGGTAAGGCGATATTGCGGCGGGGAAGCGCGGGAGTTGCGGATTCCGACGATTTACCGGACGGCATTCCGATCAAAAACCGGACGCGATTGGAGTGTACCCCCAGACTGAGACAAGGCAAATCGCGGACAGTTTCCCTGCAAGAGAGGAAACTGGGGCATGGCCGGACGGCAAAGGGTTATTGATGAGGACCAAAAGCTGGAGCTTCTCAAGCGCATGGAGGCGGGCGAAACCGTCAGCAAGTTAGCCGACGAGGTTGGCATCAGTCGCCAACGACTTTACGAGTGGCGTGATCACCTCAGGCGTCGTGGTAATCTGACGTCACGTCGGCGCGGCCCGGCCGGCCAGATCGATAACAGGAGTTGACGGGGCCGCGCAGGTGCAGAGCGCAGTCGACACGCCGGCACCTCAGGAAAAGGCTCTGACCAAGGCCAGGCGCCGGATCAAAGAATTGGAGCAGAAAGTCGGGCAGCAGCAACTCGATCTCGATTTTTTTCGCGAAGCCTTGCGGCATTTCGAGGAAGATCATCGTCGGAGCAGCGCTCCTGGCGAAACGGGATCTTCAAAGTCATCGAAAAGATGACGACCGGCCTGTCGGAAGGCGAATTCAACATCGACAGAATGTGCTGGCTCGCTGGGGTCAGCCGCGCGAGTTACTACCGTCATTGGCTGGATTCAGCGCCTCGGCGGGCCGAGACAGGTTTGCGCGATGTCATTCAGAAGATGGCTCTCGGCAGCGCGCACTACGGCTACCGCCGGATCGCAGCCCTGCTGCGGCGGGAGGGGTGGCAGGTCAATCACAAATGCGTTCTACGGATCATGCGGGAAGACAATCTGTTGTGCTTGCGCGCAAGCCCCTTTGTTCCTGTGACGAAGACGTAGGTTCTTCCATCGCACTTAGGCACGATTCCATTCGGAAAGCAGTTGTTGCGCATAGACTCAATGTTGCTCGTACGTTGGCATTCCTACAGATACGCCAAAAGACCGGACCAGTCGGCCGCCAGTGGCTCCCCGGTTCCGGGCGACGTTGAGTTGTGCTGGATGGCCGTGCAGTTCGAGAAACACAGCTGTCAGATCCCTCGAGGGCCCACTTCACTGATTTGGCGCCAAAGGGCGCAGGTTCGGATTGTCGTAGAGCGACCGGCCGATCATCACGCCGCTCGCCGCTCCTAAGGAGCTAAGACGCTCTTCCGCAACGTCCTCGCTTGATACCCTTCCGCACTTGTGCCGATAGGACCGCAGTTCGCTTCATACAAAGGTATCTCGGTATCGTCCCAAGCCGCGGGCGCTTGGCGTTCGGCTATGCCCCAATGTCCGACAATGTCGGATACGCGCCACAGCAGAGGGGCTTAGTCCCGTCGACGAAATGACTTTCTCGTTTGGCACGGTACGTGCGTGGCTTCTGCGAACACGTCATGGTCCAAGGAGAAGTCGTTTCATGCCGCCCGTGCGGCGATGAGCATCCAGGAAGTTAAGTCTTCTGCAAAAGGCATCAAGGCTTGGCTGGTGGAAGACCATACGGTGCCGCTCATCGCCATCAGCTTCGTTTTCGACGGCGGCACCACCCAGGACCCGTCAGGCAAGGAGGGGCTCGCCAATCTGATGGCCCCCCTGTTCAACGAGGGGGCTGGCGATCTCGACAGCGATGCCTTCCAGACAAAGCTGGACGATGCTGGCGCCTTGATGAGCTTCGAGGCGCAACGCGACGGCATCTATGGCTCGATTGCAATGCTTTCCTGGCGGAAGGATGCCGCTTTCGACCTGCTGAGGCTCGCTGTCAACAAGCCGCGCTTCGACCAGGAGCCAACCGACCGGATCCGCGCTCAGATCCTTTCCGGCATCATCGGCAATGAGCACGAACCGAACGCAATCGCCGAGCGCGCATGGTTAAGCGCGCTCTACGGCACGCATCCCTATTCGAGGCCGAAAGAAGGCACAAAGGCGGGCCTGGCCAGCATATCACCGGCCGATCTCAGCGCCTTCCACAAGGCGGCTTTCGCCCGTGATGGGCTCCATATTGCCGTGGTCGGCGACATCGATGCAAACGCGCTGAGTGAAAGGCTCGACCAGTTGTTCGGCGAACTGCCTCAGATGCAGGCGCTCGCCCCAGTCACCGATGTCATGCCGAAGCTCGGCCAGCAGGTCGAGGTGAACTACGACCTGCCGCAGACCTCGCTGCAGCTCGCTTACCCTGGTGTCACGCGCGATGCGCCGGAGTTCTACGCCGCGGTGCTGATGAACGATATCCTCGGCGGCTCGGCCTTTACCTCTCGCCTGTGGGATCAGGTGCGCGAAAAGCGCGGCCTGGCCTACGGTGTCGGCTCCGCTCTTGAAGACAAAGAGCATTCCCAGGCGCTGCTGGTTACAACGGCGACGCGCTCAGACCGCGCCGCCGAGACGCTCAGCGTTATCCGGGACGTCGTCAAGCAGATGGCAGAGCACGGACCGACGGCGACTGAGCTGGCGGCGGCTAAGAGACATCTCATCGGCGCCTTTGCCATCAACGAGCTAAATTCCTCCGCCTCAATTGCAGCCACGCTCGTCTGGCTGCAGTCCAGCAATCTCGGCATCGACTACATCCAGCGCCGAGCCGGCCTCATCGATCAGGTGACGCTCGATCAGGTCAAGGCGGCAGCGAAGAAGCTTCTTTCGAGCGAGCCCGCCATTATGGTGGTCGGACCGCCGCTGGGGGCCAAAGGATGAGTCCAGGAGCTCATTTCGCTTTCCTTCTCGTGGAGCGAAGTCCGATTTGGGACTGACGATTTTAGAGGCCCGCCGAGCGGTTTGGCGGGCCGGCGAGACTTTGCCGGTTCAGGCGGCCCGTGCGAATTGTGGCCAGCTTCTTCTCATGC
This sequence comes from Mesorhizobium sp. WSM4816, assembly GCF_055811535.1. Taxonomy (NCBI): domain Bacteria; kingdom Pseudomonadati; phylum Pseudomonadota; class Alphaproteobacteria; order Hyphomicrobiales; family Phyllobacteriaceae; genus Mesorhizobium; species Mesorhizobium sp. WSM4816. Next base: position 103,380 of record NZ_JBVVQR010000008.1, on the reverse strand, counting down.
CAGTCTCTCTTCGGGGATAGTTTACGCCGATCGTGGCTAGCAGATGTGGCGCACGCTGCCAAAGGGCCCGCGTGCCGGTGCGGATCCAATTTCCATTGTTCAATTTTCGCCGAACGAAACCACGAGCTTCGACTTGGAAACTCCGGGAGTTTCCCCTTTTTCGGTTGCGTACATTGGACCACCAGCTGTCCGGCCGAGGCCCTATAAGCAACCCATCGGCGTCGCGCAATAAACGCCGCTCTGCGCTTCATATGCCCGCTACGTTGAGGAGGAACCCGGTATTGTCCCTGTGCCTGCCGATGATCCGTCACCTGAAGTCCCCGACCTGTTTGGGCCTATCGATCGCCTGCCTGCACCCGGAACGTCGATCGACTGGCGGACATTTGAGGTCCTCAATCTATCGACCGGCGAAGTGCTGGCAGAACTCCCCGACATGGGCGTGGAGGAGATACGTGCTGCGATAGACAAGGTCTATGTCGCGCAGCCTGGATGGGCGGCTCTGATGGCACGTGAACGCAGCGATGTTCTGTGGCGATGGCATCAGTTGATAATCGACCACACCGACGACCTTGCCGGCAGTCCCACGGCGGAGATGGGCAAGCCGCTTGCCGAAGCCAAGTCTGAGGTTTCGCATGCGGCCGCATACCTGCAATGTTATGCAGAGGAGGCCAATCGCATTTATGGCGAGACGATCTCCGCACCATCGACGGACCGTCGGATGCTGGTGATCAAGCAGCCCATCGGCGTCGTTGGCACGTCACGCCATGGAATTTTCCGGCTTCGATGGTGGCGCGCAAGATCTCGCCAGCCCTGGCGGCAGGTTGCACGATCGTGCTCAAGCCCGCTAAACAGACACCGCTCGTCGCTGGCGCAATGTTCGCTCTCGCCCATTAGACTGACTTCCCCGAAGGCGTTGTCAACCTGATCTATTCCTCCGAAGGTGATGCGGTCGGCCGCGAACTCTGCGCCAATCCCGCCAGTGCTGGACCAGATCAAAGAAGGTCAGCCTCGAACTCGGCGGCAATGCCCCTTTCATCGTCTTCGACGATGCCGACATTCGACTCTGCGGTTGACGGCGCGATCCAGGCAAAGTTCCGCAACGCTGGCCAGACTTGCGTTTCAGCGAACCGCCTTTACGGTCGCCAACAGATAAGTGCCGCACTTTCTCCACGAATTTCTCGATGAACTCATCGTGAACGCTCGATTGGACGTCGTCCGGCATGCTGGGACGCGGAGCAGTACCACCCGATCGCCGGATCGCACCGTGACGGCAAGTGGATCGGGCGAACCTGCCTCGGCGATGAATCTCTCGGCGATCGCCGGGTTCAGGCCGGGATCGCGCATTGCTGGACGAGGGCAGCGTCGATTATGGGCAGCTCCATTTTCATCTGTTGAAGGCTGTGACGAGCGGCAGGCCGAAAAGCCGCGCCCAGGCGATCGTGCTCGCGTTCTGGATGGCGACGATGGTGGTGCCGGCGGTCCACCAGCCATTGCCGGTGCGACGATCGCGTCCGTGCTGCAGGATCGGCCCGTAGCATATCAGCGGCGCGATCCGCCGGCCGGCGAGCTCGACAACGGGATTGGCGAAGAGATGCGCTCGGGCGCCGCCGCCCTGCCCCAGCCAAAGGCGTTTACGATGAATATCTTCTCTCCCGCCCGGGAGGATTATCTGTACATCGCGGTCTCCTCGCCAGAAACTCAACGGGGAGCCCCGTTCCAAGCTGTCAACGGCAACTGAGCTCCCCGAATTCAACATTCCTTGCCCTCGCCGGTCAGGAACAACACAACGACCAGAAATCGAACTGCGCAGACGCTCTGGAAGGTGACGTGTGCAGCTCTGTGCGGAGGAGGAGATAATGAGGAAGAGAAGCTTCGATTATATTATCGTGGGAGCCGGAGCTGCCGGTTGTGTGCTGGCCTGTCCGCAGATTCCACCAAAACCGTAGCCTTGGTCGAAGCGGGCGGAAGCGACGAGAATCCGCTCGTTAGCATCCAACTGGCTTCTGGCTGTCACCTGGATCTCGGCCGGTACACTGGAATTTCCATTCAGAGCCCCAGAAGCACATGAATGACCACGTTCTTTATTGGCCGCGCGGTAAGATCATTGGCGGTTCCAGCCCAATCAATGGGTTGGTCTATATCCGTGCTGTCGAAAGCGACTATTACCATTGTGGACAACTAGCAAACAGGGGTTGGTCATAAGAGGCATGCCTGCCTTTTTTCAAGAAGTCTGAATGCTGGTTTGGCGGCAACAACAATTATCATGGAAATGACGGGCCGTTCAAAACTACGCGGTATGGCATCAAGCATCCCTTACAGTTCGCATTCGTAGCGGCCGGGACGCAGGCTGGCTATCGCTACAACAACGACTTCAATGCTGGCGATCAGGAAGGCTTTGGTCCGGTTGATTGCAACATCTACCAAGGTCGCCGTTGCAGCTCCGCGCACGCATTCCTTCGTCCGGTCGAGAATCGGCCGAATCTGACTATTATAACTGAAGCTCTGAAATCACGGATATAATCATCCGTGGAAAGCGTGCGATCGGTGTCGAGTTCTTGAAAAGCGCGAGAAGCAGACCATCGAAGGCCACCGCCGAAGTAATTCTTGCCGCTGGCGCCGGTTAATTCGCCGCAGTTGCTTCAGATTTCAGGTGTCGGTTCGGCCCGGCCACCTCCAGAGGATCGGCGCGAAGGTCGTACAGGAGCTCCCGGGGTTGGCGAAAACCTGCAGGACCATCTTGTCGCTGGCATTAAGCAGAAGGTCACGCGCCGATTTCGTTCATGCGGGGGAACTGGTCGCTCCCGATATTCAGGTGCACATGACGAACATGATGTACACTGACAACGGGCGAACGCTTTCTCAAGGAGCACGGCTTGATGCCGTACTTCAACCTTTCGCGCCCGGAAAGCCGCGGGTACATCCGGGCGCGCACGGTAAGTTCGACAGACCATCCGGAAATCCAACCCAACTACTTCGAGAGGCAGGCTGACATCGATGTAATGCGGGCGGCGTTCCGCCTTTGCAGAGAGATAGTCGATCAGCCTGCATTCGATCATTGTCGCGTGCCGACGAGCTTTCACCAGGCCGTGAAGTCAAGTCCGACGCGGATATTGATGCTTGGCTGCGCCAGAAGATCAGGACGCTTGTCCAGCGTGGGATCGATGAAGGCGCTACCCTCGTTTGCGGGTGAATGGGACCGGTAACAGGCTTGGGAGAAGGCTACTACATCAACCCAACTGTATTCGCCGACGTTACGCCGTCGATGGTGGTTGCGAAGGAGGAAATCTTCGGACCTGTTCTCGTTATCATGCCCTTCGCAGACGAAGAGGACGCAATCAAAACCGCGAATTCGAGCGAGTACGGGCTCGCTGCATATGTCCAGTCGAGCGATCTGAACGCAGCCCGTCGTATCGCTGGACGGCTCCAGGCCGGACGCGTCGAGATCAACTATCCCGCTTGGGATTATGCTGCACCCTTCGGTGGGTACAAGCGTTCCGGGACTGGTCGTGAATACGGTAAGTGGGGCCTAGAGGAATTCCTCGAGGTCAAGGCCATCGCTGGTGCTCTCGCCTGAGTCGTCTCCGGACGGTCAGAGAAATAGCAAGAGCATGAACCGGGCAATGAAACACCTGGCCTCGGTTAGCTTTTCTGCTTGGTGTAGGACTTTCGCTTTCCAACGGCGCACATGCTTTAGACAAGCGGCCCGAAGAGCTCGCGGCGAAGCACAAAACCTTCCGAACAGTTGGCCGTTGGCGAGCAGACATGAGGCCATGAAACCGGCGATGACATAGACGGTCTCCGCGTCGATTTCCAGCCGGCGGATGGCATTAAGCGCCCCGTTGTAGTTAGTTCTATGCGCCTTCAGGAATTCCTCAAGCGCCCGTGCCTCGGTGAGATAGCTGTTGGTGCTTCCATCAACCCGACGGGCACACCCTCCGACTTGGCTTAGAATTTCTTTAGCTCGTCCTTCTTCACGCCCACCAGGCGGCCGCGGTCGGTGTAGAAGTTCTTCAGGTGAACCTGTGAAACGAAATGATCGAGTGGCATCAGCCGCCGCCTTTGTTGCACGCGATCTGAATCGCCGCGTCCCGCCAACCCCAGTTGCCCTGCAAATAGGTATCGAGTGTTTGGCCATTGGGGAATAGCAGCTCACCGCCAAGCGCGTTCAAATCTCCCCACCATATCGCCGACCCTGACGGTTCTTCATCGCCAAGCAGTTCGACAACGGCATATCCGTCGTCGTGATCCACGACGACCATGCCGCCGTTCTTGGATACGAAGATCACTGTGTGCCCGAAGTGCCGTTCTGGCTGGCTGATGCCGACGCGTTCGCCTACCGCCAGACTACCCCGCTCAGGAGCGCGACGCCGGCAGCACTCCCATCTCCTTGAGCAACCGGCTAGCGCCGTCGATCTTGTCCATGGTCCAGAGTATGAAGCGACTGTCGACATGGATGCTGCGATTGCGGTCAGCGTCGGGGGCCCAGTCCGAGATCACGCCCTCGAGCGTGCCGTCGAAGGCGAGACCCACGAACTCGCCGCGCCCGTTCAGCGTGGCCGAGCCGCTGTTGCCGTTGGTGATGTCGGCGGTGGACATGAAGTCGACCGGCAACGTGCCCAGCGCCGGCGCGACATAGGGGCCATAATCCCGGGCCCGGATCGCGGCGACGGCGGCGTCTGGCGCATCGAACTCGTCCTTGCCAGTGTGCTTGGCCAGAAGTCCCTCAGCCGTGGTGAATGGCGTCCAGATCTGCCCGTCGCGCGTTCGCCCCGACACCTTGCCCCAGGTGAGACGCAGCGAGCCATTCGCGTCGGGATAGACGGGCCGACCGATCGCCTTCCGATAGGCAAGCAGACCCTGCATATAGGTCGCGCGCGCCGCCTGCGCGCGGCCGGCGCGGTCCTTCGCCGCGCGCTCCGCAGCTATGTCGCCGGGATAGAGCGCGACCGCCAGCTTGATGAAAGGATCGTCCGACGCCTCGAAGGCAGCAGCGGGCTTGTCAAGCCAGCCGAGCCGCGTTGCCGTGTCTGCGAGTTTGGTGTCTGCATAAAGTCGGTCAAGGCCAATTTGGTCCAAAGCGCTTTCGAACGCAGTATCGCGGACCTTTGCGTCCAGCCGGCGATATTCGTCGAGTGCGGCCTCGAAAAGCTTTCGATCGATGTCTGGCAAATAGCGGCGTTCGATCTGCGTCAGCTGATCCGAGATTTCTTTACGGTCACGATCCTGAAAGCCACTTTCACGGTCTTCATCGGCCTTCTCGTGCTCCTTTGTCCAGCGATAGAGAGTGCGTGCCGATGACAGTAGTTGCGCGCGATTGAGCAACGCCTGGCGCAGCCTCGCCAGCGAAGCCCGGCTATTCTCGCCCACCATCCCGTCCAGTTCGCGGATTGCTGCGTCAAAGCGCGTCTGCCGCACGGGATACTCAGCGACCCAGGCGCGAAAAGCTTTCTCCTCGATGGCCTTGCGCGCATCGAGGCCGATCGCGTCGGCGCCGGCTAGATCGCCCGCCAGCTTCTTCTTGTAGTTTTCCACGCCTTGTAGCATGGAAGCGTAGCGGATCTGCGCTTCGCGATTGCCTGCCGTGGCTTGGTTGATCTGAGCGGCATAATCCGAGAGCAAACGCTGGGACATTGGTTCATAGTCGGCGAAGTTGAACCGGACTTCATCCGCGGTGAGGAACCGCTGGGTTGCGCCGGGAAAGCCGGCGACCATCACGAAATCGCCTTCTTGGACGCCTTCACGGGCTATGGGCAGCCAACTCTTTGGCCGGTAAGGCACATTGTCACGCGCATAGGGCCGGGAGGAACCATCAGGAGCGACATAGGCGCGATAAAAGCCGAAGTCGCCCGTGTGGCGCGGCCACATCCAATTGTCCGTTTGACCGCCGAAGTTGCCGATGCCGAGCGCGGGCGCGTAGACGAGGCGCACGTCCTCAATTTCAAGCTTCTGCTGGAGGTAGTAGAAGGCGCCGCCATAATAGGGCCTCACGTCGCAGCGGCGATCGGGCTGTTCTTCACATGCAGCGATTAGCGCCTTGCGGTTCGTGTCGAGCTGCTCATGGCGGGCAAAGCCGCTCAGCATGTCCGAGACGCCCCTAAGCATTTCGGCGGTCACATCCCGCACATCCTCGATCACATAGATGCGGCTGGCGGGCGCGGCGGGTAATTCTTCACCCAGGCTCTTCGCCAGAAAGCCGTTGGTTAGATAGTCTTGGCTCTCCTTGCTGTTGTACTGCATGGATGGGAACACGCAGTGATGATTGGTCGCGACCAGTCCTTGCGGGCTGACGAAGGAGGCGGAGCATCCGCCCAGTGATACGATCGCGTTAAGCGGGGCAGCGTCCAGTCGGCTCAGCTGCGCGGGATCGATCTGGAGCCCATCCGCGCGCATGGCCGCGCCGACTTCCGCAGTCTGGCCCGGCATCCACATGCCTTCGTTCGCCGATGCAGCGGTGGCCGTCCAGAGCAAGGCGATGGCACTTACCCAAGCAACCATATCAAATTCGCAGTTCATACTGGTGTCTCTCCCATTCTATCTACTGTCTCCGCCGACTGGATCAATGAGCTTATCGGGCTGGCCGGCGACGCCAGCGCCTGCGCGGCTGGCTGGGTGAAGACTGAGTGGACGGTCAACGCAAACATGTCTGGGTGACGCTCCCCTCACATCGTATCGGTTCTGTGCAACGTTTGCGGATCATCCGCTGCACTAATCGTGCCAAAGGAATAAAGCTTTCCACGACCCAAATGGTAAGCTGCCTTCCATGTCCGACCTCCGACATTTCGTCGTAGACCCGACACCCTCGTCCTCGTTAGCGACAAGCCCGCTGCCGAACGGCCGTCGCCTGTCCATAATCTTGAGAGTGCGTGCTATCGTTTCTGTTAAGCATGCGGTGTTGCGCGAGGGCGAGGGTGCGAGGAGTGCCCGGACTTCACCTGGCCGCAAATCCGCTCGGCCGACTATGCCGGAGCACTGCGTTCGTAGCCGAGCGGCGTCTCAAGCTCCTCACGCGGGGGGCTCGCTGCTGTTTGAGGTCAAGCTCCTCCTGATATTTTTCCGGACCATGTCGCCCCGCGGGTCACTCGCTTCTCTTCGCGGTCGACGTTAGGCCGCCGCATGATGGGGTCAGTAGAGCGAGGCCTCTCAATCTGTTGAACGACGTTGGGAGAGTTCGTCCCAGGATCGTGCCTGCTAACGAGATCGCCTTGCCCATCGTCCCCACGGGAACGATCCGGATCACGCCCCTTCGGGCGGAATCAACTCCTTCTTCGTTGGTCCGTTATCCTGTATTTCATGCCGATACGGGGACGGGTACCTTGCCGAAGCGGAATTCTGTCGCGTCGCTCCACATGCGATGCAGGATGACAGCGAGCTTGCGGGCATCAGCAACTCGGGCTCGAGCCATACCGCGCCGCTTGGCCACGTTCATACCCCACGCCCTGAGGCTCGACCATTTCTTGCTGAGCACAAGCAGCGAATGAGCCGCCTCATAGAGGGCCGTGCGGGCGAGCTCGTCACCGCATCGGCTTTCCTTACCCTGAATGTCCGTCTCGCCAAATTGATAGCGTGCCGGGCCAGACCCAGATGCGCTCCGACATCCCTCGATCGGCGAAAGCGGTCCGGCTGATCGATCGTGGCACGATAGGCGAGCGCGGTAATGGGTCCCACACCTGGAACGCTCATGAATCGCCGGCAGACTTGCTCCCTGTGGGCGATATTGAGGACCTGGTTTGTCAGTCGCACGAACTCGCGCAAGATCGCGGCCACGATCGCCAGAAGCGGCTCGACAAGCGCCATGATGACCGTATCTGCGCCAATCAGTTCGCGCACGCGATCGGGGAAGGCTGCACGCTTGGAGTGCCGAGCTTTATGCCGGTCTCCCGCAGAATCGCCCTGACGACATGGAAACGGTGGCTGCCGAAAAGCACCGCCACCTTGCCAGGCCGTTTAGCTGCCCTGCAAAACATCCAACCTGCCGTCCGCCCGACCTAGCTGTTGTCGAGGCCGATATAGCCTTCGCGCACGCCGGCCGCGAAGTCAGAAAGCAGCGAGAAAACTGAATGCCTTTTGCCTTGAGCTCCTGTACTGCAGCCGTGATCTTCGGATGGTCGGGCGCGACCATGGCGATCGCGTGGCAGCGGCTGCCAAGGTCCTTAAGAAGCCCGTTTAGGTCCGAGGGCGAGTCCGAACGCGTAAATTCGATGAGCGGAATGCCATGAAAGGACTTGGCCAAGCTGCCCGAGTGGCCCGATCAATGACAGGCTGAGACGGCATAGACGGACGTCTTCCATCGGTCTCACGATCAAAATAGTTCAGACCCGCCCCCATTTTCTGGCCTCCGGAGGTCAAGACAGATCGGTCTCGGTCCCCATCCGACATCTCCTGTCGCCTTTGTCGGGTCGGCCACACAAGTTTATTCAGCCAATTTAATATTTTTGCCAAATGTTAAATAGCTGAAAAGCAATCATAAAATTTCCTTTTCGATCCACCCGGCCAAATTGGCACGAGTTTTGAAACGATGGGTGCGAGGCGCCGGGATCTGCCGACCGGACTTCAAGTCGCGGGTAGCCGCTATGGATGGAAAGAAGGAAGGAAAGCAACATGTCAGGTCTGCGTCAGATCGCATTCTACGGAAAGGGAGGCATCGGCAAGTCCACCGCCTCAAAATTACGCTCGCTGCCCTGGTCGACCTCGGACAGAAGATCCTCATCGTCGGCTGCGACCCGAAAGCCGACTCCACCCGCCTGATCCTGAACGCAAAGGCAGGATACGGTTCCCTCCCTGACAGGGAGGCCGATAAAGGCTTGGGGCGAGCTCGATCCGCGGGAGGCCCTTTAACGCGCCAATCTTTGCTTCAGTCTTCTGATTGTCAAAATGTCGCGCTTTGAGTTTGCGCCCGATGACCGCAAAGACGAAGCTTTACGAGATCGCGGCAGGGCGATTCAAGGGCGCGCTGCTCGGCGTCTCCTCCGACGTTCCCGGTATGGGTGAAGCGTTGAAGGAGTGGAGGGCATCAGGCGTGTCCGGTATTGTCAGTTCTGGCCGCTATACAAGTTCCGTTCGACTTGACGATCGCGAAACGGATGCGATGGCGGACAATTCACAAACTAGCACAAGGAAATCCTTACATGAGATCCTCACCGAAAGAGACCGCCACCGCGGCCATCCCGATTCATCGAGTGCATCCCCCGTCTTTCTGGAAGGGGATGATCCTTGCTGCGACCGTGGTCGTCCTCGTACCGAGTAGTCAGGTTTCGGCTGAGGACAAGGGGGCATGCCTTGCTTATAAGAACGGGAAGATTGAGTGCGCGGATACAGAACTTGAACCGCACGAAGTTTGGGGAGAATACCACACATGTGCCTATTATCACGGCGAAATATCTAACGAATGCATGCAAATAATGAGAGAGCGGCACCGGGAGAGTCGCCGCGAGAATCCACCGCGCCGAGCTTTGAGGGCAGTCGTTGACGAGGTCAGGAGCCCGGTAAGACCCGCGACAGCCGGGCAAACCGTTCACCACATACATCTAGCAGCCTTAGTTGGTTGGGAGAGCAAGGAGATGGAAGAACTTGCAGCCTCAGTTGGCTGGGAGAGCAAGGAGATGGAAGAACTTGCAGCCTCAGTTGGCTGGGAGAGGAAGAAGATGGAAGAACTTCCAGCGGGAACAAAGTTCAACCACGCTAATAGGGATGGGGTGTGGGGCGGTTCGGGGCAAAGCGGGCACACGGGCGAAGCAATTTGGATGACCTCAGAAAACGATGTAAACGCGGCACGCGGCTATGCAGGTAGTTCTGGAAAGTACTTTGTTATCGAGGCGCAAAAGCCCCTCAAATTAGCGGTCATGGATGAGCAGGGTACTCAAGTGCATTCTGACGAACTAGGCGCATGGGCTACCTTGGCGCAGAGATACGGCTTGGATGGAGTGAAGACGGAATATGGAATCTCGTACGAGGTGATTTTATTTGACAGAAGCAAGATTGCACCTGTGGAAGAACGTGGTTTCGATTAGCACAGACGCCAGCGCACGACGCCATCGAGATAGGTGCCGTCTTCGTTGAAGCGGATGAAGTTTGTGAGTTCGGTCATTTTCTGTCTCCTGAGTTTGCGTTTCCCGAAGGGAAAGCCCCTTTCGGGCGAAGCCTCCCCGGTCTTTCCGGGGGAATGGCCTCTGACATTCCCCCGGACAGAGGGGGGAGGGCGAGAGCCCACCCCACGGCGGCGGGCGGGACTGTCAAGTGGCGTGGCGCGGAAAGTGGGGGATCTTCTCGGGTCCGCTCGCGGACTGGCGCGGAAGATTTTCCACCTTCACGGGCCGCTTGACCGGCCTGGCCGGCGACGGCCCGGGGAGGGCCTCAGTGCCGGATGCGTGAGCAGCCGCTGGACAAGCGATCGTTACCGGGATCGGCGGAGACGCAGGCCGGCTTCGTGCCCTCGGCATAGAGCGCGGCCGACCAGTACGGGGCGGTGGCCCTTCTCCTGATTCACTGCCGGCTGAAGGCCGTGTCATTCCGTTGCAGATTTTCCCGAGAAATGCTTATTTTAGGTGAATACACGGCGAAATCGCCGGTTTCAGCGCGTGGGTGGCCGTCAATACCGGTTGACTAAGGGGCCACTCGACACTATGTTGAGAGCTAACAACTAACCCAGCATCCTGAGAGACATGCGCTCCGGGCGGTTGGGGGAAAAAGCCGGCGCAAGCCGGTTTTTTTATGTCTTGGGAGCAAGGAGTGCCAGCGTTACGAACAAGAGTCTACATCGACGGCTACAATCTCTACTATGGTTGTCTTCGCAAGACCGCATTCAAATGGCTGGACGTTCTCACCCTGTTCGAAACGGAAATTCTGCCGTCGATCCTCTACCGGGCAGCGCCGGACGCCGCGCCGGCGACGATGACGCTGCATCCCGGACTGCGCGATCAAATATTTCACCGCCAAGATCATCGAAAGTGCCGCCAAGGGTGAGGATTCCGTATCGTCCCAGGCCCAATATCACAACGCCTTGACGACGCCTTGCGGTGGTCGGCTATCTTTCGTGATGGGCAATTATTCGCTCTACAAGGCCAACCAGCATATTGTTCCAGCCGACGATCCGAAGCGCTGGCCACGCGATTGCGACAAGATCCAGGTCTGGAAGCTCGAGGAGAAGCAATCGGATGTGAATCTGGCGCTTCATCTCTATGACGACGCCCTGAGCGGCGACGTCGACCAGGTGGTCCTCGTCACCAACGATACCGACCTTACGCCGGCGTTGGAGATGTTGCAGGCCGTTGCCCGCACATCGTCCGCGGCTTGGTGATCCCGACGCGCAAAGTCGGCGCGGACGGGGATCTCGAGCGCGAGGCAAATGTTTCGCTGTCGAAGCTGGCCCATTGGGTCAGGCGGCATATCTCCGATGATGAGTTGCGGAGGTCGCAATTACCGGATGTCGTCCGCGGGCGTCGGCGGGCCAGCGTCAAACCGTATTCATGGTATGCGAAACCGCGTCACCTCGCGAAGATGTTGGAGCCATCCGGTTCTGCGCACCGAAGGCGAGGTCCTGAAATGGGCGCGCAGAGAGAACGCGCATCTCGGCGGCCGTCGGCCGATCGATCTGATCGAGACGGATGCCGGCGCGGTCGAGGTCTTCGACTACATCGAAGCCTATATACGCGAACAGCTCGACAAGGCTGGCGATCAGGACGATTTGTCCTCAAAATCCTGAATTTCACGGGTGGGAAGGGAGTGCGAGGAATGAGGCTTCGGGGCATCCCTCGTCCGGCACGCGCCGCTTGGATAGCGGTGAGGGACAGGCAAACGGCAAGCATCGGTCGCCAAGGCTCTTCATCTTGCAAACACAAAGGGACCGAGCGCGGGGGCGTTGCGCGGCCTATTGCGGCGGCGCATGTGCTTGCCTGCTCACGGCTTCAGCGCCGCCATCCTTTCGCCGAGGAGCCAAAGGGCTTGTTGAGCTTGATATCCTGATCGATGCCGTTCACGGCGCGGGACTTCACACGGCGCGGCCTGCCAAGATCGTCGCGGCCCACGCCACGCAACCCACCTTTGATGAGCACTGTTGCATGGATCAGACTTTGGGCGAGGCAACCCTATCCACTGCATTTTCATGCAACGCGCTCGAACTTGGGCCGGCCTAGTTCTGTCATCCAGTTAAGAACACGGACGCCAATCTTTGCTTCAATCTTCTGATTGTCAAAATGTCGCGCTTTGAGTTTGGGCCCGATGACAGCCTTCCATCGACCCATCTGGGTCTCAGCGCGACTGCGCTTGTTGCAGCCGGTGGATTTCTGCCATGCCATCCGCCCTTTGGTCTGGATTTCTGCAATATGGCGATCGTGGCAACGGCAGTCTTGGGAGGTGGGATAATGACCTCCACGATCTCACCAAAGCGTGTCGCCAGAAGATCTCGGGTTGGCGTTCCATCATAGGCGCCGTCGGCAATGAACTTCTCGACGGGGCCACCGATCTGGTCCAGAAGTCCTGGTAACGCTGTCGGATCGCCGACATCATCCGCGGTCAGATCGGAACAAACAATCTCACCACTGACAAGATTGAGACCAAGGTGCAGTTTGCGCGATCTTTTGCGTTTGGCCTTGGTTTTGTGCTTGTTTTCCAGCCACTCGCCCTCGCCGGGAAGACCTTCAAGCCGGTGCTGTCGACAACCAGATGGACCGGACCTGATGTTGTGGCTCGGGACTTTGTCGACGGCAACGCCAGCCCTTTGCTCCGGCGAGACAGGGTGGAGAAGTCAGGCACGGCAATATCGAACCCCATCAGCGCCGCGACACTGCAAAGAGTGCTATGGGGTTCGCAAAGCGCGTCGGTCAGCCGAAAGATAGAGGCAGTACGATTCTTTTCGCCGTCGATGTGGACTATCCAGCTAAGCAGATCGATGCTCCATTGTCGCCTACTTCCACGCGATTTAAAGACGAGATCAACGGCACTTTCGTCATCGGCGCGTATGGGAGCGGTGCCGCGCTCTCAAAATTATCGGCGGAGGGACTGATCACGGTTCCATGGACATCTATGTCGCGACTGTTTCTTGGAACCGAGCAGTTTTTCTAATCCAACCGATGGTCTAATCGGTAGGGATCTCCAGAGGTTGCCCATGGCCCTTGGGGTGCGCTATGATCGCAATATCATTCAGGTTCGTCGGAGGGAGATCGGGTCCTTCCAAGTTGAGGCGGGCGAAGGCTCGCCGGCCTAGGATGGCGATCGATAACCGGCTCGTAGACGCGGCAAGCTGGAAACGTTGTCGTATTTTATGTTCGTAGAGGTCTCTGACGTCGATTTCCGGACCATGTAGTGTCTTCCTCGAAATCGGCGAGGGTAAAGTTGTCGCGATATCTCGGGAATCGTTTCTCCACGCTGATGCCTGAGCAAATTCGACTTACTCCGGGTCATAGCCGGTTGCCTCGAAATAGTGCCTGCATTCCTCGGCTGTGAAGTCCGGTTATCGCGGCCATAAAACACGAACCTCTCATTCTGCGGAATCTTGGAAACTCCTTGCTCCAGCCTTCCGGATGGAAGCGGCAAATCACCGAGCGTCTGTTGTCAGGTTCAGGCCAGAATAGTAGGCATGTCCCGCACGGAACGTGATCGAGTGCATATTCTGCAAGTTCGACAATTGGCGTCTGAATTGCCCCCCCGTTTCGATCGGACACCTGGCATAAGCAGAAGGCTCAACAGGCTTGAGGATAGGCTTATGTCCGGGACTATCAGCGCATCGAGGTGATCACCGGCGTCGCCCGCCGTCGGCATTGGTCGACGCAAGCAAAGCTGCGGATCATCGAGGAGAGTTTCGAGCCGGGCGAGACGGTGTCATCCGTTGCCCGGCGCAACGGTGTGGCGCCCAATCTTCTCTACCGCTGGCGCCGTCTGTTGAGCGAGGGAGGTGCGGCAGCAGTGCGTTCGGATGAACCCGTCGTCGGCAGTTCAGAGGTTCGGCGTCTCGAGGAGCGGGTGCGCGAGCTGGAACGCCTGCTCGGCCGCAAGACCATGGAGAACGAGATCCTTCGGGAAGCGCTCGCCAAATCGCAGGCAAAAAAACCGACCTTGCGGCCGCTCTCGCTTCCGAAGGGAGGTTTGCGGTGAAGCGGATCGCCGAGGTGCTCGGCGTGTCACGCTCCAACCTCTTTGTCAGGCGCAGCGGAAGAACCAGGCCACGTGGCGCCTATCGCAAGGCCGACGACGAGGGCTTGCTGCCGCTCATCCGCCGCTTCGTCGACGAGCGGCCGACCTATGGCTACCGGCGCATCACCGCACTGGTGAACCGGGAACTGACGCGAAAAGGACTGCGTATCGTCAACCGCAAGCGGGTGCATCGGATCATGCAGCAGTCGGCCTTGCTTCTGGATCCTCATGTCACTTGGCACTTAATTATGAGAATGCCATATAAACGATTCCAAATGCTTAGGCCGGCACTTAATTTGAGAATCAGCAGTTAATTTGATAATCGCTCTTGGCGCTTACCACTTAATTTGAGAATAGGGCTCTCGGAGTTTTTCCCTGGTGAGCCTCCATGAGCGACCCATTTCCCGACGAAATTGATGAGGCGCTTTGGGATGAAGCGTGCCGGCGTGCGGATGCGATCCGCGGCATTCTAAGGCGCCACTCCGGCCGCACTACGGCCGGAAATGTTGCGGGGCTAGCGGCCGAGCTCGGCCTTAGCCAAGCTACAGCTTACCCCTTGGTCAAGCTGTTCCGCGCCGGCGGAACCGTCCTGTCGCTTGTGGACCGCAAACGCGGGCGGCCGGAGGGTCATCGCACACTGGATGAGAAACGTGAGGAAATCGTCCGGAGGACCATCAACGCGTTCTACCTGAAGCGGACACGACCGACGGTCTCGCAGCTGGTCCGGGACGTGCAGACGAACTGCATGTCCCGGGACTGAAGCCGCCGCATCGCAGAACGATCGTCGCTCGCCTTGAGGACATAGACCTCCAGAAGCTGCCAGGCGACGCGGCGAACAGAAGATCGTGAAGGCGACAACGGCCGTTCCCGGAGCGTTCGGTGCCTCCCGCCCCCTCGAGGTGGTCCAGATCGACCATACCAAAGCCGATGTATTCGTTGTTGACGAGGAGACCCGGCAGCCGATCGGCCGGCCGTGGCTGACCTTGGCGATGGACATCTGCAGTCGGATGGTCACTGGGTTCTATCTCACCATGGACGCCCCATCGCGGTTGTCGACCAGCCTGTGCCTCTTGCATTCCGTCTTCGAGGCGGGCCACGCGCATTCTGCGTGCGTTTTTCTGTCGGGGCCTGCTCGAATTCTGGGCGTTCGGCACTGGCGCAGACCATCGCGGGCTGGAATTGACTTTCGGATCATGCAGGCGTGCTGTCTGGAATGCCGCCCTCTCAGCGACTATTGCGCACGATCATGGTGTTGGGCGCAACGGTCGACCCACAGGCCGGCCCGGCGTTTCTCGTGGCGCCAAATCGAGGTCAGATCGAGTCGTCGCCTCAAGAACGGCGCCCGGTCGTCCATCTGACAAGCACCACCGCGCTCGCCCGGGCTGCGTAACCTGACCAACTCCGCCCGGGCGAACGCTGATGCACTTCCTGTAGCCGCGAACGGTGAAGCCGGCTTGGCGCCCGGCACTGGTCGGGCCCCGCGCGGAGGCAGTAGCCGCGACCTCCATGCGGCCCATCCGATAGGCGAGACGAAGCCCTGAACCGGCAAAGTAGTCGTGGGCAGGATCGCGCCGCGCGGCTGGTGCGATTGCATCGAGCGCTGAGCTGAAGGTCTCTCCCGTCAGGAGGTGTAAGTTGCGCCTTTTGGGCCGAATAGGAACACTGTGACGGCGGCGAGGAACGTGGCTACTGCGCTGTAGGCAAACACACTTGCGACGCCGGCATTATTCACTAGCAGTCCGCCGAAGATCGCGCCCGCTGCGATGGCAAATTGGAACGTTGAGGTCATCAGCACACCGGCGCTTTCGGCTTGCTCGGGAACCGCGCGCAGCACCATCCAAGTCTGTACCCCCACCGGCACCGCACCGAAGCCAAAACTCCATACAGCAACCGCAATGGCCGAGGCGGGGGCCGATGCTCCAGGCATCAGCAACGAGACAGCGGCTAGCGCCATGAGCAGGGGCGGCAGCCCCGCGACTGCCTTGAGGCTGTGTTTCGCCAGGAATGCGCCGGCTAAATTGCCGAAGAAGCCGCATACGCCAGAAACGAGCAACAGCAGCGAGATCGTCTCGATATGGAGCGCAGGGATCTTCTCGAGGTAAACCCGGACATAGGTGAAGCTGGCGAAGTGCCCAGAACCGACCAGCAGTACAACCAAAAGCGCGACCTTGATGGTTGGCTTCTTGACCACATTCAGCAGGCCGCGCAATCCAGACGTTTCAACCGGCGGCAACGTCGGATTGGTTACGAGTTGCACCAGCAGTGTAACGGCATTGACGGCTGCGGCGATCATGAAGGTGGCTCGCCATCCCCAGATGTCGCCGACATAGGCGCCGATTGGAGGCGTGCAAACGATGGCGACCGAAACGCCGGTGAGGATTATTGACATGGCGCGCGGCAGGAGGTGATTTGGAACGAGCCGCATCGCCAGCGATGCCGAAATCGACCAGAAGCCTCCAAGCGCAATGCCGAGCACGACGCGTGCCGCCAGGAAAACCGGCAGCGACCACGCGACCCCCGCCAGAACGTTGGACAGGATCTGAAGCAGCATCATCGTCCACAGGACGACCCTGCGGTCCAGGCGCCTTGTTATGAAAGCGATCGTCGGCGCAGAGATCGCCGCGGCAATCGCCGTCGCTGTCATCGTCTGTCCAGCCGCACCCTCTGTGACTTGCAGTTCATGCGCGAGCGGCGTCAGCACGCTGGCAGGTAAGAGCTCTGCAGCCACCAGCCCGAAGGTGCCCAGGGCAAGCGATATGACCGCGCCCCATGCGGGACGAGTCCGTTGATCCGGCTTTTCTGGGCCGTGCAGAAAAGTCTCCATGAAGCCTCTCGCGGATTCGGTCATGAATAGGCTCGCCAGCTTGGGTGCAACTGCAACATGGGTTTGCTGCATTGACCCGCATTCATGCCAGGACGCCGTTGCCGGCCACGTCTCACGAAGGGAATGTTCATCGCTGCCCGACATGTTTTGACAGCGCCGCGTGCAATATCAGTGCCGGTTTGTCCCAGCCGGACGAAAATGTGATCGTCGGCAGGCGTCGCATCAGGCATGTTCCATGCCCACTTCGCGGGCCAGTCTCGAACCAGCCACGCAACCAGCTACCGAGCACGCACGTCTGATGTCCCGCAGCGGGGCACGCAGCCGGTCGCTTTGCCGCCGCCTGTATGCAGCCAAAAGTCGGCTCTAGCTCCAAGGCCCAAGTTCTTCCGGTGTCGGTCTCGAATCTGACGCCTTGTGTCGGGCAGTGTCGGGTCCGCTACAGGTCTTGTTCCGACAATCACTTGTTTGGCAGCAAACACTTGTTGGAGCTCAGGCTAAGTCGCGGGAGACAAAGGAAAAAATCCCTGTTCGTTATCAGCCAGTCTACTTGGCACGAGTCTTGAGACCGTTTCGGTGTGAGGCAAGAGCTGCCCATCGGCATTCATATTGCGGCCAGCCGCGACGGATGAAAAAGGAAGGAAATCTATAATGTCAGGTCTGCGTCAGATCGCCTTTTACGGAAAGGGCGGCATCGGCAAGTCCACCACCTCCCAAAACACGCTCGCCGCCCTGGTCGACCTCGGCCAGAGGATCCTCATCGTCGGCTGCGACCCCAAGGCCGACTCCACCCGCCTGATCCTAAACTCGAAGGCTCAGGATACTGTCCTGCATCTCGCGGCACAGGAAGGTTCGGTGGAAGATCTCGAGCTGCAGGACGTGCTCAAGATTGGCTACAGAGGCATCAAGTGCGTGGAGTCCGGCGGCCCGGAGCCGGGTGTTGGCTGTGCCGGCCGAGGCGTCATCACATCAATCAACTTCCTCGAAGAGAACGGCGCCTATGACGATGTTGACTATGTCTCATATGACGTGCTCGGCGACGTGGTTTGCGGCGGTTTCGCGATGCCAATCCGCGAGGGCAAGGCGCAGGAAATCTACATCGTTATGTCCGGGGAGATGATGGCGCTCTATGCCGCCAACAACATCGCCAAGGGCATCCTGAAATATGCCCATTCGGGGGGCGTGCGGCTCGGAGGCCTGATCTGCAACGAACGTCAAACCGACCGTGAGCTCGACCTCGCTGAAGCCCTGGCTTCCAGGCTCAATTCCAAGCTCATCCATTTCGTGCCGCGCGACAACATCGTCCAGCACGCCGAGCTCAGGAAGATGTCAGTTATCCAGTATGCGCCGGATTCCAAGCAGGCCGGAGAGTACCGCGCGCTGGCCGAGAAGATCCATGCCAATTCTGGCCAGGGTACCATCCCGACGCCGATCACCATGGAGGAGCTCGAGGACATGCTGCTCGACTTCGGCATCATGAAAACCGACGAGCAGATGCTTGCCGAGCTTCAGGCCAAGGAAGCGGCCAAGGCGGCCGCCCAGTAACGACCGATATTGGTCGCCTCTCGAGTTGGAGCGCCTTGCAAAGAACGGCGCCTCATCGGTGAGGCGTCATCAGACACCTTGAAAGGGGTCCCATGAGCCTGGAATACGAGAATGATGGTGCTCTCCATGCGAAGCTTATCGAGGAGGTGCTATCGCAATATCCCGACAAAGCGGCGAAGCGCCGCAAAAAACACCTGAGCATCGCAAAGAGCGGGGATGAGGCTGGCGGGGAAAGTGAGATCCTTTCCGAATGCGACGTCAAATCGAACATCAAGTCCATCCCCGGGGTGATGACAATCCGCGGCTGCGCCTATGCCGGCTCAAAGGGCGTGGTCTGGGGCCCAGTCAAGGATATGATCCATATCTCGCACGGCCCCGTCGGTTGCGGCCAATATTCCTGGTCACAGCGACGCAATTACTATGTGGGCACAACGGGCATCGACACGTTCGGGACAATGCAGTTCACCTCCGATTTCCAGGAGAAAGACATTGTCTTCGGCGGTGACAAGAAACTGGAACAGATCATCGACGAGATCGAGGTGCTGTTTCCGCTGAACAACGGCATCACCGTGCAATCAGAATGTCCGATCGGTCTCATTGGTGATGACACCGAGGCAGTTTCTCGCAAGAAGGCCAAGGAGTACGAAAAGACCATCGTGCCGGTGCGCTGCGAGGGCTTCCGCGGCGTCTCGCAATCACTCGGCCACCACATCGCCAATGACGCGATCCGCGACTGGGTCTTCGACAAGAAGGACGTCGAGTTCGAGGTCGGTGCTTACGACGTCAACGTGATCGGCGACTACAATATTGGCGGCGACGCCTGGGCCTCGCGCATCTTGCTCGAGGAGATAGGATTGCGCGTGGTCGGCAACTGGTCGGGCGACGCAACACTTGCCGAAATTGAGCGCGCACCAAAGGCCAAGCTCAATCTCATCCACTGCTATCGCTCGATGAACTACATCTGCCGGCATATGGAGGAGAAGTATGGCGTGGCCTGGATGGAGTACAATTTCTTCGGGCCTTCCCAGATCGAAGCTTCTCTACGCAAGATCGCCAAGCATTTCGGGCCGGAAATCGAGGAAAAAGCCGAGAAGGTCATCGCCAAGTACAGGCCGCTTGTTGACGCCATTATCTCAAAGTACCGGCCGCGCCTCGAAGGCAATACCGTCATGCTCTACGTCGGTGGCCTGCGCCCCCGCCACGTCATCACAGCCTACGAGGACCTCGGCATGGTCATCGTCGGCACCGGCTACGAGTTCGCTCACAATGATGACTATCAGCGCACCGGTCATTACGTAAAGAACGGCACGCTGATCTATGACGACGTGACCGGGTACGAGTTGGAGAAGTTCATCGAGGGAGTTCGCCCCAACCTCGTGGGCTCTGGCATCAAGGAAAAATACCCGGTGCAGAAGATGGGCATTCCGTTCCGTCAGATGCACTCCTGGGACTATTCGGGACCTTATCACGGCTATGACGGCTTTGCCATTTTCGCACGTGACGTGGACCTTGCCATCAACAATCCGGTCTGGGGTCTCTACCAGGCCCCTTGGAAAGAACGCCCGCCTAGTGGGCGGGCGATAGCTGCCGAATAGACGCCCTATCCTGGCCTAGTCTCCCCAGAGAGACCATGAACCCCGCGAGCTTGTGAGCCTCGGGATTACCGGAAACGTCTCGACCTATCTGAGCTGCCGAATGGCGCGGCCAGATTACAAAGAGGAATACCAATGCCGCAGTCGGCCGAAAAGATTCTCGACCACGCTCCGCTGTTCCGCGAGCCGGAATACAGGCAAATGCTCGCCGAGAAGAAGCTGAATTTCGAATGTCCGCACCCGGATCAGATCGTTACCGATCAAGGCGAATTTACCAAGACCTGGGAATACCGCGAAAAGAACCTCGCCCGGGAAGCTCTGGTAATAAATCCCGCCAAGGCCTGCCAGCCGCTCGGCGCGGTGTTCGCGGCCGCGGGCTTCGAGCGGACCATGTCCTTCGTCCACGGCAGCCAGGGCTGCGTGGCCTATTACCGCTCGCACCTGTCGCGCCATTTCAAGGAACCTGCTTCGGCGGTTTCCTCCTCGATGACCGAGGACGCGGCAGTGTTCGGAGGCCTGAAGAACCTGGTGGACGGGCTTGCCAACACCTACCAACTCTACGATCCGAAGATGATCGCAGTGTCGACGACTTGTATGGCGGAGGTCATAGGGGACGACCTGCACAGCTTCATCGAGAACGCCAAAGACGAAAACTCAGTCCCGCGCGACTTTGACGTGCCCTTTGCCCACACGCCCGCCTTCGTCGGTAGCCATGTCGACGGCTATGATGGCATGCTGAAAGGCATTCTGGAGCACTTCTGGAAAGGCCAGGAGCGCACGGAAGCCAAGGGAACCATCAACGTCATTCCGGGCTTCGACGGCTTCTGCGTTGGCAACAACCGGGAACTCAAACGCCTGCTCGATGTGATGGGTGTGTCCTACACCTTCATCCAGGACGCATCTGACCAGTTCGACACGCCATCGGACGGGGAATACCGCATGTATGACGGCGGCACGAAGATCGAAGAGGTGAAGGGGGCACTCGACGCCGAGGCGACGGTTTCACTGCAGTACTACAACACCCGAAAAACCCTCGACTACTGCGGGCAAGTCGGGCAGGCCACGGCTTCATTCCATTATCCGCTCGGCGTCCAGGCGACTGACGAATTGCTGATGAAGATCTCGGCGCTTTCCGGGAAGGAAATCCCCGAAGCAATTCGGCTGGAGCGCGGCCGACTGATTGATGCCCTGGCGGACAGCCAGTCCTGGCTGCACGGCAAGAAATACGCGATCTACGGCGACCCGGACTTCGTGTACGCCATGGCCCGCTTCGTCATGGAAACGGGCGGCGAGCCGACACATTGCCTCGCCACCAACGGCACCTCGGCGTGGGAAGCCGAGTTGAAGGAACTGCTTGCATCCTCGCCCTTCGGCAAGGACGCTCAGGTCTGGGCGGGCAAAGACCTTTGGGCTATGCGGTCGCTGCTCTTCACCGAGCCAGTGGACCTGCTGATCGGCAATTCCTATGGCAAGTATCTGGAGCGCGACACCGGCACGCCGCTGATCAGGTTGACGTTTCCAATCTTCGACCGGCACCACCACCATCGCTTTGCGCTCATGGGCTACCAAGGCGGATTACGCGTGCTGACGACGATCCTCGACAAGATCTTCGACAAGCTCGATCGCGAGACGAGCCAGACGGGCGTGACGGACTATTCCTATGACCTCACCCGTTAGAACACACGGCCGGCTTTTCGCACAGGCGGTTCGTTGCCGAATTGACTTTGGAGACTGACGCAATGACCTCGCTCAGTGCCAAGATCCAGGACGTTTTCGACGAGCCTGCCTGCGACAAGAACCGTGGCAAGGACGCCAAGGCCCGCAAGGAAGGCTGCGCACGGCCGCTGACGCCGGGAGCGGCAGCGGGCGGTTGCGCCTTTGACGGGGCCAAGATCGTCCTGCAGCCGATCACTGACGTTGCCCATCTGGTTCATGCGCCGCTCGCCTGCGAGGGCAATTCCTGGGACAACCGCGGTGCAGCTTCGTCTGGGCCCAGCCTATGGCGCACAAGCTTCACGACGGACCTTACCGAACTCGATGTGGTGATGGGGCAGGGCGAGCGGAAGCTCTTCAAGGCGATCCGCGAAATCAAGGAAGCGTATGCGCCGCCCGCAGTCTTTGTCTATTCGACCTGCGTGACGGCGCTCATCGGCGATGATATCGAGGCCGTCTGCAAACGCGCCGCCGAAAAATTCGGCTTGGCCGTAGTCCCGATCAATGCGCCCGGATTGGCCGGCTCCAAGAACCTCGGCAACAAGCTCGCCGCCGAGGCGTTGCTCGACCATGTCATCGGCACGGTGGAACCCGACGACGCCGGGCCGTACGACATCAACATCCTTGGTGAATTCAACCTTTCCGGCGAATTCTGGCTGATAAAGCCGCTCCTTGATCGGCTGGGCATCCGGGTTCGCGCCTGCATTCCGGGCGACGCGCGCTATCTCGACATTGCCTCTGCGCACCGCGCCCGGGCGGCTATGGTGGTGTGCTCGACGGCCCTCATCAATCTGGCCCGCAAGATGGAGGAGCGCTGGGACATCCCCTTCTTCGAGGGCTCCTTTTACGGCATCTCCGACACATCGGAAGCACTTCGCAAGATCGCTGAGCGGCTGGTGAGGAAGGGCGCCGATCCGGAAATCCTCGATCGCACAGAGACACTGGTCGCTGAGCAGGAGGCGATCGCATGGAGGAAGCTCGAGGCTTACCGGCGGCGGCTCCAAGGCAAACGCGTGCTGCTGAATACGGGTGGTGTGAAGTCCTGGTCGGTTCTTCATGCGCTGACGGAAATCGGCATGGAGATCGTGGGCACCTCGGTCAAGAAATCCACGGTCGAAGACAAAGAGCGCATCAAACAGATCCTCAAGGACGACAACCACATGTTCGAGCAGATGGCAACGCGCGACCTTTACGCCCTGCTCTCAGAAGGCAAGGCCGATATCATGCTGTCGGGCGGGCGCACACAATTCGTCGCCCTCAAGGCCAAGACGCCCTGGCTCGACATTAACCAGGAGCGCCAGCACCCCTACGCCGGCTACGACGGCATGGTGGAACTGGTACGCCAGATCGACCTCGCCATTCACAACCCGATCTGGTGCCAGGTGCGCGAGCGGGCCCCGTGGGATTGCCAGCCAGATGTGAAGGATGAATTGCCGAGCACCAAGAACGGCACGGCGACCGTGCACGCTGTCCAGGAATTCGCCGGCACGACGCGGACTATTTCGGCTGGTGTTGAGGAAATCCGATGACCCGCATCTTTTCCCAGACCAAATCAGCTTCGGTCAACCCACTGAAATCGTCACAGCCGCTCGGTGCCGCCCTGGCCTTTCTCGGGGTTGAGGGCGCAATGCCGCTGCTCCACGGCAGCCAGGGCTGCACCAGCTTCGCGCTCGTGCTCTTAGTGCGGCATTTCAAGGAAACGATCTCCCTACAGACCACCGCGATGGATGAAGTGGCGACCATCCTCGGCGGGGCGGACAATCTGGAAGTGGCGATTCTCAATCTTAAGAATCGCACGAAGCCAAAGCTGATCGGCGTCTGCACGACGGCCCTGGTGGAAACCCGTGGCGAGGATTCCGCAGGCGACATCGCGGACATCAGGCTGAAACGGGCGGAAGAACTCGCGGGTACGGAGATCGTGCTGGCCAACACGCCGGATTTCGGCGGCGCCCTGGAAGAGGGCTGGGCCAACGCTGTCACCGCGATGATCGAAGGCATTACGCGGCCTGGCGAGCGGGTGCGGCAGTCAAAAAAGATCGCGATCCTGCCCGGTTGGAATCTAACCGTGGCTGACATCGAGCATTTGCGTGAGATGGTTGAAGGCTTTGGGCTGCAGCCGGTGATTTTGCCGGACGTCTCAAGCTCGCTCGACGGTACTGTGCCCGATCATTGGGTCACGACTACCTATGGCGGTACGCGCGTGGAGGATATCCGCGAGCTCGGCGCGGTCGAGCACTGCATCGCCATCGGCGAGCATATGCGCCGGGCGGCCGAGGTGCTGCACAAGGTGACCGGCGTCCCCTACGCGCTGTTCGAGTCGCTGACCGGATTGAAGGGCGCCGATCAGTTCGTTTCCCTGCTTTCCACGATTTCTGGCGAACCTGTTCCGGCAGGCGTTTGCCGTCGGCGGACGCAATTGCAGGATGCGTTGCTCGATGGACATTTCCATTTCGGAGGCAAGAAAATTGCGATCGCTGCTGAACCAGACCAACTCTACCAATTCGCAACCTTCTTCGTGGACATGGGCTCCGAAATCGCGGCGGCGGTCACGACGACCGATATGTCGAAAATTCTGGAAAAGGTACCGGCGGAGTCGATTCAGATCGGCGATCTCGGCGATTTGGAAGCGCTTGCCGGCGGCGCTGATCTTCTGGTCACCCATTCACATGGACGCCAAGCATCGCAACGTCTTGGCATTCCGCTCATGCGCGTCGGCTTCCCCGTCTTCGACCGGCTCGGCAGCCAGCACAAGCTCACTATCCTCTATCAGGGAACCCGCGATTTGGTTTTCGAAATTGCGAACATTTTCCAGGCCAACCGGCATGCGCCGACGCCGCAAGAACTTGAACCATTCCGCAAGCGGGAAACGCCAGGTGGGCCCCGTTCGTCGCCTCTCACTCGTCACTGACGGGGTTCAAGGTCGGATGCGTGAACGAGAAGCAGGCGCTTTGCGCGTGGCAATCGCTAGCCAAGACATGAAGGAGCTCAATGCGCATTTCGGGTCGGCCAAGCGCTTTGCCATCTACGATGTGACGCGCGAGGAGTGGAACCTCGTGGAAGCCGTGGCCTTCGACGACGTCTCCGACGAAAGCGGGAAACATCGGTCCGAGGGCGATGACCGTATCAGACCGAAGGTGGAAGCGCTGAAGGGCTGCCATCTGCTGTTTTGTCTGGCCATCGGCGGACCTTCGGCAGCCAAGCTTGTCTCGGCAAAAATCCATCCAATCAAGGTTCTGCAGCCTCAGAGTATCCAAGAGGTGCTGTTGCGCACGCAGATGATGCTCAGGACAAGTCCTCCCCCCTGGCTGCGCAAGGTGCTGGTTGAGGCAGGCGTCGCGGAGAAGAAACCTTCCTTTGAGGACGACGACTGAAACGAGGAAAGAACGAAATGTTTGAAGTCGCGGTTAGCCCTGCTGTCAACGAGGACGAGATGGCGCTTGCCACTCCGTTTCTCAGATGCCTCGTGCGGTTGATCCGTGCTCAGGACTCCTACGGGGCTTGGGAAGGCAAAGCGGACACCGAGCTGCTGGCCGCCTTCATCATCACTAAGGAACAGCGCCGTGCAATCCCGATCATCAGCGATCCCGATCCGGACGTGCTGTGGAGGCTTGACATGTTTTACGCCGCCGTTGGGCTTGCGATCGAGGAGCGCTGCGGCCTGATGGCATCGCCGATGATGGAGCTGAGCCATGAAGGCTTTGGGCGCGTGCTTTTCACGGCCGGGCGGTTGGTCGCTCTCTCGAAGTCGCTGCGCGACGTCCACCGGTTCGGCTTCGAGACGTTCCAGAAGCTCGCCGAGGCCGGCACGAAACTGGTCGGCGACGCAATCGCAGCCATTGATACCTTTCCCGAAGTGGCGCGCGCGTGATGGAAGCAGGTTTCGAGCAAAAGGGGGTCATGACGGATTTTGAGCGGGCGCGATGGCCAGCCTACGACGCGGTTCAGGCCGATGGGTCTTTTGAGGGAACGTCGATGAAGCCACTCGTCCTGATCTGTTCGCAAGATGCCGAGTTCTATCTGTTCCTAAGCCACATACTGGAGGCGGACGGCTTTACCAGTGCGTTGGCAGGCGGCATGAATGAAGCACTTGCAGCCGTCGCCGAACGGGAGTTCCACGCAGTGGTGCTGGACTGCGGGCCAGCTTACGCAACAGGGGCCGCAGTCTGCGCTCGGCTCAAACGGGAGCCGCGAACCAGCGCCGTCCCTATCATTGCGCTATTCGCGCCCGGCGCCGAGAACCAGCACCTAGATCTCTTGACGGCAGACATTGACGAGTTCTTTGTGCGGCCGTTCGCGCCGGCCAAGCTGCTCGACTCTCTGCGGGCGAAGCTGGGGCTGGCCAAGCCGGGTTCCAACGGGGTCGAGAACGGCGGCTGGCTCGGCTGTGGCGACCTCGAGATGAAGGTCGACGCCCATAGGATTCGTGGCAATGGTCACGATATCCATCTCGGGCCCATCCAGTTCAACCTGCTACGGCTGCTGATTCAAACTCCCGGCAAAGTCTTCACCAGGGACGAACTGAAACGTGCAGCCTGGCCGGACAATATCCATGTCGGTGAACGCACCGTCGATGTCCATATGAGCCGGATCAGAAAGGCCCTGCAGGCGACCTCACCCGGCATCGTCATTCGCACGGTCAGGTCGGTCGGCTACTCGCTCGAGAAGCCGGACGACTGAATCAAGTGCCAGGTGGTGCCACTCCCTTTCCCGCGCGCTGTGAGCCGGTCTTGCGGCCTGAAACGCCCCTATACGAATACTTCAGGAAGGAGCAGGCAAATGGGTTTTAAAAGCGTACTCTGTGTGATCGGCGCTGACCATTCCGATCAGGACGTCAGAACTGCTGCCGGCTTGTGTGCCGAAGTCGGCGCGCACCTTTCCGTACGGATTATACTGCCTCCGACGCTCCTTATGTCGTATCCGTCGATCGGAGATGGTGTCCCCGAGTGGCCTGGAGGACGTGTTCAGGCTATTGCCAGATGGAATGACCGGTTTCGGCAAATCGATCGATTTTCACAGGACGTGCCCAGAGGGGAAAAACGCTCCAAAGATACCCAGAAACTGCTGAGAGCTATGTCGCTCGCCGCCTATGACGTTGACACCGACTATTGCGATCCGGCAAGCCTCGGCGAAGTGGCACGACAGTGGGCGCTCTGCACCGACCTCGCGGTCATCGGTCCGAGTCTCCTCAACGACGAGAATCTCGGACCTCCTGTTGTCAACGGCTGCTTGTTCGATACGGGAAGGCCGGTGCTCGTTGTGCCGAAGGGCACTGAGGCGACTCTGTGGCCACGGCGCGTCCTGGTCAGTTGGGATCCGCGAGTCGAGGCGTACCGTGCGGTTCGGGAAGCGCTGGGTGTCTTATGCGCTGCTGAGGAAGTTCGAGTTGCCCTGGTCGATCCGAAGGCGAACAATAGCGGGAACGGCGAGGAGCCTGGAGCCGACATTGTTGCCTATCTCACTCGGCACGGTGTTCGGGTGTCGGTTGACCTACTGCCAAGTGCCGGCAAACCGGCGGCCACTGTGCTTGCGCAGCACGCAAAAGACACGTCTGCCGAGATGATAGTCATGGGCGCTTATGGCAGCCGTCGGCTGCGTGAGCGGCTGTTTGGCGGCGTCACGAGATGGATCTTGGAGAAACCGACATTGCCGCTGTTTTTGGCGCGCTGACTGGTTCCGGAGCCGCACCGATGCTGTTCGAAGCTCTACGGTGATGCATGGATTCATACCGTAGATGCGCTCCATCGAAACAATCGAGTTTACGGAGAGTAACGATGCTCGGGAGGCGACGCCCGCCGGAAATCTCTCCAGTCATGCGCAAGGCGGAAAGCGGAACGGAGTCCTCCCAGTTCTGATGCCCAGGGTGCACCACTCAATTTAACCGCTGCTTTCCTGGCGCATCCTGCAGCACCACGAGCCTGACGATTGTGCTCGCGAACGCGAGACGCTTTCCGTCCGCAGCTTTGTCGAGGCTGCCTTCAGGCGTGTCGGGAGGGAGATCGTCTGGAAGGGGAACGCATTGACGAGGTAGGCCGCGAACACAGGAGTAACCAGGCGCTGATCCGGATAGAAGCGGCTATTTCGGTCCCCGCCGAGGTGGACCTGCCGATTGGCGAGGCCTACTAAGCCGGCCACCAAGCACGGTTGGAAGCCAAGGACGACTTTTGATGAGCTCGTCTAATGGTCGAGATCGATTGTCACGCTTCGGAATCACGCTCGTTTAAAGGGAAAGATAATGATCTCGCTGGAGGGCAAACGCGTCTGGTCTCCGGCCACGGCCGGCATGGTTGGGGTGCGCAGTGGTGCGCCGCTGTCCGGCGCGCCCGAGGCAAAGGCCCTACGTGGCTTGCCGTTGCAAAACCAGCTCGCCGGATAGCCGGACACTACGCTGGCGTTGTCAACGGAGTTTGGGCCAAAACCGTCTCTGTAGAACCCCACCGTATGAAAGATGAAGGTATCTCGTTCGATATCGACGAGAACAATGATGTGCGGCTTCCACCCGAACCTCGGGTCGACGCCGCTCATCCTATCCTGGAGCCGTGAGTCAACGCCCGCCGTCAGATAATCCTTGCTGCTTCCAGCGTTGAGAACATCTGCGCCGGATTCGCAGAGCTTGTCATTGTCCCTCCCAAAAATGCGCGAGTCGCGGCCATTGTCACCGGAGAGTTCGTCCCATGCCTTCTCGCCGCAGGATCCGTGATCGCTTTCCCGGGTCAAAGATTGGCTGTCGCCTCCGCAATCGGCGATCCGGTCGATGCCACTGGAACCCAAGCTAACATCGTGACGCTCGTTGCCGAAGGTTTCGGAAGCTGGTTGACCGCTAAGAAACCGTTTCAGCTGTAGGAGGAATTTTTTGATCTCAATTCTCCCAGATGCAGCCCACCACGCGACGAAGCGGCTCCGTATATCGCTCGTCGAGTCATCGCTCCAATCGATTGCCATTATGCTCTCATCTGCACGATGAATATTCCCGCCTGCATTTCGCCTTTCCGCCGAGCAGTACGCATGGCACTGCTGGCGGCCCCACTGGGTGGCCAATCATCTGAACATTTGAGATGCCAAACCGCTGACCGTGTGGTGGTCACGTATCTCGGCCACATCATCGAGCAGATATTGTCGCCGCCCTACCACCCGATACGCTGCACTTTTGTCGGCGATCCCGATTGCCGACACCTGTGTCGTCAAGAAACACATTGTGCTCGAAAGCGACATTTCCTCGGCGATGGATCCGCCGAGCGGCTGCCCCTTCCGACGCGCTGTCCGCGCAAGCATCTGGTTCCCAGAGAAATTTGTGAGCGCGAGGTTCCGCCCACCCGAAAGCTGCCCGGTAGCCATAATATCAAGTGCCACCTACCGGACGACGCGGTCTTCGCAGTGATGGAGCCGGTCATCAAACTCAAGCTTTAGCCCGACGAGGAGGCAGGGGTGACAGAGGCGACATCGGGATAGGATCAATTCGCGGTCGTGTGTGCGCCAGCTGCTGTGCGGCCGTGTCGACTTCTCTACAGCCTCCATCGCTGTCAGGTCGCCATCCGGGTCCCGACTTAGGCGCGGCGCGCCCTGCAGGTGCCCGTCCCCGGCAGGGCCCCTACTTTCAACCAAACCAATGACCGAGACGAATTTCCCGAAGCCCCCACGGGATCTGCTTGGGTAGAGATCGCCGAAGACAACGGCGTCGGCAACGCACGCCGACGTCATGAACAAAGGATTGAGCGGGAACGGCAAAAAATTCAGACATCCGTTCGATCACTTTTCTCCAATGGTGCTGATCCGGGACATCCCGTCCCGTTGCACATCATCGGCAATTCCTCCGAACATTAGGGACAGGCTAACCCTTGGCACAGGAAATGCTAATTTGCGCATTTGGGTCCATTCAGTAAATCGAGAATCAGACCCCCGCCGCATTTGCAGAAAACTGGGTAGGAAGAAAAGGACGATATGATTCTTGAAAAGTGGGCACGCTGTCGTTGGCGGCGGCCAGGCCGGAGTGGCTATGAGCGAGCACCTGAGCAGGCCCGGGGTGCCTCATTTAATTCTTGAACGCGGCCGGATTGCCGAACGCTGGCCCTCGCAGCGTGGGACTCCCTCGTTGCCAATGGCCCGGCCTGGCATGACCGGTTCCCGGGCATGGAGTTTCCGGGGACCGGTCCCGATGACTTTGCCTTCAAAGGAGGAGGTCGCCGGCTATTTCGTCGCTTATGCAAAGCAAATCAATGCGCGATCCGCTGCGGCGTGGAGGTCAAGCTCGGGCAAAAAAATGTCGGGCGGCGCGGATTCCGCGTCGAGACGTCGGACGGCGTGATCGAAGCCAAACAGCATCATCGCCGCGACCGGACCTTTCCAGATCCCCATCACGATCGCCCGCCGCGGGCCTATCGCGGGCGCGACTTCTAATGGCGGCTGGGCGTCCTCGGCAAGTGGGACGCCGAGACCCCGGATCCGGCACCGAACACGTCACGGTCGCGGTGAGCGGCGGGCTTGGCAGCGAGACGATCGACTTCGGTCGTCTGGCCGCGCAGGGGCTTACGCTCCTCGGTATGACAAGCAAGTACCAGGACGGCGTGATGAGGTTCGCGCCCGATCTGGCGAAAAACATTGCACGCGGCGACGCAAGCTTGATGTCGCTGCTGGATGAGCCGACGCCTATGTCGCTGGCAACCGTCTCGACCTCTCGGAAGAGCCCGCGGCCCGTCGGATCGACCAGGATCCGGAATGCGTGACCAATCCGATCCGCGAGCTCGACCTGGCCGAGGCCGGGATAGCGGCGATCGTCTGGGCGACAGGCTTTGCTGTCGACTACAGCTGGCTGAAGGTCGACGCCTTCGACGAGAAGGGCCGGCCAAGGCACCACCGTGGCGTCTCGAGCCAGCCCGGCTCAATTTCCTGGGTTTACCTTGGCAGTCGCAAAGAGGGTCCAGCTTCTTCTGGGGCGTCTGGCATGATGCCAAACGTGGCCGACCGTATTTCGACACAGTGAAAATATCTGGCCTACCATGCTGCCGCGGAGGGCCAGCCCGTGGATGCCTGACCTGACCCTGCCCGGCCTGCGGTGTGGAAGGGTCACTGCCGCGAGCATCCATCTGCCCGCATCGTAGGTCATCCGACAATGTCGGGTTCCGGACGAGCTGGAATTCGAGAACTCATTGCTTGGGCAGGCTTCTTTTCCGGCACGCTTCATGCATGGGAGTTTTCGAACGCATTTGTGAGACGTCATCCCATGGTAGCCCCTCGAAGAACGAGCCGCGCCCGTTTGAAAAAGCCAAATCCTTTGGTGGAGGTAGCCGCTAGAAGCCGCCGTAACATCCGGAAAAGCTGCGCGACAGCATCACACGCGTCCTTCTCGCCCTTGGCGTGGGTTTGGCGCCCGCTGTCGATGTCACCGACTTTCAGCCCAACGAGGTCAGGCTTTTGCCTTCCTGGCAGTCGCGACCGCGGGCGGCAAGGCGACGATCCAGGTGAGCGACGACGGCGCCGGCATTTCGCCCAGCAATCGGGCGCGCATCTTCGTGCCATTCTTCACCACGCGCCGCGATTGCGGCGGCACCGGCATGGGCCTCGGCATCGTGCTGGCCCTGCTGAAAGCGCATGATGGCAGGATCCGCCTGGTTGACTCCGAGCGCGGCACGCGCTTCGAGATCATCCTGCCGCTGCATGAATTGGAGCCTGATCCGAAACCGGTTTTCGGAATCATGCTTTAGAACTGGAGAAGCAAAAAGTGCGCTACGACGTCGTCATCATCGGCGGAGCCATCGTCGGTTCCTCGATCGCCTATTATTTGCGCGAGGAAGGGTTTTCGGGCTCGATCGCGCTGGTCGAGCGCGACCCGCAGTTCGCCCATGCGGCGACGACACTGTCCTGCGCTTCGATCCGCCAGCAGTTTTCGATTCCGCAAAACATCCGGCTGTCGCAGTTCACGTTGAAACTGTTCCGGCGGCTGACGGAAGAGTTCGGGGCCGACGCCGATATCGGTTTTCGCGAAGGCGGCTACCTCATCCTTGCCGGCGAGAACGGGTTGCCGATCCTTGAGGCCAATCACCAGACGCAATTGGCCGAGGGCGCCGACATCGTGCTTGAGGATGCGGAGGCGCTCGTCCGCCGGTTTGCATGGCTGTCGGCCGAGGGCATCACCGCCGGCGCCTATGGCCGCAGCGGCGAGGGCTGGTTCGACGCGCATGCCATGCTGATGCTGTTCCGCAAGGCGCTGCGCGAGAAAAAGATCGATTTCATCACCGCCGACGTGACCGGCATCGAACGGCAGGGCGACCGTGTCACCGGCGTCAGCCTCGACAATGGCGAAAGGCTCGACGCCGGCATCGTCGTCAACGCCGCCGGGCCGAATGCCGGAAAAGTTTCGGCAATGGCCGGACTGGTGCTGCCGGTGGAACCGCGCAAGCGCAATGTCTTCATCTTCGAGGCGCGCGAGAAATATGAAGACATGCCGCTGCTGGTCGATCCCTCAGGCATCTATGTCAGGCCGGAAGGCTCGGTCTACATCACCGGCGGGGCCGAACCGGAAGACGGCGACGGCCCCGCCGATCCCAGCGATTTCGAGCCCGACTGGCCGCTGTTCGAAGAGGTAATCTGGCCAGTGCTGGCGACCCGCATTCCGGCCTTCGAGGCGATCAAGCCGACGCGCGCCTGGGCCGGCCATTACGATTACAACACGCTCGACCAGAACGCGGTGATCGGCCCGCATCCGCAGGTGCAGAATTTCCTCTTCGCCAACGGTTTTTCCGGCCACGGCCTGCAGCAGGCGCCGGCGGTCGGCAAGGCGCTGGCCGAGCTGATCGTGCATGGCGGCTACCGCACGGTGGACTGCTCGGCGTTTGGGTATGAGCGCGTTGCCGAGGGGCGGGCTTTCAGGGAGTTGAATGTGATCTAGCGCTGGCGGGACAGCGCCCCCTCTGGCCTGCCGGCCATCTCCCCGCAAGGGGGGAGATCGGCAGCTTCACTGGCGGCTCCAAACTTCTAGGCTTTTTCTTCCTTCCCCATGGCGAGGCTCGGCTTCCGCGAGATAGTCGTGGACGACCTTCCCGAGCGCGAGCGTGAGATCTGCGATGACGTGTACGGCCGAGACTATTTCCAGCACCGGCAGTTCGGCGACGGGGGCAAGCGCATGCGACCAGAGGTTCAGGGCTGCCGGGCCGGTCCAGGCGCCCCTCAGATGGACGTCCTCTAGATGATATTCCACGAGCTCACAGATGCGCGGCGTGCCGTCGACATGCGGGATGATTTTGAGGAGGAAGTTCGGTTCAGCGAGCGAGGCCCTCACGCTCGCGAGGTCGGCGGCTCGGTGCTTGTAGCCCATGGTACCCGTCGCGACGCGGACCGGCCCGTAGTCCAGCGTGCCAACAATGGTATCCGTCTCCGTTCGGAGCGTTGGGCTAGCGAGCTTCTTGGGAAAGCCCCACAACTCGCGTCCGCCCGCTATCGGCGGATGGTCGTCGAGAAACATGCAGTGGGTGTAGCTCCCCCTGCGGCCACAGAAGGAGACAGGGATGACCTGTCCGCCTTCCGTGTAGTCGCCGAAGCCCGTCGAGTCCGGCATGCGAATGAACTCGAATTTGACCAGAGGCTCGCACACCTGAAGCGGCTCCGGCACAAGGTCGCGCAGTTTCTGCGGATCGGTGCGATATGTGATGATCAGATACTCCCGGTTGCGGAAGCGATATGGGCCGGCCGGGTAGGCCGGGCTGGTCAGGGGCATGGCGAAAGCTCTCCCACGGACGGTATCTTGGTGCATGTTTGAAATTCCTTTGTGCTGGATCAAGTGGGCTTAGATCGGTCTGCATGATGGCGGCGAGGCTCTCCGAGGTGCTGTCGTAGCCTCGTAAAGGGATGCATGGCGTAATCGCGCGTAGCCATTTTCGCGCTGGGCAATTGCCTTGGGGCGCGATCATTGGCGATGGTCGCGGACGCGGTTCCATGGCTCCGGTTGTGGTCGAGAGGCAAGATTCGAGGTAAGTGATTTTGTTCCTCATTTGAAGGCGCTGCTTCCCGTCTACCCTCGTGATAGGAGGAGGTGGAGTGGCGGCCAGCTCCGATTTCCCTCATGACGGGGTTTGCGGATCGACGCGCATGCGCCATGCCAAATGAGAAATCGTTCGAGGCCCGCAGGACAGACGGGCCTCGGCGAGCCAGTCGAGAGTGAAGGTCTTCGCCTCACGCGGATCAGATACGGATTCCCGAGCAACGCAGTGATGTAGCAGGAAGTCCTGCGGCGCCACCAAACCTCTGTCGCGAAACTATGGAGGTGACGCGGTATCCGCCGTTCCAGCGAAACAGCATACGCAGCATCAGGCAGCACGCACTCGACGGCCTGGCTTCATCGCCGGCTTCAGGAGAAAAGATCAGCTATGAGCCGGCAGGCAATCGCTGCACGCGGCGGTCAGGTCGTGTAGATCTTCCGCGCACACAGCCGGCGCCGACATGATGCTAGATGATGAGCCGACGCCAACATTACCGCAGGGGAGACAGCCAAGTCCGTCCTCAGGCGTCTGACGATGAGTGATGCATGTCCAAAAGCTGACAGCGACAAAAAAACATGTCTGGTCCAAAGCAACCGGCCGTCTTGGGTGAGAGGTTTCTCGAAGCCTACTCATGCAGTTGCTGCGGCTAAGCGCGCTGGCACGGCCTTTGCTGGAGATGCGGCAATATTGAGTGGGGGTGGCCGCATGAGAACGCGCGAGACGATTGATGGTCTGCTACGCCATCTCGGCGGTGCGCCCGCTCAACGGTCACGGCTACACCTTTGGCAATGGCTGACGCGCGACATTGCGGTTGCGCCGCCCTGCCGCGCCGATGCGCCCAAAGTTCGTTGATAGATCGCTCGGCAGATTGATGAAGCCGGCTGTTGACTGCTGCCCAGGCGGAGATGGCTGGGTTCATTCGGAACGTCTTGACCGTCGGTGTCATGAAGCCAAAGACACCATGCTGGACGTTATGCATGACCAGACGAGTGGGAGTCATAGCGAATGATTTTACCGGAACTGCGCTCTGCTATCCCAGCCGGCAGAGTTTTGGAGATAACGACGACCACAGGATGCATCGTGGGATGTTCATATTGTCCGCAGGACAAGTTCGCTGACCGGCAAAGAAAAGTATCTGATACGAAGCATCTTAGTCTTGGAGATTTCAAGCGCTGTCTGGCGCGCTACCAACCTCCGTCGACATTAGTTTTGCCGGGTATTCTGAGCCATGGCTCAATCCGGATTGCACCGAAATGGTCGAGCACGCTTCCGCCAAAGGCCACGGCATCAGGATTTTCACGACGCTTGTGGGAATGAAGGGGCGGGATCTACAACGCTTGCAGGCGCTGCGGTTGGGGGTATTCGTGGTTCATGTTTTTGATGATGGCGCCCACATGAATAGCCGCCTTGTCGGAGACAAGTATCGCGATTTGGTTGGTCAACTCGTCGACGCCGACATCCCATCAATTCGATTCGTGGTTTTGGGCGAGGCCCATCCCGATATCGCCGACATTATCCCTGCCGAAGCCCTAGTTCGCGCACGACCGGTGAGCAGCAGGGGTGGAAGCGTAAATCCTAAGATTGTAGAACCACGGCAGCCAGTCGTCGGAGCGCTGATATGCGTGGACGAACGACAGTATCGGAATGTTCTCCTTCCAAACGGCGAGGGTACTCCCTGCTCCATGGATTTTGAGCGGCGTCACGTACTGGGCAACCTTCTATGCGACGAATACGGCGATCTCTTTAAAAGCCCAGTTTTCTGCTAAATCGTCGATCGCATGAACGGAGCGGATGGTTTTCTGCTCTGTAGGATGTGTGAATTTGCCGATCCAAACGACCGGGTGCTGACTGGGTGCCGGCCGACCGCCTGAGAGAGGCGGGCCGGCGAATGCTGCTTTGGACTGCAAATGCCCGCGAAATCATTGCGTTTTTCCGCGTCACGCGAGCGTGATTCCGTACGCGCGGGAGTCGGCCTCGATCATTTACGAGGCGAGCTCATCGAAAGTAGTCGTCGGCTTGCGATCGAGCTTGATGGCCGCCTTGGAGGCATCACCCATCAGCAGGTCAACCTCGATTGGCCCGAAACAACGTTTGTCTATTTGGATCAGCGCCTGGTTATTCCTGCGTTCGCGGCCCAACTCGTCAACACCTTCGCCTCCCAGAATATCTCCTTCCCGACCCGCCTGGAGGCAGCCTCGACAAAGCTGCGGACCGAATGCGTCTCGCTAGTCGCGAGCACCGTCAGGCCCGTGGTGCTGCAGAATGGGGCACACGGCCTCGACATAGCTGTGTGACCGTCTTTAGCTGGATTTTGCGTCTCAAATCCGGATCTCGCCTCCATCTTCCGCAAACGGGAGAGACCTCCTGGGGCCCGTGCTTCCGAAAGCGTCTTTTCAGATTCCCGCCGCGAGAAGTGGCAAGAGCCTTTTTCCGCGCCACAGTCCATGAACCTGGGTTGCTGGCCGTCCTAAGAGAAAATTCCGATGCGAAGCTGCCCTTTTGCTACCGGCTCCTGGCAAGAGGACGGCGACGCGGCAAATCGGCCACCGGCGCAAGGTTTCCCCCTCATTGTCGGATACCCGACAGGATCACAAACCCGCTAACCGTTGTTTCATGAAAGTTTCCTTCTGGCACGTTTGATGCAGAGGATCTTCCGAACACATCAGCGGATTGCCCTCCTATGAGCAGGCTCAGGGAAAAATGCTGTCGCCGCATTCGAGACCGTGCCCTGGCTGACCGCCAAGTCGGTCAAAGGTCGGCGCATCATGGTGGAGGCGGGAGACTTCGTCCGATTAAAACACGGAATAAGGTTGGAAAGCATCTCGCTGACCGAGACGCAATCATCGAAACGGGCGGAGAGACGTCGATCCCGTCCACGCCCACAAATCGTGGACATGAGTGTCGATCTCATCACTTGGCCGGGATCCATGGGCTTCACACCCGACCACACGAAAGCGGGGACAAAATCTAGCAAATCCAGCGGCACCGAAGTCGAGAATGCCCGCATGGAGACTGAAGCCGATGGCCAGAGCCGATATTCCTTCAACATCGCCTAATTGGGAAGCACCTAGAGGAGCAAGACAAGTGGAGCTCTCTTGCATTGGAGTGGGAGCTGGGCCGTCTAATTTGAGCCTTGCGTGCCAGATGCACGAGCAAATTGGGCAAGGGGCACTGTTCTTGGATCGGCAAGTCGACTTCCGCTGGCACCCAGGCAGCGCATTCGATTCCTCGGAGCTCCAGGTCAGCCACTTCAAGGATTTGGTCACGCTGGTCAACCCGCGATCAGCCTACACTTTCGTGAACTACCTGCATGAGAACGGGCGTCTGTACCACTTCCTGAATGCACAGTTCGAAGCCGTGCTCAGAGCTGAGTTCGAGCAATACCTGAACTGGGCCTTCTACAGGAACCCGCTTGTCCGCGGCGGCGAGACGGTGCGCGAAATCCGCTTTGACGGCGAGTTTCGGGTGCGCACCGATAAGGCGGTTCTCGCCGCCAGAAACGTCGTGGTCGGCATTGGCAAGCAGGCGCATATTCCGCCGCAGTTTCAGGGCTGGACTGGACGCAATCTGTTCCACTCATCTGAATTGCTGCACATTCATCCTGAGGTGCACAAAAAGCATGTCTGCGTGGTCGGCGGGGGACAGTCCGGAGCCGAGGTGCTGTTGCACCTTGTTGGTCTGCCAAAAGAACGGCGGCCTGTCTCGATAACCTGGGCCTCGCAGCGCGAAAACTACCTGCCCATCGACAACAGCCCGTTCACAAACGAGTTGTTCATGCCCTGCTTTTCGGATCGTTTCGCGGCAATGAGCGAGCCGCAGCGCAAGCTGTTCCTGCGGCGCTTCGTGCTTGCTTCGGACGGCATTTCGGAAAGCATGTTGCGCGCGATATATCAGGCGCTATACCGCCACGCGTTTCTAGAGCCAAACCGATGCGATATCACACTGCGGCCGGGCTGCACTGTCTCGCACTGCATCAACGCCGGCGCGGGCCACAGACTCACCCTGCAGCACGGCATGGAGGAGGTCGAAGAAGTCACGGCCGACATCGTCATCCTGGCCACCGGTTACGAGAACGCGGTGCCAGGCTTCTTGGAACCGATGGCGAACCTGCTGGAAAAGATCGACAACGAATTGGCTATTCGCGAAGATTTTTCGGTGTGCTGGGACGGACCTCGTGACAGACGCATCTTCGTACAGAACGCGAGCCTAGGACAGCGTGGGCTGGCTGATCCGAATCTAAGCCTGCTGGCCTGGCGAGCGCGTCGCATCCTCGACAGCCTTCTGGCGCGCGCGCCGCGCGCCAACCCCGAGCATCCCGGCTTCATCAGCCCTACCTCTGTCGAGAGCTGGTCCGACACCGTCGCAGAAGAAATGGGCAGCGGGATATGACCGGCCGACTGCTGATCATTGGCGGTGGCATCCAAGGAATGATTCCGCCTTCACTGCAGCGGAGGAGAGAGCGAGACGCCCTTAGTGTCGTCCCATATGCCGTGGAGTACTGTTTCCGTCGACCCACAACCTGACCAGCGCCCGACTGCTCTAACCGAAATGTTTGACCAACCAGTCTTTCCAACAGGAGGCTTTTCGCATGTTGACTGATGCACAAAGAGAAAAGTGGCAGAAAGACGGATATGTCAGGCTCGAAAGGTTCTTCGATCCCGCAGCTCTGGAACGTATCTCCAGCTTTGTTGAAGATGTATCACGCTGGGACGTCAGCGATAATAAATGGCTCATGTGGTTCGAGAAAACGACGGACAATCGAAAGATCACCTCTAAGGTCGAGAATTTTCTCGAATTCCATGATCCATTGCGTCATTTGCTACTACAAGATCAGCGCATAAAGTCTGCGGTCGAGGAATTCCTCGGCGAAGGCTCGGGCAGGCTCAAGGAATTGCTGATCTTCCACTATCCCGACAGCGGCGGCTATCGCCCGCATCAAGACATTTATCGCATTCCACACAGAGTGCCCGACCGGATGGTCCATGCGGTCGTTGCCATCGGCATTGACGACTCCGACCCGGACAACGGCGGACTTTTCTTCAGCCCTGGCAACCACAAGAAGGGAGTATTTCCCATGGATGCCGGTGGGGTGATTGATCCTGAGGTCGCCGAAACATTCTCCTGGGAACCCGTAGTATGGAAGGCGGGCGACATCTTCATCTTCGATGATTACGCACCGCATTACTCAAAACCGAACAAAAGCAATCGTTCCAGGCGGACACTCTACTTGGTGTTCCAGCGTGCTTCAGCTGGTGGACCGACACGCGCTGAATACAACGTGCTTAAGCGCGCTCTTAATCCGCCCGAGGGCAAAGTGGCCGATCTCGACAGACTCAAGCCCCCAACGGCATTTTTTTTCGAGATTGAGCTCGGGGTGCGAGGCATGCAAACGAAACTGATCGACCGCAATAAAATGCGCGGGGAGCATGGGGTTCTGATTGCCGGCTGATGGAGCATGACCCGCAGGCCGTTATGGCGCTTGGGCATGTCGATTATGGGCTGGTCGCCGGGCGTCCTACGCCTACAGCCCTACTGGCGCACCCGCGTAGCCCGCCTGGGAGGCCAGAGCCGGATTATTCTGGCGGGGGCGCCAATGGGTCAGGTTACCGCCTCTCTCCGCAACTTGCAGCAGAGGCTGCTGCTTTGGCAGCCGAACATACCGCTGCTTCAACAGCTGAGATTCGTCATGCGCAAATACACGTTTTCTCGAACGGAACTGTTGCGGGCGTTCGGTATCGACATGGCCACGCTTGGAACGGGAAGCGCTGGCACCGGGTTTTCATTCGGAAAGGTTGCACCGGGCGTCACATCCGAGCCCCATCGGCACGACGAAATCGAGGCCTTCGTGGTCCTGTCTGGAGCGGGCAAGGTCAGGATCGACATTGGGGAAATCTCGGTCGAGGCAGGCGATGTCGTTTTCTTCCACCCTTTTGAATCGCATGTGCTGCACAACGATGGGGACGAAGACCTAAATTTCGTCGATGTCTACTGGCGCGAGGGCAAGGCCGCCCTCGAAGCTGCTGCAAAGGTCGCAACTCCCCGCCGGCCGATCTTCGTCTTCTCCACGCCCCCGACGCCTAATGGCGATCTGCATCTGGGGCATCTTTCTGGCCCTTATTTTGGCGCCGATGTCTACACGCGTTTCCTGCGCATGAAAGGGGCCGAAGCCTATCACCTGACTGGAAGCGACGATTACCAGAGCTACGTCGCAACGCGTGCCGATGCCGATCAATCGACGCCCGCAAAGGTGGCGCGCCACTATGCGAACGAGATTCGCACCACGCTTGCACTTCTTGACTGTGAGGTCCACAGCTTCCTACCCACGTTGGGCGATGACGCTTATGCAGACTTTCAAGCCGCGTGTTTCCGTAGTCTTCTGACCAGCACGGCGGTAGATCTGCGCCAGAGCCCTGCGCTTTTCGATGCAGTGACTGGCGACTACCTTTACGAACCGGATGTAAGTGGCCTCTGCCCCGATTGCGGCGGCTCCGCTGGTGGCAACATCTGCGAGGAATGCGGCGCGCCGAACCTATGCCACGACCTAGGTGCAGTCCGGTCGCGGCACTCGGCCGAGGCGCCGGTGGTCGGCTCCGTGCGCCGTCCCGAACTTGCGCTGGAACGGTGCTACGTCAATATCGACCGGCATTTAAGCTCGTCGGGAGCCCCCGTTCGGATCATGGACCTGTTCGCGCGTGTACGCCAACGCGGCAACTTTTCCGTGCCCATCACCCACCCCTCGGGCTGGGGCCTGCCGGCGGTAGGGTTCCCGGGGCAGGTGACCTGGGTCTGGCCAGAGATGGCGTTTGGTTTTCTTTACAACATCCAGACGCTAGCTAGCTCGCTCGGTCGAGACTGGAATGCGGCGCTGCCCAGCAATGACTGGCAGATTGTCCATTTCTTCGGCTTCGATAATTCCTTCTACCACGCCCTACTTTATCCGGCGCTTTATGCTGAGGTCTTCTCCCACTGGACGCCCCGCATCCGGTATCATGTGAACGAGTTCTACCTGCTCGACGGCCAGAAGTTCTCGACCAGCCGCGGCCATGCGATCTGGGGCAAAGAGGTTCTGGGCCCAAAGACAGTCGATGTCGTCCGTCTTCATTTGGGCCTGACACGCCCGGAAGGTGAGCGGACGAACTTCACGCTGGACGCGCTACGCCGCACCGAGAACGGGGTGTTCCAAGGGATCTGGCTGAATTGGCTTGATGCGCTGCACCGGGAAATCAAGCAGGACTTTGGCGGCTGTGTGCCTGACGCAGGCGACTGGGCTCCCGCCGATCGCGCTTTCTTTGCTCGGATAGAGATCCATCGCGCGGCGATGGAACGCGCCTATTCGGACGATGGCTTCTCGGTCCGCCGCGCGGCCGCGCAGGCCTGCGATTTCGTGAGCGATTGTGTAATCTACCGACAGGCGCAAGACTATGAAGCGGCGCGACGTCTCTATCCCGCCCGCAACCGCACCTCGCTCGCCCTTCAGACGACGTCCGCTGCGATTCTGGCACAGACACTCGCGCCGCTGATGCCCCGATTCGCCAGCACGCTCGCGCGAGGGGTCGGCGGCGTGTCAACCGAAACATGGCCGCGGTCGGTCCAGAGGCTTGCGCCCGCAACGACCTTTGATCTCGGACCCATGCTGGCGTTCTATGCCAGAGCAGACATTCCTGTTCTCAATGAGGGGAGCCATAATAGCCTATCGTAATTTTGGCCAGATTTGGGCGGCAATCAAAGCTGATGATGCCGAAGCTTTACTCGCTACCACTGGCTGCCGAAGGCCACTACCAGACCATAGACACAAACACTGGCCAGCCTTAACCAACATATCGTCGAGACGCTGGCCCGCACCTTGGAGGATCGCTCGATTGGCAGCTTCCCAGCGCTTGCCATTCGTGCGGCAAATGCCGAGCAGTGCTCCACTGCGATGACCAACTTTTTCGGAATCGCGCAATTTCCGACCTGTTGCCAGCCGGTCGAGAAGGTCACGCGGTTCGGGGCGCTGGGTCAGCCTAGCGCGCCCTGGATAGTGCCCAATGGCGGGACTACGCCTCTCGTTTATAGGTATGACCGGCCCCTATTTGCTGGCCGAATGCCTATTCAAGCCAATCGAGCTTCCAAGGACGACGGGCCATCTGCGGCGCAGATTAGTATGGTCGCGTGAGCCGATCGTGTCGCTCGATACCTGGCTGGAGAAGGGGAGCCAGCGCAGAACAACCGTACTTTGGTACAGCATTGCGTGTTGTCGGCGCTCAACGCCGCGCGGATCGAACGCAATGCCCGCCGACATGCCAATCGGGTCGTGAATTGAATATACGCTGCAAGCAATCATCACATGGGGCGGTGGCCGCGTTTCTAGACAGCTTGGACCTTGGCGACAGATCACGCCCGCTCTGGTCGACGACTGGGGCAAGCGTGGGGCATTTGGGATGGTCGGATGCCATGGTGCGTTCCCGGTCGAGCTGTCGATCCCGGTTTCGGGGTTTCATCCTGGGGCGTGGTCATTTGCGACTCGAATACCGCCCTTGATGGCAGTGATGCGGCGCCCCATGGGCAGAAGCGATAAGCCCAGCCACATTTGATCCAGGCACCGAAACGAAAAGACTTACGTCGTGCCCCCGTGTCCCTGCGCGATGTCACGTTCCGCATGGGGCCGGGTGAGATCCACGACCCTTTCAACGGCATCGTCGGGCTTACCCGTCGCGACGACGGAGCATCCGCTTCGCCTCGCAGCGGAAGCAGACGCGAAATCCTGAGCACTGCGGTGGTGTACAGGAACCTGCAATGCTTCCCAACCTTTGTCACGAAGATATGGGAGGTGCATGCGGCAAGCTGCATCCGGCGTCTAGCGAAACAGCATACGCAGGATCTGGTGGAAGCACTCGACGGCACTCGACGCGCTGGGCCTCGTCGGCCCGGCTCTAGGAGAAAAGATCAGGCATGAGCCAGCAGCCAGGCGCTGCATACGGGCGTCAGTTGTGGAGATCGCCCGCGCATCGCCGGCGCCTAATGACGCTAGATGAGCCGACGCCAACATTACCGCAGGGCAGACAGCCAACCGGTTCTCGCCCTCAAGCGTCTGACGCATGATGCGTGTCCAAAAGCTGACAGCGCCAGAAAACATGTCGGGTTCAAAACAACCGGCCGTCTTGGGCTTGTGAGGTTTTCGAGGCGGATCATCCATTACTGCGGGCTAAGCGCGCTGGCACGACGTTAGCTGGTTGAGAGATCAGCAATACTGAGTGAGG
Source organism: Mesorhizobium sp. WSM4816 (assembly GCF_055811535.1). Taxonomy (NCBI): domain Bacteria; kingdom Pseudomonadati; phylum Pseudomonadota; class Alphaproteobacteria; order Hyphomicrobiales; family Phyllobacteriaceae; genus Mesorhizobium; species Mesorhizobium sp. WSM4816. Next base: position 60,380 of record NZ_JBVVQR010000008.1, on the reverse strand, counting down.
GCTGATCGCATGAGGAACACGCAAGGCATTGATGGTCTCCTAACCGGTGTGTTCCGTTTCTGAGAAAAGAACCAGCTCGCGCATAAACGTCAGGAAAGGTGTGGGAATGGAGAGCAACATGTTGCGTAGTGAGTCCCTGACGACTGGCTGCGTGGCGAACCCCCCTTACGAAATTTCAGCCGGCAAGGTGTAGGGATGACAAGTGGAATGCAACCCTGGTCAATTCGCCAGTTCTGCGGCGTGCCCGCTGTAAGTATGTCCATGGAGCACAGGGTCGATCGTTCGCTGCAGGTCAAGGCTCGGGCCTTAGTGACCTTCAACCGGATCGCCGCGGGCGCGATACTCACGAATTTGGCCGCGTCGTGGAAGACGTCGCAGTCAAGGACTTGCTCAAGGTCGGCCAAAAAGGACGGCATTTATGTGGAAACGGCCCGGCCAAGCCGGACGTCGGCTGCGCAATCGGACAAGACGTCCGCGTACCCGAAAGCAGAAGACGTCTTTCGATGACGAGCAGTGAAATTGAGGAAAACGAAATCTCTCACGCAGCGCTTGGCCCTGCCGTCAACAAGGACGGAGAGGCCCTTGCCCGCCCGTTCGTCAAATGCCTCCTGCGGCTGATCCGTGCTCAGGACTTCCACGGCTCATGCCAACGGAAATCGGACACCGGGCTGCTGGCCGATTTCATCATCACAAAGGAACTGCGCCGGAATATCCAATCATTGCCAGTCCGGATCCGGGCGCGCTGTGGAGGCTCGACATGTTTTAGACCGTAGTGGAGCTTGCGATCGAGGAGCGCTCAGGGCGTGATGACATAGTCAACAACAGAGATGAAACTGACCGGTGCTTCGGGCTGGTGCTTTCACGGTCGGGCAGTTCGCCGGTCTGTCGAAGGCGTCTGCCGGTTCGGCTTCGAGACTCTCCGGAAACTCGCGGATACCGGCGCGAAACTGGTCGACGACGCGACTGCAGCTATTGCCTATCCCGACGTGGCGCGGGCGTGAAGAAACCGATTTTCGAGGAAGGATCATGTCAAACCTGGATGAGATGGCGAAGAAAGTCCGAAAGCTTCAACTGCGCGCGGCAATTGCCAAGACGAACTTGCGCGACCTTGCCGAGGGTCTCCCGGTCAAATGGATTGAGATAGAGGAAGTCGCCGAGAAAACGCACGCAGTCTATGCCGAGTTGGATGGTGCCAAGAGAGAGCTCGCTACAATGAAGAAATTAGGATGACGAGCACATTCGTCACCCGCGACGGCTCCACATGGGTGCCGGAATATCTGACCGCTATAGATGGCAAGATCTGTATCGGCTGCGGCCGCTGTTTCAAAGTCTGCTCGCGCGAGGTCATGCATCTTTACGGCGTCGATGACGCGGGTGAAATCCTCGGCGCCTGCGACGGCGGTGACGACGACTTCGATGGCGAGCTCAATCGCATGATCATGGTCGTCGACCATGACGGCCGCTGCATTGGCTGCGGAGCCTGCGGCCGCGTCTGCCCAAAGAACTGCCAGACCCATGTCGCGGCCGACCAGATCGCAGCATGAGCTGCATGATTTGACGAGACAAAATCAGGAGAACGGCATTGCGCTTCATCATCTTTTGCCGGCTCCTCGGGCTGATCCTCTGCGGCAACGCTGTGACGGTTTACTTCGCCTCGCATTATTCGTTCCCTCTAGCAGTCGTCACGACGCTGGGCTGTTCGCTACTTCTTCAGCTGGGCTATTTCGCAAGTGTCCTCTTTCTGATTTGGCGATCCAGCTGCGCTGGCAAAGCCGGGCAAGGGGCTGTTTTCGATAGGTCCCAGGAAGTTCGGTACCGGTCGCGCGACGATGATGAGCATAGGAATGAAACTCAAGATGTGCCCCAGCGCAATCAAACGCTCGGCATATCGCTGCTCCTCCCTTGACGCGCCGTCACAAGATCAGAGCTCAGATTCATCACTTTGTTCAAGTTTGATTATTGAGGTTATGTTTCCCTGGTATGATCGAAGGCGACGGCATTCTCATCGTTCTAACGCCAGGGGAATGCAGTTCGGTTCTCCGGGCAATGGTAGTCGATCGCAGCGCACGGCACGCGGGCTGCTTCGTCTCGAAGGCGAACGAAGCGCCGGAAGACATAGCAGTGGCGCTCTGTTGGAACATCCGAACGCAGCCGACCTCACTGTCAAATGGGCCTCTTGCAAAACAGCTCTGCGTCGCTCGTTCAGCTCAATCCCGTGCCGCTGGAGAAAACATGCTGGAAAAGTTTGAACGCTACCCGCTCACCTTTGGACCCACGCCCACCGAGAAGCTCGACCGCCTCGGCAAGCATCTGGGCGGCAAGGTGGAGATCTACGCCAAACGCGAGGACTGCAACTCCGGTCTCGCATTCGGCGGAAACAAGCTGCACAAGCTCGAATACATCATTCCCGATGCGATCGCGTCAGATGCCGATACGCTCGTCACTGTCGGCGGCGTGCAGTCCAAGCATACCCGGATTGTGGCAGCGGTCGCCGCCAAGATCGGCATGAAAAGTCTCCTGGGTTCGAGGGCTTTGCACGGGAGCCGAAGTTTGGCGCAGATGGCGCATAGGGCGTTTTTTGAACCGCGATCAAGCCACATTGGCCCGGTTGCAGGGCATTTTTGCCCGCCTCGGGGCCCCAATTGGCTCCCCTCGGCGGATTTTGGGCAGACTCCGCCCCCTCATCCCGGCTTCCTCACCGGGAAGAGGACGGCGGCCGCCCGTTGCAGATTGTAGCCGCAGCCGGCAAGCACGCACTGCGTCCGGTTGGTCGCCAGGTTGAAGAAGCGCAGCCGCCGCATGCCGTAGCGCTGCTTGAACACCGCAAACGGCCGCTCCACCGCCGCCCGCACCTTGGAGATCAACCGGTTGCGCTGCTTCTGGCGTGGCGTCAGCGGATGGTGCTTGTTGGGCCGATGCATCAACCGGTCCTTGATGCCGGCCTGCTTAAGCCGGGCATGCCGGGCATGGGTGTAGTAGGCCTGGTCGCCATAGGCAGCCTCCTCGTCGTAGGAGAGCTGGGTTCCACATGAGGATGTTGTCTACGACCGCGTTGGCAACATTCTCTTGAGCCGCATCATGGGAGCGGAGGTGCGTCTGGTCGACGATGGCTTTGACATCGGCATCCGCCATAGTTGGGAAAAAGCGCTCTATGAGGTCAAGGCAAGGGGCGGCAGGCCCTATGCGATACCGGCCGGGGCGTCTGTTCATCCGAACGGAGGCCCGGCTATGTTGGGTTCGCGGAGGAAGTGCGCGCCCAGGAAAAACAGCTTGGGTTCGCCTTCGACCACATGGTCGTTTGCACTGTGACCGGTTCAACGCATGCCGGCATGATCGTCGGGTTCGCCAAGGACGGTCGACAGCGCAACGTGATCGGTATCGATGCCTCTGCCACTCCCGCAAAGACAAAGGCGCAGGTGCTTAGCATTGCCCGACATACGGCGATGCTCATCGAGCTCGGAACGGAACCTGTCGAGCATGACGTGGTGCTGCTCGAAGACTACGCGTACCCGCGTTATGGCATTCCATCCGAGGAAACCAAGGAGGCGATCCGCCTGTGTGCGCGGCTCGAGGGCATGATTACCGATCCCGTCTATGAGGGCAAATCGATGCAAGGGATGATCGACCTCGTCCAAAAAGGCTTTTTTCCAGGGGGCTCGAGGATCCTCTACGTGCATCTCGGCGGCGGGCCGGCCATCAACGGTTATGGCTACACCTTTCGCAATGGCTGATGCTCGACAGATCTCGACGTGCCGTGTCTGCCGTAACAGCGCTGCGCCAAGATTGTCCGAAGGCCGTTGGGAAACCGCAGTTGGCTAATAACTGCCGCCACGCTGCATGTTCCTGATGCGGATACACGCGGGCATCACGTTGCCGAAGCGCCTACCGGCATGGGTGAGCCCGGCCTGCCCCCTTAGTTCCGGCATTTACCAACGCCATCGCACGGCTCACCGGAAAGCCGGTGCGTCAATTGCCCTTCAGGCTGAGTAGTTCGCCCTCAAGAACGGCTTAAGCGATTGAAGTTTTGTGGCTCTTGATACACAGCGAAGTATCGGCTTTCCCCGAAAGCCTCGACTTCTTCATGGAATCCCTTATTTCGACGGCTGGAACATAGCTTTTTGAGGCTTACGATTCAAACGCTCTGTCAGGAAAACTCGATATCCGCTCCGAGGCAATTCGTTTCGACACGGGCGAGGGCTGCCAATGGTAAAGGCCGTATCGGAGAACGGATACTGTAGTATCCCACTTGGTCCGGCGACTTTCCTGTAGCGTGCGCGAACAATTCGGTGACTGTGAGCCCGCAATTGCGCCCCTGACAAGGGCCCATGCCGCATCGAGTAAAAAACTTGGCCTGGTTTGGCCCTACACAGCCAGCGGCTGCCAACTCTGTGATCTCGCCGGCGGTAATTTCCTCGCAGCGGCATATCACCGTATTTTCCTGCGGCGGAATTCGGAACTGTGATGGTGGTCGATACAGCGTATCAATAAATTTGCGTATTTCAGTAAGTTGGCGGAATTTTCGCTGGATGGAGTTCCTGGTCTTCGGATCGATAATCAGCTTGTTGTTTTCTGCGATGTGAAGTGCCGCCAAACGCGCGGAATGTACCGCTGCCTTTGCTCCCATTATGCCCGCATTGTCGCCGACCGCGAATATGCCAGGCACGCTTGTCTGCCAGGTACCATCGATTGTCGGGTGAAAGCAGAGCTGTGAATCATCCCATTTGATCTCGCAGCCCAGATGTCGGTGCAGCTGTATGTTGGGTACAACCCCCTGGTGGAGAAGAATACAGTCGGCTTCCACAACGCCGGATTCGCGGGGCGAAGAATATTCGACCGCCTCCGCACGGCTTTCACCGCGAATCCTGATGTCATTGACCTGGCGTATCCGGCGAATGCCGTAAGCAGATATCGCGCGGATCATCCCGATACCGTCAAAAAGCTGCTTGCGGCTCGTGAACCCAAGGGCGGCATGGCGAATAGCGCGCCAGTAGTTTCCGCGTGGGGTCGTGTCGAGCACAGCTCGGACGTCGGCACCGGCCTGCGCCAACTGTCCCGCAACGAGGTACAAGAGCGGGCCGCAGCCCGCCAGCACGATTCGTCCGGCAGGAATGGCTGCGCCGGATTTCATGGCTATTTGCGCTGCACCCGCGGTCATGACGCCTGGCAACGTCCACCCAGGTATAGGAAAAGGTCGCTCGAGCGCGCCCGAGGCAAGCATTATGGCATCAGCTTCAACCGCTGCCACTTCGTCCTTTTGCACGAAATAGACTGTCTTGTCCGCCGAAATTTGCCAGACTGCCGCCTCTGTCCTTATATCAAGGCGCATGTGCTGGGCGGCTTTCAGCAATCTTTCGCCATCCTCGTAGCTTTTCCCGAGCACCGGCCGCATTTTGTCAGTCAGCTTGTCAAGATTGCGGTAAATCTGGCCGCCAAGCCGTTTCCCGTCGTCGAGGATCACGACAGATAGGCCGAGTTCGTGCGCCTGTAAGGCGCCTGCCAATCCGGCAGGACCGGCGCCGATGACGACCAGTTCAAATTTTTGCATGGCAGTTGTCCTGCGTTTCGACGGCCATGCCGTCACGAATTTCAGCCCTGCAGGCCAGAACGTCACGCACTCCGTCGACAATGATCCGGCTTCAAAACAGGCGCCCATCATGCAATAGGGCAGACGCGGTTTTCCGGATACCGGGTTGACATTGAAATGGTCGAGGCCGTTTTCCAGCAGCGCCAGTGCAAGCGTTTGGCCAACCCTAGCGGTTACCGGCACGCCGTTGATCTGGATGATTGTCCGCTTGGCGGCCTCTTCCTCAAATATCGGGCGGAAATTCATGATCTCTTCCTTGAAAAGTCCGGGAATCGAGCCTCCAGGTTTCCTTCTTCAATGGCCGACGCCAGATCTTGCGCATGCACGGGAGCCAGTGTGACTCCGCTATGAACGTTCACCGCATAGGCATTGGGATAGGAGTTGGAGCGCAGGTAGAGCGGTATCCCATCCTGTGTGAATGTTCGCAGCCCGCCCCAGGCGCGCAAAAGCTGCGCATCGGCCAGAGCGGGAAAAGACGCTATGGCTTTCCTTGCAATGACTGACATGATCTCCGGCGTGGTTCCGGCGTCGAGTCCCACCTCTTCCCGAGAATCGCCGATAATGAAGGCGCCTTCATCCATTTGCCTGATTGTGTGGGTTGGATAACGCAGCGATTTCGGCAGTTTATTCGTAACCAGCACCTGCCCCCTGACGGGTCTGACATCCATTGCGATGTCGATCATGGGTGCCAGCTGGTTGTTGCCTAGCCCTGCGGCCAGCACCAATTTAGCACAGCTATATGTCGAGTTCCCGGCTGTTACCTGGAAATCGGACCCTGCGGGCCGGATTTCTGTGACAGCGCTGGATGCCCTGTATTCGCCACCAATTGCGCCAAATGCCGAATGTAGCGCCCGGAAGAACTTCAAGGGGTTCACCGCGCCGTCCAGACGGCCGTAACAGCCACCGACCACTGAATTTCCAAGGCCGGGAATATGCTTGTCCAGTTCGCCGCGCTCCATCATCTCATACGCGGCAGCCACGGGAAGATCGTCGTCGAATTGTTTTCTCATCAATTCCGCGCGATCTTTCCATTCCGCCTCCGACATGCAGAGATAAAAGGCCCCGTCGCCCTCCAGGCAGACGTCTATTCCGCTCAATTCCTTCAACTGCGAACTAAAGGCCGGCCATATCTTTGCCGCTTTGCGCGAAAGCTGCGCATAGGGTCGGAAGGTGTGGCCCTTGGTCTGGACCCAAATGAGGCCGAAATTGCCCCGTGCGGCACGATTGTCGTCATCGCAGCCATCAAGCACGAGCACATCAAGGCCGCGCAGTCTCAGCCCCAGGGAAATGGAAATCCCCACCAGACCGCCACCGGCAACAATCACGTCGAAAATTTTTCTGGGTGAGTTCATAGAAGTTCATTCAGCCGCCCTGAATGCGTCAAAGGCTGACTGCTCGCTTTTTTCGAGAATCTTCAAAAGGCCTACGAGGTCTGGCGGAAGTTCCTCGCCAACCCATCAATCGAAATGAGGAGATGTTCTCGCTGGCATTATTTCTATTCGTCACGGGTCCGAAATGGTGTGATCGACCAATCGATTAAGTCGACAGCACGCTGAAGTATCGCCTCGGTCTGAGCAACGCTGGGGGAAGCAGCTATAACATGTCCGATCCAATCTCGGTCATCGCCTTTCCTGACGATCGGCGTCTTGGGTTCAACATACAGTTTGACTTCGGCGACTCCCGGTACAGCAGCTGCTTGACTGCCGCCGTCGATCCACTCAAGGATGCCATCGCGATCAGGAACCAGGGACCGGGCGGCCGCAGTTTGCGAATGCCTTCTGCGTAAATCGCATTCGTCGCCGGTGACAAGCTTGAGGTGCTCGGTGATGAGATCAACACCATAGGCCAGATGAACCAATTGAGGATCGGGCGTGCCAGCAAGACGCGGATTGACTTCAATGACGACCGGGCCGCGCATCGTCCACCGGAGTTCAATGTTCGTTGGCCCCCAACCAAGGCCGAGAGCTCGCAAACAGCTCAGTGAAACATCGACGATACGCTCATGTTCGTCATTATTTAGCGGGGCTGGAAAGGTGAACCCACGATAAACGAAATGCGGTAGGGGATCGAAGTCAGCGGCGGCAATCCCAATGACCTCATTTCCCATTGTATGGGCCGTATATTGGAGGCCCTGTGCAAATTCTTCGACCAGTATCCTCGGCAGAGAGCGCCATATGTGCTTCCCGCTCAACAGATAGGCCGTGTGTTCGGCTAGCTCATCGACGTTGCGGCACAATCGGACACCGCTACTGCCTCTGCCTACGGTTGGCTTGAGAATCACCGGCAGGCCGATCTCCGCAGCAGCGCTTTCTACGTCCGTCGCATTCGCTGCCACGCGATAGGCAGGCATTGGAACGCCGGCCCCTGCGAGGACCTCACGTTGAGTGAATTTGTTGCAGCATCGTTCTGTGGATGCGGGGTTCGGTCCCGGCAGATTGAAATGCCGGCAGAGCTTGCCAGCTGTCGCGTAGAATGGTTCCCAGGGGCTCGTAATGCCAGCAATGTCATAGGTCGCAAGCAGCCGGCAGCATTCGCGGATCAGCGCGTCCAGATTATCTGTGTCGAGACGGATTGCCTCAGTCCTTTCCGCCGCAAGATACTCGTACTGAGTTGGATCAGCCGACAGGGTAATTGGATGAAGGCCAAGACGCTGGGCCGCTTGGACGAACAGCAGACCATTGCCCGTTGAATCGCCTTCAATCAGGATGAGTGCTCTTTTTGCCATTGGTCAATACCCCGAGAGTGCGTGCAATGTGGCGGTTTCGAGGACATCAGTATCAGCTTGTTCAGCCGTGCCCTGACCTCAGACTCTTGTAGGCGTACAATTGTCCTTGGCGGGCGGCTGCGGCACAGCCGGTGCACTCGCGAAAAGCTCGGCAAATTTCGCCTCAACGTCAATTAAGTGAATATCGTGAGTCGACAGCCAGTCCTGATTGAAGATTGTGTCCAGGTACTTTGTGCCGCTGTCGCAGGCGAGGGTCACGATACGCGATCCGACCGGCGCTTCACGGGCCACGCTGAGCGCCTCGTAGATCGCCCCGCCAGTCGAGCCCCCCACAAGGAATCCATGCCGCCGCGCCAGGTGGTGGCAAATCGAAAAGGCATTGTCGTCGCTTACTTTCCGACCCCAATCTATCGCGTCGTAATCGATCACCATGCCCACATTGGCCCCTTCGGGTGTACCAGTGCCCGATTGACGGTAGCACCCGCCCTGACCGCCAAAGATGATACTTCCGACAGGTTCCACGCCAATCACTTGGACTTCGGGTATATGCAGCCGCAGTTCACGCGCGGTCCCGCAAAGTGACCCCCCCGTACCGATGGCCGACACGAAATGCGTAATTGTCGGTCCGAGATCATCTAGCAATTCAGCCGCCAGCCCCATGTAACCAGCGGCGTTGGCGGGGTTGTTGTGCTGCTCGGTCCAGTTAGAGCCATCTTCGATGGCAATCCGCCGGGCCTCCTCGTCACGCTGGTCGGTGGCTAGGACACCATCGCCGCTACCAACGACTTGGACGTTGCTGCCGAATGCACGAACAGTAAGGATTTTATCTAAACTTGCATGAGAGTCCATGAGGGCGGTAAATTCGAGTCTGCGGACAGCGGAGATCATGGCCAACGCGCTAGCCGTATTCCCTGAGGAGGATTCGACAATTCTGACAGCGGCTTCATCTAGCGTGATAGGCAGGCTGTCGACCATGCTCAAGGCCATGCGGTCCTTCATCGAGCCAGTAGGATTGAACATTTCTAACTTGATATACAGGCTGACCTCACCGCACCGCAAAGGAAAGTGCAGCATGGGCGTGCGTCCAATAGTTTCAAGAATGTTATTAACGATCATTGGGGAAAAACCCCTCTTTGCTTAGGGTTTCGTCGGCAAAGATCTTCCACCCGCACGGACGCCGGACCGCGGCTATCTTTTTGGGCAAGGGAATTTGGTGGAACGAACTCTCATTCGAATCCATTTGGTAACCGGCGGTATTGGCGAAGACGACAAGATCACTCGGGGCGATGCCACCCTCGATTGTCAGGCCGCGCCAGCGGATGACATCGGATTCAAGACAGCTGCGCCCGACCAGAAAATAGCTTGCATCGTGTCGCGGCACCTCGCGTTTTTCTCGCCACACGACCACCGGAGACGGCACGAAATCAGCGCCAAACCAGGTTTCGGAGAGTGAAAACGACATGCCGTCAAGCACTACCCCGAATCGACGGTCTCCAAGGTCCTTGACGTCGATCACAACGAAGGCGCTGATCCCACACTGGTCTAGAAGCGAGCGACCAGGCTGCAGTAGGATCGGTAGCTGGTGACGGTGGAGGAAGTCGCGGTCTCCCGGGTCGGCTAGAGCGGTCTGGATCACTGCAGCCGCGTGCTGAGCTCCAGCAAGCTCCGGAACGTAAGGATAGTTGCCGGGTTTTGCTACGTTACCCCAGTGGATGCCACGACCGTATGCAACCGGATCGAACCTCTGAAGGTAGCGCATGGGATATCCGCCACCGATGTCGATTCCGCCGGGCGTCAGGCATTTGTCACAGACACGTCGTAGGAAGGCGATGCAGAAGCGCAATTGTTCTGCGCGCGTCTGGACCTGGTAGTCGTTGATATGAAATGACACGCCAACCCGATCTACCTTGGTCTTTTCAAGCAGCGTGAGACACGCCACCAGCTGATCCTCGGTCATTCCAAAGCGCGAGCCGGGCTCGGTTATGGGACGAGCCCGAAGGAACAGACTACCAATACCCACGCCGTCTGCCAGCGTGAGAACGCGTTTGAGTTCTTCGATGCAGTCGATATGAATGGCCACTTTATGGCGTATGCAAAGATTGATTTCGTAATCCGACTTCGCCGGCCCTGTTATCGACACGCGCCCCGCTGGAACTAGGTTCATGAAGGCCGAAGCCATCTCGTGGGCAGAAGATACGTCGGCGCCGGCGCCAACCAGTGCGAATGCGCGCAGGAGCGAAGCAGACTTACAGGCCTTCAACGCGAACTGGACCTGACAATCGCCATAGACGGTCCGCAACTCGTTCAGCCAGTGGAGGTAGTTTTTGGTGGCTTGGTCTGGATACACCACATGCAGCGGCGACCCGAAACCATCGACCCAAGCGGCCAGTTCGGATCGGCTGTTGAGTAAATCGACCGCCCAATCGCTGAGTAGCGGCGCCGGTTCGTCAGAAAAGTATTTCTGGAACATTGACCGTTCCTCATCTCAGTTCGTCAAGATCGATTGAGCAACATGGTAGAGCAATCCGTAACTTGTGGTTTGTCGTCTTGAAGCCCATCAGGTCGCCAGATAGGCCGGCCTGGATGATACTGTCCACGTCAACGGGCCCGGGCTTGGACCAGTAGATCACACGCAAGTTTGGATCATCGTAGGAAAGCATCACGCATGGAACAGACAAGAGACCGAGCTCCCCGGCACAGAAAAGGCGATGATGACCGTCCATGATTACGGAATGGCGATGTTCGACAAAGATCGGCCGGGTCCACCGCCCCTTTTCGGTGATCATCTTCGCCAGCGTCCGAGCACGTTCAATGTTGATTTCCTCGGATGGTCGGAGCTGGCTGACGGGCAGCTTGACGACGGTGTAGTTTGAGATGAGTTGCGCGGACGGCAAGGCTTTCTCCTCAGTCCGTGGTACGTTTGCGGATAAACATGCATGTGCCGTACCAAAGGAAAAAATCGTTTCTGAACAACATGAACGCTTTAAGACTACATGCCGCATAACCAACAAGTCTGTCTGAAAGTCGCCACACTAGCGTGGAGCGGGGTTGAGCGGAGGGCGTCGGCATCGCTGATTTTATGGAGGGAAAAGGACGCCGGGGAGTAGCCCTATGATACATGTAGAGGTGTTCACCTCGGTTGAGAGACGCTGGCGGCAGTCGCGCGATGGGAAGGGGCATCGGGTACAGCATTCTTTGAGGCGGTATGACGGCGTTGGAGGTCACGTGATCGGCGGGTATTTACGTCAGCCAGCTCTTCCGATGCGCATTGGTCCCGGTAGAGGTGGGCGCTGCCTTGCGTGTTGAAGGGGTTCGTCGGAATCTCCGACCTTAAGGTCGATGAGGTTTTGGAGTGCCAACCAGTGATCGGCGCTGGCGGGATGAGGACAAGATCCTGATCGCCGAGGAAAGCTTCGAACCCGGCTGTTGTTTACGACGTGGCGCGGCAGCATGAGATTGCAAATAGCCTCTTGTTCAGTTGGGGGACGACAAGCCGGGGGCTGTTGAAGGTGTTCTAGCTAGCAGACGGCCAGCGCCGCCAGCGGTGGTCTACTGCGCGCTCTCGCGATCGACAGGAGCATCCCGAGTCGTCATTCTCCCTTTTGAAATCCCCGGCCCGTTTCGTTGTCATCGTTGTTGTTGATCCTATGGCTCCCTAGCCCGGCTTGTGGGCCATGGACGGGCTGAAAACCATCAGGCTCAGTATCTCGAAAAGCACCTGAGCGCCGGCCTGAGCAGTATTGGTCGTGGCATCATATTGCGGAGCGACTTCGACGACATCGCCGCCAACAAAGTCGATGCCCTTGAGGCCGCGGAGGAACTCCAGCACTTCCCGGGTGGAGAGCCCACCCACTTCAGGCGTACCCGTTCCGGGGGCAAAGGCGGGATCCAGGCTGTCAATGTCGAAAGAGAGATAAGTGGGGCCGTCGCCGACGATCTGCAGCGCCTTTTCGATGATCGCGGGAATGCCAACAGAGGGGATATCCTCGCCATGGATCACCGTCATGCCGGATTCGTAGGAAAACTCCCAAAAATATTCGGCCGCACCACGGATACCGATCTGGATAGTTCGTGTCGGATCGAGCACACCGTCGAGCACCGCATTGCGAAAAGGGCCACCGTGATGGAACCTGGTCTGGCCGAAAGCACCGCCGGTGTCGCAATGAGCATCGATGTGAATAAGTCCGGCGGGACGTTCTCTGCCGACCGCCTTGAGGATCGGATGGGTGACAGAATGGTCGCCACCGACCGTGAGTGGTATCACGCCGGCCGTGACGATGTTGTCGAGATAGGCCTCAATGTCGGCGTGGCACTGCTCGAGCCGATAGCGGCTGGAAAAGGGGACGTCGCCAATGTCTGCGACGCGCAGATCAAACACCGGCGCGCAGTCGAGTATGTGGTTGTAGGGACCAACACGCTCCATAGCGCGTAACGCGCGCGGCCCGAAGCTGGCGCCGGTGCGATTAGTGACGCCCAGATCCATCGGCACGCCGACGATCGCCACCTGGATGTCGCCGAAATCGGGATTGGAGGGGTCGATCGGGCGGCAGGGCGCGTCAAGGAAGGTCGGGATGCCGGCGTAGGGCGCGCCGCCGGAGCCAGGAACAGAGGAAATCTTGTTGGCGACACGGCGGAACTTCGGATCGAAAGGCTCACCGCTATCGCCTTCTCTATATTTGTTATGAAGAGCCCTAAGACGTTCGCTATTCCATGCCATTTTATCTACGATCTCCCTGGTTGGCGCGGCCTTTCCGGAGCCGTGGGCCGGATTTATGTCGAGCTCCCGTTTGATGCCGATTTGAACTCACTGCGCCGAATAAGACCCGATATCGATGCGTTGAGCTGCGAGGTCATCCGCGATGCGGCAACGCAGGCGAGTGAGATCGTCCACCGGAATCTTCTCGAGACGCCTGATTTCATCGCCGGTCAGCGGCGGGCCAGTCTCACTGATCGAGCGATCGCCTCAATGATCGAGCGCCCAGTTCAGTGGCCGGGCGACTATCCAAAAAGCCGGAGTTCTCGATGCCCGGCACATTGGCGAGAAACAGTCGCCCATCAGGATGCAGTGTTGAGAATATATAGGCGGCCATCGACATTGTGGTTGGCCGCCATATCGGCGAGATAGACTTCTTGGTAACCGCGGGGATCGCTTCGATCTGTAACTTCCCTCCTGCTCCAGTTGTTGTGCGTGTGCCGCCAAAGTAGCGGTGACGATTGCGGTGACAATAATAAAAAGGCCCGCCGCAGTGAAATTGGGCACAGGGCTTTCGATCACCGGAAAGCCTTCAACGTTCCGTCTAAATATTCTTAGCAGTCCGAAATCTCCTCGTTCGATCTCCACAAAGCAGCGTTCACCACATGCGAGTGATCGTGGCGTGGAAGCTGCGGCGGGAGCCGTGGCCAGAAATCAATCCGCAAGGCAGAACGATGCCGCCGTGTCCAAGTTAAGGTAAATCGCCATCGCGATCTCACCCGCGACATGAAGGTCGGTCGTCAGCTTCTGCCGCCTCGCAACGAGGGAGCACCAAAAACCGTGCCCATTGCGCAGAAAGAGCCCTAGACAAAAGACTCTGCATATTTTCAATGACTTAACGAGAGTGCAGCGAGTGCAGCAGGAGCTAGGCCGAACAGCCTCGGTGTCGCGGATTCGACAAACTCGACAGTAGATGTCGGTTGCCCGTCGTTTCCCAAGACGGCAGACAGGACTCCGCCGCTACAAAGTGGAAGCCGCCCTCATTCGACAGCGTTCCGCATTGGCCTCAGACCAGCCCCTTCGTCAGCTCCAGCGACCGTAGCTCGAACAGGCGGCGGTAAATGCCGCAGTCGAGACGGACTAAACGCCGCATGGTTACCTTCCTCAATGATGCGGCCGCGCTCGAAGACGAGCAGCCTGTCGAGCGCGCGTACCGTTGAGAGCCGGTGCGCATTGACCAGCGTGGTCCTGCCGACCGTCAGCTGTTCCATCGTCTGTCGATGCCGGCTCAATACTCCCCAGAAGTGCCGTTTGAATCTTCCCCAGTTTAGCGCCCTTTCCGGTCTTCCGGAGCGCGCTCCGGGAGACCGGCGGCGCGTGTTCGCCGATGCTTCTTCCGATGGTCGGACGAGGGGTTGCGGTGGTCAGGATCGGGGAGATTGTGATAATACTGGATTTGCATCGACAGGGCCTGTCGGTGTCGGCGATCGCCAGGCAGAGTGGCATCGACCGCAAGACGGTGCGCAAATACATCGAGCGAGGACTCGAGGCTCCGGTCTACCGGCCTCGCGACCCGCGCCAAGCGGTGATCGACCCCTTCACGGCCTATCTTCGCGAGCGCGTGACACGATATCCCGGTCTTACCGGGAGGCGGCTGTTCCGGGAGTTGAAGGAACTCGGCTATGGCGGCGGCTACACAGCCGTTACCGCCAAAACGAAGGCAAGGTCGAGCGGCCGTTTCGCTATATACGCGAGGACTTTTTCCTTGCCCGGTCCTTCCGCAATCTGGAGGACCTGAACGCGCAGTTGCGGCACTGGCTGGACACGGTCGCCAAGCCGCGGATTCACGCCACCACGAGGCGCGTCGTCAACGAAGCCTTCGCCGAGGAACACGCCTCATTGCGGCCGCTGCCACTGGCGCCGTTCCGTTCGGTCCTGAAGCTCGAGCGGCGCATCAGCAGAGAGGGCATGGTCAGCGTCGGTGGCAATTCCTACAGCGTGCCCGACGCCACCAGGCGCGCGTCGTCGAAGTGCACACTCTGGCCGAAGAGGTGCGCATCTTTGAGGACGGCGTGCTGATTGCCGCGCACCCCGTTCTCGAAGGCCGCCATCAGCGTCACGTCGTGCCCGTTCATCGCACTGTTCATGTCGGACTGCGTCGACCGAAGCCGGACGAGGTCATCCTTGACGGTTCAGGCGACAGGGTCGCTCAGCGCCCACTCGCCTTCTACGACGCCGTCGCGCGGGTCATGGCGAAGGAGCAGCGTCCATGACCAAAGCGCTCGACACCACTCCATCCATGATCGACCGGATCCGCCACGACCTCGTCGGCCTGAAGATGCCGCGGGCACTGGAGGCGCTCGACCATGTCGTGAGGCGCCTCGAACAAGGCGAGATCGCCGCCCTCGAAGCCATGGACTGCGCGAGAACAGTCGCATCAAGACGGCGCTGCGCAGGGGCCGCCTCGCCACAATCAAGAAACTGGCCGGCTTCGACTTCTCCTTCCAGCCCTCGCTCGATCGAGACCGTATCTTCACCCTCGCCCAGCTCGGCTTCGTAACCCGCTGCGAGGTCGTCCACTTCCTTGGCCAGCCCGGCACAGGCAAGAGCCATCTGGCCATTGCGCTGGCGGTCGAAGCCGTGAAGGCCGGAAAGAGCGTCTACTTCTGCACGCTCGCCGAACTCATCGCCGCGCTGGCACGGGCCGAACGCGAAGGCCGGCTGCAGGAGCGCATCCGCTTCTTCTGCCGTCCGGCCCTCCTCGTCGTCGACGAGATCGGCTACCTGCCTGTCGTTCCCGGCGGCGGCAATCTGTTCTTCCAGCTCGTCAATGCCCGCTATGAGCGGGGCGCCATGATCCTCACTTCCAACCGCGGCTTTGCAGAATGGGGAGAGGTCTTCGGCGATCCCGTCGTCGCAACCGCACTTCTCGACCGGCTGCTTCACCACGCCGTGGTCGTCCAGATCGAGGGGTCAAGCTATCGGCTCCGGCAACACGCCGAACTGATGCCGGAACACCTGTGATCAAAAGCCGCCATCACGCCGCCGGCACTCAACGCACCGTCGCGACCGCGCGGCCGGCCGCCGAAAAATGGACACCCCTCCGCGACAGCCTGACCGGCCGAGCTGGGGAATTTTACTTCGGCACTTTTGGGGAAAATTCGAGTGGCATTGACAATCGTCTTCTGGATCAGAACCTCCGATTGCGAATCGAGGCTTGAGGTCGCCTCATCGAGGATCAGGATGGGTGCATTCGCGAGGAAGGCGCGTGCGATCGCACCCGTTGGCGTTCCCGGCTGGAAAGTTTCACCTCGCGTTCGCCCACCAGCGTCCCATAGCGCTTCGGCAGGCGTGCGATGAACTCATGCGCGCTGGCGAGCTGCGCCGCTTCCTCGATCTCGAGCTGGCTCGCACATGGCCTCCTGTAGGCGATGTTCTCGGCAAACGACCTATGAAACAGGATCGGTTCCTGATGCACGATCGCGATCTGCGAACGAAGCGACGCCTGGTCACTTTGGAGATATCCTGGCCGTCTATCAGGATCCTGCCGCCGTTCAGGTCGTAGAGCCTCTGGATGAGCTTCACGAAGCTGATCTTGCCGGACCCGGAGGAGCCAACCAATCCAACCCGCTCACCGGCCTTAATCGACACCGAGAAATCGCTGTAGAGCCACAATCGATGGCTGGAGTAATGGAAATGGACGTTCTCGAAATCAATACGGCCTTTCGTATTCCGGATCACTTTGCCCCCAGCCACTCGGCAATGCCGAGCGACCGGCCCTGCATATCGAGCAGTTCCTCCATGTCATTGACCGAGTGACAACCGAGCGCTGCATGTTGCGCAATGCATCCCAGCAATCTGGGGTTCTTCCGCATATTTGGTGCAGGGACTACTTTTTCGGATGTTCCTTTTCCGGTTGGGTCAAGCGACTGCCAGCAGTCGGCTCCGGAGGAGTGGATACGCGGCGCGCCCATACATTTGGCGATTGATCGTCTTGAGTCGGTTGATCTGGCCTTCGACCGGGTTCGTACTCCAGGGCTGGGTGATTGCCGCCCGGACAGCCTCAATGTCACGGCCGATGCCTGCTGCAAGGGAGTCAGCTCACTGCCCATGGCATCGGCGATCCATTACTCGAGGCCGGCATCATCGTCGCCGCGTATCACTGCAGCAAAACAGCGGGCGAGCCGCGAGGGGCCCGTCTCCCGCAACTTAAGGAGTGTTCAGCATAGAACTCGCTGCGTTGGTTGCGCCTCGACTGGCGCAGGCAATCAAGTTTCGGGAAGTTTCTACCGGTTGTTCCGGCCTGGCATCGTCGTTTCCGGCCATCTCGGATGTTATGGCTTGTCCGGCAGCGCTGACCGCCTTGCGATGGCGACCGACGGCCAGACGCAACGCTTCGCCCAGGTTCTGGAGAAGATGCCAGCGGTCGGCGACCTGCGTTGCATCGGGAGCACCGCGACGGGCGCCCTCGGCATAAACGCCGGCACCATCGCGAGCGATGATCTCTTGCCAGGATAGCGTTCCAGCCATGATGCGCCCATGTCGGCATATCGATCCGGCAATAGATCGAGGACGCGGTTGCGCTCCAGATCGCAGATGATCGTTCCGTAGCGCTGTCCTTTACGCCAAGCCCAGTCGCGATGCCGACCACACGCGGCGTTTGCGGCGGCTCGAACCCGGCCTTGCGGATCATCCACAACAGCGTGTCGCCGCTCACGGGCATAGCAAGTCTGTCCGACAGGCGCGAGCCCGACTCGCCACCCACCGCAAAGCCGATCGCCGCCTGGCTTTCGCCTAGCCGCACCGTGCGCCGAGCTTTCGATTAAACCGATCAGGAAGCCTCGCCAGCGGTGATCGCCATCACCTGAGCCTTGGAGATCATCGGCACGGCGTCGAACGTGAAGGTTTGAGGAGCTTGTCCAGCAGGGCCATCTGAGAACAAGATTGTTGCAGAGATTTAATTCAACTTTATCCCAAGAGACGCGCATTCAAGGATATCATGGCCCCACGTTTGTTATAGGCGCCGCTCAATTATAAGTGCGGCTCAGAAAAGGGCTCTTCTAATGTACATTCTAGAAACGCCGCGCCTGATCCTAAGGCCGCCGTTGCATAGTGACGAGCTTCTTCTACATGGACTTAATAGCGATCCGTTCGTGGTAAATGCCGTCAGGGATGGAGTCTATCCGACGATAGACCAGTCGAAAGGTGAACTGCTTGAGTTAATCAATCATTGGGAGCACAATGGTTTCGGCTTATGGATGCTGTTCGCCAAAGATGAAGGTCAAGCCGGAAAATTCGCCGGCTATTGTGGATTGATGCGTAGCGGCAAGTATCTGCCCGAAGATCCGAATAACGTGGAAATCGTAACAGGCCTCCACCTTGCGGCTTCGGGGAAGGGGATCGCCGTCGAGGCCGGCAGAGCAGCTGTCCAATTTGCTTTCGAACGTTTAAAGCTTGGGAAAGTGACTGGGTTTATTCTACCAACGAACACGCGTTCGCTTCGCAAAAATATGAAGATCGGGTTTTTCTATGTCGGGGACAGAATTTACAATGATATGACGATGAGATATTTTGAGGTATCTCCCGCCACATTTGTAAAATCCGATAATGGATCGGCTTTTGATTGCAAAGATACATAATCGAATAGATCAGCGATTGGCGGTTCCGATGCAGCATGTGGTCTTCGACCGAAGCCAACCATCTGCCCTTTCTTGCAAGTTCACGCATCAGACCAGCGCGGTAGCTTCATAAACAGCCCACCGTGAGTGACTGACTGTCGGTAGGTCGCATCCCTGTTTGGAATACGCGTCGCGGAGCCATCTTGGCCAGCGTTCATACGGGAGCGCGACAACAGGCCGGACATGTGCACGCAAGCGATACGATCAAAATACCGCTCGACATCTTGCAGGGAGCCGTTCACATATGCTGGGAGGTAGATCGGTTCATTTCGCTGATGCGCAGGTGAACGTGACCACATACACACCGCGTCCATTACACTGGAAGATCCTCCCGTGATCCCATCTTGCGGCGATCAGGTATTCGCGCATGACAACGGCATCTATTCTAGGGGTCAGGTCTTTCATGAGGCTCAAACTCCGCCGGATATATCGACCGCTTTACCGTGTCATTCAGGATCTTGATGAATTTATCCACGGCGCGTGATCGAATTGCGTGTTCAGACAGCACAATCGCAAACCCGAACTTGACATCCGGTTTGAATTCAACAGCCACGACACTAGTCTCTCGGAACAAGGATGCGGCAAGCGGGTCGACCAGACCGACACCCAGTCCCATTTCAACCATTTTGCAAATCGTATACCCTGAGGTCGTCTCTATTAGGTTGTCAATCTTTACGTTTGATTCAGTCCCGGCCAGAATCAACGCCTTTCCGATTGTAAGGTCTTCCGAGATTCCGATATTCGTCTCGTTCTTCAGGTCTTCGAGCGAGATTCTACTCAGACCGCTTTTGGGATGTCCCGCCGGCAGAACACACTTGCAGAAAGGTTCATACACACGTTCGAGAATGACACCCGGATAGTCAACTGGAAATGCCGCAATGCCGACATCGACTTGCCGACTCGAAACCAGATCCAGAATCCTAAGTGAGCTTCGTACTTCAAGTCTTATCTTCAGGTTCGGGTAAGCTGCGTTCATCCTCACGATGGATCTCGGCACCACTTCAAGGGAGGCAGCGGGAAATGAGGCAATGCGGAGCCGGTCATGCTTGAGATTTGCGATGTCCTTTGCCGCACCTTCAAGATATTGAATGCCCGAATAAGTCCGCTGGACATATTTGAAAAACGCCTCACCTTCGGGAGTGGGTACGATCCTTCCCGGAATTCGGTCGAACAGATCAAATCCAATCGAACGTTCGAGATCCTTGATCAGGCGGCTTATACCAGGCTGGGAAACGTTCAGGAAATGAGCTGCGTCACTCACGCTCCCAGCAAGCATGACAGCGCGATATGCCTCAATTTGATTAAATTTCATCAACCGCTGCCGAGCGAATGCCGACCAATTTCGGTCTCATACCACGAGATTGGCGCAGGATGAAGGCGGTCAGCGCGCCCGCGAGCCTCGACTTCATCATGGCATCCCCATGTTACGACGACGGGATCACAGCTTTTGGAGAGCTTAACAATTGAACGCTCCCGTCAGGAAAACTCGATATCCGTTGCGAGGCAATTCGTTTCGACACGGGCGAGGGCTGCCAATGGTAAAGGCCGTATCGGAGAACGGATACTGTAGTATCCCACTTGGTCCGGCGACTTTCCTGTAGCGTGCGCGAACAATTCGGTGACTGTGAGCCCGCAATTGCGCCCCTGACAAGGGCCCATGCCGCATCGAGTAAAAAACTTGGCCTGGTTTGGCCCTACACAGCCAGCGGCTGCCAACTCTGTGATCTCGCCGGCGGTAATTTCCTCGCAGCGGCATATCACCGTATTTTCCTGCGGCGGAATTCGGAACTGTGATGGTGGTCGATACAGCGTATCAATAAATTTGCGTATTTCAGTAAGTTGGCGGAATTTTCGCTGGATGGAGTTCCTGGTCTTCGGATCGATAATCAGCTTGTTGTTTTCTGCGATGTGAAGTGCCGCCAAACGCGCGGAATGTACCGCTGCCTTTGCTCCCATTATGCCCGCATTGTCGCCGACCGCGAATATGCCAGGCACGCTTGTCTGCCAGGTACCATCGATTGTCGGGTGAAAGCAGAGCTGTGAATCATCCCATTTGATCTCGCAGCCCAGATGTCGGTGCAGCTGTATGTTGGGTACAACCCCCTGGTGGAGAAGAATACAGTCGGCTTCCACAACGCCGGATTCGCGGGGCGAAGAATATTCGACCGCCTCCGCACGGCTTTCACCGCGAATCCTGATGTCATTGACCTGGCGTATCCGGCGAATGCCGTAAGCAGATATCGCGCGGATCATCCCGATACCGTCAAAAAGCTGCTTGCGGCTCGTGAACCCAAGGGCGGCATGGCGAATAGCGCGCCAGTAGTTTCCGCGTGGGGTCGTGTCGAGCACAGCTCGGACGTCGGCACCGGCCTGCGCCAACTGTCCCGCAACGAGGTACAAGAGCGGGCCGCAGCCCGCCAGCACGATTCGTCCGGCAGGAATGGCTGCGCCGGATTTCATGGCTATTTGCGCTGCACCCGCGGTCATGACGCCTGGCAACGTCCACCCAGGTATAGGAAAAGGTCGCTCGAGCGCGCCCGAGGCAAGCATTATGGCATCAGCTTCAACCGCTGCCACTTCGTCCTTTTGCACGAAATAGACTGTCTTGTCCGCCGAAATTTGCCAGACTGCCGCCTCTGTCCTTATATCAAGGCGCATGTGCTGGGCGGCTTTCAGCAATCTTTCGCCATCCTCGTAGCTTTTCCCGAGCACCGGCCGCATTTTGTCAGTCAGCTTGTCAAGATTGCGGTAAATCTGGCCGCCAAGCCGTTTCCCGTCGTCGAGGATCACGACAGATAGGCCGAGTTCGTGCGCCTGTAAGGCGCCTGCCAATCCGGCAGGACCGGCGCCGATGACGACCAGTTCAAATTTTTGCATGGCAGTTGTCCTGCGTTTCGACGGCCATGCCGTCACGAATTTCAGCCCTGCAGGCCAGAACGTCACGCACTCCGTCGACAATGATCCGGCTTCAAAACAGGCGCCCATCATGCAATAGGGCAGACGCGGTTTTCCGGATACCGGGTTGACATTGAAATGGTCGAGGCCGTTTTCCAGCAGCGCCAGTGCAAGCGTTTGGCCAACCCTAGCGGTTACCGGCACGCCGTTGATCTGGATGATTGTCCGCTTGGCGGCCTCTTCCTCAAATATCGGGCGGAAATTCATGATCTCTTCCTTGAAAAGTCCGGGAATCGAGCCTCCAGGTTTCCTTCTTCAATGGCCGACGCCAGATCTTGCGCATGCACGGGAGCCAGTGTGACTCCGCTATGAACGTTCACCGCATAGGCATTGGGATAGGAGTTGGAGCGCAGGTAGAGCGGTATCCCATCCTGTGTGAATGTTCGCAGCCCGCCCCAGGCGCGCAAAAGCTGCGCATCGGCCAGAGCGGGAAAAGACGCTATGGCTTTCCTTGCAATGACTGACATGATCTCCGGCGTGGTTCCGGCGTCGAGTCCCACCTCTTCCCGAGAATCGCCGATAATGAAGGCGCCTTCATCCATTTGCCTGATTGTGTGGGTTGGATAACGCAGCGATTTCGGCAGTTTATTCGTAACCAGCACCTGCCCCCTGACGGGTCTGACATCCATTGCGATGTCGATCATGGGTGCCAGCTGGTTGTTGCCTAGCCCTGCGGCCAGCACCAATTTAGCACAGCTATATGTCGAGTTCCCGGCTGTTACCTGGAAATCGGACCCTGCGGGCCGGATTTCTGTGACAGCGCTGGATGCCCTGTATTCGCCACCAATTGCGCCAAATGCCGAATGTAGCGCCCGGAAGAACTTCAAGGGGTTCACCGCGCCGTCCAGACGGCCGTAACAGCCACCGACCACTGAATTTCCAAGGCCGGGAATATGCTTGTCCAGTTCGCCGCGCTCCATCATCTCATACGCGGCAGCCACGGGAAGATCGTCGTCGAATTGTTTTCTCATCAATTCCGCGCGATCTTTCCATTCCGCCTCCGACATGCAGAGATAAAAGGCCCCGTCGCCCTCCAGGCAGACGTCTATTCCGCTCAATTCCTTCAACTGCGAACTAAAGGCCGGCCATATCTTTGCCGCTTTGCGCGAAAGCTGCGCATAGGGTCGGAAGGTGTGGCCCTTGGTCTGGACCCAAATGAGGCCGAAATTGCCCCGTGCGGCACGATTGTCGTCATCGCAGCCATCAAGCACGAGCACATCAAGGCCGCGCAGTCTCAGCCCCAGGGAAATGGAAATCCCCACCAGACCGCCACCGGCAATCACCACATCGAAATTGGTTCTGTGCGAGTCCATAGCTGCTGCGGATGCAAAGGATGTCAGATCATTCGGCCGCTTTAACTGGGTCAAAGGCCGGCTGTTCGGATTTCTTCAGAATTTCCTCTAGCCGTGCTGTGCCGTAAGCTTTCTTCGCGAATCCCAGCGACGTCTTACCGTTCTCGATATCGTCGATAAGATGCTCATTGCTTCGCTCGGTGACAGGACCAAACCCACCACCGCCGGGCGTTTCGATCCTTATGCTGTCTCCGGAGTTGAGGATCAGATTCGCGGTCTTTGAAGCGATCTCACGTTCTTCGGCCGACCCGAAATTGAACAATATTTTTCCGCAACGCCCATCCTGGCCGCCGCGCAGCCCGGGAGGCGGATAGATATGGCCATCAGAACGCACGGAGAAGACGACGTCATCCTCTGTAGCGGCAATCTGACGTGCTATGCCGAGGCCACCTCGGTACTTGCCCGCGCCACAGCTGTCCTCCACCAGCGCGTACTCGTCGACTAAAAGATTGTATTCGTGCTCCAGGGCTTCGACCGGCAAATTGGACGTATTGGTAACGTGAAGCTGCACCCCGTCCATTCCATCGACTTCCGCTGTCCCTCCAGAACCTCCGCCAATGGTTTCCATGTAGACATAATCGTCGCCATTGCTTCGCTTACCGGCAAAGCAGATGCCGGGAACGATATCCTGACCCGACGCAATTCCGCGCTCTTGCGGCAGCATTTGCGCAAGCGCTCCAATCACCGCGCGCGCAACCTTGTTCGCGGTGATCGATCGTGCGCCGACTGCTGCGGGGTGTGCGGGACTGACGATCGACCGGCCGGACGTCTGAATCTCGATACAATCGAAAATGCCGTGATTGGGCATCAACCCCGGATCGATCATCATTTTGACGCAATAAACCACGGTTGCCTGCAGGGCATTGAACGGTACATTCATTGCGCCTGCAGCTTGCGGACCGGTGCCTGCAAAGTCGAATAGCAGTTTTCCGCCCGAAACGGCGACCCGAACGGCGATCCTTACCGGCTCATCGCCAATGCCGTCATCATCGAGGAATGCCTGATAGCTGGCCTCTTTAGGCGCCATCGTTGTGAGCTGATTGCGAAGGCGTTGCCGCGTGTAGGCGAGCATATCCTCTACAACTGCCGTAAGACGGTCATCGCCAACGTGGTCAAGAAGTTCCTGAGCCATGGCAACGCCACGGTCATTCGTTGCGAGTTGCACTCCCAAGTCGAGCTCTCGCTCCTTAGGGTCACGCGTATTCAGCGTGACAAGCCGAACGATATCATTCTGCACCTCGCCCTTGCGGCGCAATTGGACAATCGGGATGCGGATTCCTTCTGCAAATATTGTCTGGGCCGTACCAGAAATGGAACCGGGAACCGCGCCGCCGACGTCGGAGTGGTGGGCGATATTTGCGAGAAAGAACGACAGCTTGCCATTGTGGAAGACAGGCGAGACCACGGTGATGTCGGGGAGGTGGGTGCCCCCGGCAGCATAGGGATCATTGCACATGAAGGCATCCCCTTCGCCGATTTGCTCCAGCGAAAACTCCTTCAGCAACTGGGAAACCGCACCGACTGTGGAGCCCAAGTGCAGGGGGGTGTGGGCTGTCTGGGCGAGAACCCGGCCGGAAGCGTCGAACAACCCCACAGAACAGTCGCGCCGCTCCTTGACGTTCGTGGAGAAGGATGAGCGCACGAGGATGTGTAGCATCCCTTCGACAATCGTCATCAGGCGATTGTTGTATATTTCCATCGCAATCGGATCGGAGATTTGGCCGTTCGCGCCATGTTTGATGGTCATTGCCATTTGACTATTCTCCGCCACCATTGTTCAGCTCGATGATAAGATTCCCTGCACTGTCGACAAACGCAGACTGGTTGGGGAAAATCACGCAGGTGGAACTCATGTCTTCGAGAATTGCAGGCCCGACGATCCGCGCCGAAACCGGAATCCTGTCGCGTGCATACACAGCCGCATCCACCCATTTGACATCCGGGTCAACAAAGAAGTCGCGCCGTCCAACGACAGCCGTCTCAAGCGCGCCGACCGATTTACGTGGATTGCAGGTCTTTCCGGAAGGTTCGGCTGATCCACGGACCCTAAAGTTTACGAGCTCGATCTGGCGGTCCGGCAGCGAATAGCCGTATTCCTTGCGGTGCGCATGTTCAAATTCTCGCAAGAACGTCTCGGCATCGGGCAGCGGATGAGGGAGCGGGACCTGCACTTCGTGGTTCTGTCCAAAGTAGCGGGCCTCCAACACATTCTCATATTGCCGTTTTGATTCGGGAACGTCCTCGCTGGCCAGCCAACGCTCGGCTTCACCGCGAAGAACTTCCATTTCCGCCGTGATGCTCGACCAGCATTCGCGAAGGAACGGGCGGATCTTGCTTTGAACGAAATCGAGGCTGGTATCGGAAACAAGGATACCGCGCGCGCACATCGTTCCGGGTTCCCTCGGCGCCACAACCCTCGACAGTCCGCATTCGATCGCCGTCTCAACGCCGTGCAATGGCCCAGCGCCGCCATAGGCTATGAATGCATATTCCCGCGGATCGACGCCGCGTTGCGTTGTCACCGAGCGGATGGCGCGAGCCATGTTCGAAACGGCAATCCGTATGACCCCATACGCTGCCTGTTCCACACTTATTCCCAAAGGTTTGGCGATCTTTTCCTCGATAACCTTGCGCGCGCCCTCGAGGTCGATGGGCATGGTCCCGTTCAATATCGCGACAGGATTAAGACGCCCCAGGACAACATTGGCATCGGTCAACGTAGGTTCGACGCCGCCTCGCATATACGCAACCGGCCCCGGTACGGCGCCAGCGCTCCGTGGTCCGACGTGCAACGCACCGGCATTGTCGATATAAGCGACAGAGCCGCCGCCAGCACCGATAACGTGGATATCCACCATCGGCGTCTTGATAGGATATGACGCCACTTCGCGACTTGTCGTAAAATGCGCCATTCCATCAGTGATAAGCGAAACGTCCGTGCTTGTGCCGCCAACGTCAAAAGTGATCGCGTTTTTGTATCCGGCCTGCGCTGCGATGGCAGCAGAACCGATTACCCCAGCGGCCGGACCCGAGAGGCAGGTGCGAACAGGGTAGCGGCGAACCGTATCTATCGACAAAAGCCCGCCATTCGAATGAACCGTGTAGGGTTTCGTCGATATCCTTAACTTCGTCAGCCTCTCGACCAGCCGTGCGACGTAGTTCTCGAATTTCGGCCCCAGATAAGCATTGGCCGTCGTGGTCGAAAATCGTTCATACTCGCGAAATTCCGGCAAAACGTCGCTTGATCGACTAACGAACGCACTCGGCATCAATTCCCTCACAATGCTTTCGGCACGTATTTCGTGTTCCGGGTACAAGTAGCTGTGCAGGAAGCAAATAGAGACCGCTTCGACGCCCTCGCGGGCCAGGTATTCCACTCCGCGCCGAAGCTCCGCCTCGTCGAGTTCCACGAGTAGCCTTCCGCGAGCATCAACGCGTTCCGAGACCTCGATCCGGTACTGTCGCCTGGCCAAGGGAGCCGACTTGACTACACGGTAGTCATATACGTCAGGGCGAACCTGCCGGCCAATTTCCAGCACGTCACGGAACCCTTTTGTAGTTATCTGGCCGGTCTTAGCGCCGCGATGCTCGATGACCATGTTCGTGCCGACGGTTGTTCCGTGACCGACGAATGCGATGTCTCCGGCTTTCAGATCAAAATTCACCAGCGCGCTGGCCAGTCCTCTTTCGATAGCTTCAGATGGATCGTCCGGCGTCGAGGGCTCCTTGAAGTACATGACCTCTCCAGATTTCGTGTCCATCAACGCGAAATCGGTGAAAGTTCCTCCGACATCAATTCCCACACGTATCATCGTAGATTCCCTAATCGCGCATGGACAAACGCGTTGTTACCGGTAGGCTCATCGCCACGGCGCTGCGTAGCTCCATCGCAAAAGAGCGGCCAATTGGTCTATCCGCTGGCTAAGAAATCAGACTTGAGGCGACATGGCTCATACCAATTCGACCGTAGCCGCCAAGAGTTTGATATTAGCGGGGCCTGCGGCCCACTGCTATCTTGAGCATGTCCTTGTGACGGGAGGAGAAGTCAAATGAATCTGATCCATAGGATTGCAGCCTTGGCAGGTGTCGCAGCGGTTTTGTCCGGACCGGCATATGCTGCCGATCCGATCCGCATCGCGTTGTTCGGCTTCGCCGCCGACAATGCCTTCACACTGGCTAGCCTAGAAGGTTTAAAGGACGCGGCGGAAGAAGCTGGCGACGTTGAAGTTGAATTGTTCGACGGGGCTTTTGATGCAGCCAGGCAGTTCAATCAAATCCAGGACGCGGTCGCTTCCGGACGGTTTGACGGGATGCTGATCCTGCCGATGGGCTATTCTTCGGTAGTCCCCGCCGCCGAACAGGCGATCGAAGCAGGCATCAAGTTCGGTTCGCTCGAATATCCGCTAGGACCTGATCCAACGACAACCGACAAGTTGCAGGTTGAGGGGCTGACGACATTCGTTGGCTATAATGTAGCCAGCATTGGCCTTCGGCTGGCGGAGGCCACTGTGGAAGCCTGCCAGGGCAGGGATCCATGCAAGGTCGCGCTGCTCGTCGGCAGCCGGTCAGCAGCCCAGGACGTTCCCAAGATCGAGGCGTTCAATAAACATATTGTGTTGTATCCCTCGATTGAGCTCGTCTCCACCCAAGACACCTGGTGGGGAAGGGAACTTGGGCTCAAGGTAACACAGGACGTTTTGCAGTCGAATCCGGACCTCGACGTTGTCACCTCTTTCGCCGACCAGGCGGGGGCCGGCGCGGAGGTTGCGCTGACGGGTGCAGGTATCGATGTAGGTGGTGAAGGCGTTCAACTGATCGGCCTAGGTGCTACGCAAACAGCGATAGCGGCCATCCGTGAAGGGCGCTGGTATGGTACCTATGTGGAACTGCCATGTATGGAAGGCTATCTCGGTGGCAAGAACATCATCGCAGCTATACGCGGTCAGGAGTTTGAACCCATTATCGATCTGGAAGCGCGTTCGCCGGTCGGTTCAGCAATCGCCACGAAGAAAAATCTCAATGCCCATCCAGACTGGTCTTCGAAGTGGGATGGCTAGAGGCGTACAATGCAGATCGTTGTCGACGATGTAAGTAAGCATTTTGCGGGCACCGCCGCACTTCAGAATGTCTCGTTTGAAATCCGCAGTGGAATCATTCACGGCCTCGTCGGTGAGAATGGTGCGGGCAAGTCTACGCTGGGAAAGCTGGTCGGCGGGATTCTCCAGCCAAGCGGTGGGCGCGTGATCTACGATCGTGACGGCACCTCGGTGTCGTCACCACGTGAAGCGATTGAGCGCGGCATTGCTGTCGTCCAGCAGGAGCTGATCCTCTGCCCGGAATTGAGTGTCGCAGCCAACGTCTATCTTGGGCGCGAGACGACAAAACTGGGGTTTTTGCGAAGCCAAGCGAACCTGCAGGAATTCAACCAGCTGCGTGACCAGCTAGGATTCAACCTCGACGGAAATGCGAAGATCGGCTCGCTAAGTGTCGCAGATCAACAGCAGGTCGAGATACTCAAGGCACTTTCCCGAAATGCCCGACTGATCGTGCTGGACGAGCCTACATCCTCCCTAACCCCTACCGAAATTGAACACCTACACCAGGTTGTCAAAAGGCTGGCAAAGGATCGCGGGACGACATTCATATATGTGTCCCATTTCCTCGACCACATACTTTCAACTTGTGATGCTGTAACAGTCCTTCGAAACGGCAAGCACGTACGAACAAGGCCGACTACAGATGAAACGCAGTCGTCACTGGCAACAGCAATGCTGGGTCGGGACCTTGCCGAAGCCTACCCGCCAAAAAAGGCTCCGCCGCCGAACAGCGCTATCAAGCTGTCTACCAGTAGCCTCACGAGACGGCGCAAGTTCGAGAACATCAACATCCAGGTCAAGGCGGGCGAGATCGTCGGAATTGCCGGGCTTGTCGGCAGCGGCCGCTCTGAGGTGTTGCGATCCATATTTGGTGCCGACGAGTTCCAGAGCGGCGCGGTTGCGATCGACGGCCGTTCGGTGGCCCGGCATACGCCGATAACCGCAATGCACAACCGCATGGGCATGGTGCCGGAAAGTCGGCGTGAGCAGGGATTGTTCCTCGAACATTCAATCGCGGAGAACATCTCGCTGGTAAATTTCGGTGAACTTCGTCCTTTCGGCTTTGTGAACCGGAGCAAAGAGGGGGATGAGATAAGCAAGTGGGCCGGCCGTCTGAACATCAAATGCGCTTCAGCCGACGCTTTGGTTTCCTCGCTTTCAGGGGGTAACCAGCAGAAGGTGCTTTTCGCGAAATGGCTGGCCGGCAATCCGTCGGTCATGCTGCTCGACGAGCCGACCCGCGGCGTCGACATCGGCGCAAAATCCGAAATCTACAATCTGATCGCCGAACTGGCAGAGCGCGGGATGGCTATCCTGATCGTTTCGTCAAAGATCGAGGAGCTGGTTGGCTTGTGCCACCGGATCTACATCATGCGAGAAGGCAGGATCGTTGGCGAAAAATCCACCAATGAAATCGAGATCGGGGCAATCCTGCGCGAATGTCTTGGCGTATTTGAAAGCGATCTCCACTCAAACAGGTGAGAACGAAAATGTCTGCAGCCGCTGAAACCGAGAGAGTGGGGACGCCGGTGGGGTTCAAGAAATACGGGCTGCGCCTCCTGAAGGACTATGCCATCTTCATAGCGGTGATACTGGCAATCATTGTCCTTGCGGTCGTCGAACCGGCGTTCCTCACATTCAGGAATCTGCGCAATCTTCTCGATCAGAACGCCGGAATCGGAATCATCGCGTGTGGAATGACGTTCGTGATCATAGCTCGCGGTTTTGACCTGTCCGTATCAGCAACGTTCGCAGTTAGCGGGATTACCGCTGCTCTCATTGCTAATGCGTCGTCGCCGGCGCTCGGCTTGATGTCGGGTGTCGTGGTCGGCACGGTGATTGGCTTGGCCAACGGCATCCTTATTGCCAGGCTTCAGTTGAATTCGTTCCTGATCACATTGGCTTCCAGTATCGTGATTCGGGGCTTTGGCATCGCAATTTCCGGCGGATACCTGATCAGCGTAACGGAAAAGTCCTATTCCACGCTGGGGCGAGGTACTGTTTACGGGATCACCTATCCTAGCATTGCTTTGATCCTATTCGTGCTAATCTCAATGCTTGTTCTCCACCGCACCCAGTATGGCCGATACATATTTGCTGTCGGTGGAAACGAGGAAGCGGCGCTTCTTTCGGGTATCCGAACCAAAATCATCAAGGGATCAACTTTTGCGATTGCGGGATTTGCAGCTGCCCTTGCTGGCATCCTCCTGTCATCGAAAATTTCCACCGGCATACCCAACAGCGGCGCCGGGCTGGAACTGCAGGCTATCGCGGCGGTTGTTCTCGGCGGTACCTCGATTGCTGGCGGTGCGGGCGCCATCTGGCGCACGGTAGTCGGAGTGTTTCTGTTGGCTATCATCAACAACGCTTTCAACATTATGAATCTCGAAGCATATCTCCGGGAGATAGTGACCGGAACCATCATCATTCTAGCGGTGATTACGAATACGCTCACCGGTCGCAAGTAATACGAGGCGGGCTAAATGACTACAATCAGCACCAATGTCGGAAAAAGCCGGTACAGGATTGCAGCCGACATAGGCGGCACGTTTACGGATGTCGTCGTTCAGAATACGAGCACAGGTGAGTATTTTGCGGCGAAACATCCGACCACACCCAGTGATCTGTCGGAGGGTATATTGCGCGCTTTCGGCCAGGTCATCGACGATTTCGCCGAGGCCGAGTTTGCGGTACACGGAACGACGCAAGGATTGAACGCGCTGCTATCTCACTCCGGCGGCAGGATTATGCTTTTGACGACCGCCGGCGCCCGCGACAGCTTCTTCATCATGCGGGGATCGCGACCGCGAAGGGAGATGTACAACAACAAGTTCCAGCGCCCCGAACAGTTCGTGAGCCGACGGGATACACTGGAGATAGGTGGTCGCCTTGACTATCAAGGCAACGAAATAGCGGAAATAAATCTGGACGACCTGCAAGCCGCGGCCGAACACGCTAGGCTGAACGGGATCCAATCGGTGGCGGTCTGCTTCTTGTTCAGTTACAAAAATCCCGATCACGAGATTGCCACTCGCGAATTTCTGGAGCGGAACGTCCCAGGAATTTCGGTGTCACTTTCGCACGAAGTCGCACGTGAGTGGCGCGAAGCGGAGCGATCGGCGTCGACCGTGGCGGATGCTTATATCAGCCCTCTGGTTCGGCAATATCTTGGGGTCGTAGAATCGCGCCTTAAAGAGAGAGAACTTACAGTACCGCTTTATGTAACGCGGTCTAGCGGCGGCCTGATGTCTGTCAAACAGGCGATTAAACAGCCTATTCAAACTCTCTTTTCTGGCCCGGTCGGCGGCATCATTGGAGCGGCGGAAATGACAAAGCTTTTCCGCACTGACAATGTCATATGCGCGGATGTCGGAGGGACTAGCTTCGATGTCAGTCTCATCGTTGACGGTAAGCCGCGGGTTGTCAATCAGACGACGCTTTCTGGCATGGACATTATCATGCCTGTTGTTGAAATTGAATCGATTGGTGCTGGCGCCGGTTCTATTGCCTATATCGAAGCGGGCGGCCTGCGCGTGGGCCCTGAGAGTGCAGGAGCCGAACCGGGGCCGGCCTGTTACGGGAAAGGCGGCACAGCACCCACGGTTACCGACGCACAAGTGTTTTTGAATCGCTTCTTGCCACGAGCGGAGCTAGGCGGAACAGTTCGGATCGACCGTGCAAAAGCGGAGGCCGCGCTAACGGGGGTAGCAAAGTCGCTTGGAATGGATGCGGAAACGCTTGCAGAAGGCATACTGGACATCACGAATGCAAAAATGGCCGATGCTATCCGCAGGATTACCGTCGAACAGGGTATCGAACCGCGGGATTTCTCTATCGTCGCGTTTGGCGGCGCCGGCGCTATGCACGCCGCCTTTCTGGCAGAAGCCTTAGAAATAACTGACGTCGTAGTGCCCCCGCATGCGGGCGTATTCTCCGCCTGGGGAATGCTGCATTCGCCCATGCGCCACGATATCGCTGTTCCATTCAACAAATTCATAAAGGATGTCGAGGAATGCGAGATCTCTCGCAGATTTGAACAACAGTCAGAGTTGGCAAGAGCTCATTTGGACGCGGAAACAGGCGGTAGGGCCGAGATACGCTACCAGTACCTTCTCGATCTTCGGTATGACGGGCAGGAATATACTGTCACGGTGGAACTCCCGCAAAACAGGACGTCCGTTCACCAAATTTCCGAGATTTTCCATCAGGCCTATAACCAGCGTTACGGTCATTCCCATCCTGATGCGTCGATAGAGATCGTCGCATTGCGCTTGGTAGCGACCGCTCCCATGGGAAATGGCGTTGCCGCCGACACATCCAGCACGCGAACGACAGAACTGACATTCACCGAACGCGATGTGATGTTCGGCGGCAAGTGGCTGAAAACGCGTCTCTTCAACAGCGAAGACCTGTGCCAAGGGGACGAGCTGGATGGTCCGCTTATTGTCGACGCCGGTCTTTCCACCACTGTCGTTCCTCCCGGATCGCGTCTCGTTATCGAGGCGAAAGGGATTATGCGCATCGTTGTGGGGCGACAAGAAAGTAAATCTTGAATTCCATGTTTGTTGAAATTGCTCACAAACGACCGATATCCGCCGCGGAGGCTCCGTGTTTACGCTGAAGCAAGAAACTAAACT
Source organism: Mesorhizobium sp. WSM4816 (assembly GCF_055811535.1). NCBI lineage: Bacteria > Pseudomonadati > Pseudomonadota > Alphaproteobacteria > Hyphomicrobiales > Phyllobacteriaceae > Mesorhizobium > Mesorhizobium sp. WSM4816. Next base: position 27,660 of record NZ_JBVVQR010000008.1, on the reverse strand, counting down.
AGGTTTGACGCCCCGCGAGCAAAGCCCTTTCGCGGCAGGCGTGAACGTGCTGCTTGCCCTTTGTGTTGTCGAGACCGGCCTGGATCTTAGCCCGGCCGGTCTCGATCTCATTACCAGCTCATCAACATTCGTCGCGCGATAGCGTCGCCGGCCACCATTTCGCGGCTGACCGTGGAAAGGGAACGGCGCCACAGCCCAGCCAAAGTTCGGCAGGACTGCTGGCCCGAAAACGGGGGCGAACGCGAGTCCGATTTTCTCCGTGGTCCGAAACCTCGTCGTCCTATCCGACCCAAACCGCTCCACAGCACAAATTCGAACCCATCGACGCCACCCATGGCCGCGTGGGCGCCGTGAGTGCACGGCCCCCTGAAAAACGCGTGGGCGGCCTCACGCAGCCTCTTTCAAACGTAAGCGCTCATTTCCGCGCACGTTGACGGCCCTTGCAACAGCTGATCGCTTTCAGACGGACGCGTCGGGTCAGGCTGCGCCGGCTTTTAGGAAGTTGAAGGGCAGGAGATCGTCGATAGCTACGTTCTCGGGGCGCTGAGGCAGTTCAGTGAGGACGTGGCGCAACCACGCTAACAGCTCGACGCTACAGGCGCGGCAGGTCAGCACCAAGCTATAGACGATGGCGCTGGTCTTGGCTCCGCCGACGGCATCGCTGAACAACCAACTCTTCCTGCCAATCGCAAAAATCCTGATGTCGCGCTCGAGAAGATTGTTGTCGATCGGCATGCTGCCGACCCCGTTGTAGCGCGTCAGATAATCCCACTGGTTCAGCGGGTAGGACACGGCGCCGCCGAGCTTGCTGTCAGGCAAGACCTTCGGGGCGATGTCATCGAGCCATACCTTGAGAGCATTTAGGATGGGGACACTATGTTGCTGGCGGAAGCGGCGAATGCATTCGGCCTGTGTTTCACTCTTCTCCGGTATCCCGTCCCGCGCCTGCCTTTCGACCCTGTAGAGCTGTTCGAAGAAGCGGAGCGCCTGTTCCGGCCCGCCACTCTTCTTTCTAGCTTTAAGTGCGTCGACGAAGCGCCGCCTGGAATGGGCCATGCGTCCAAGATGTGTTGCCCCTTCCAGCGTGCGCCTGGCGGAATAGCCGTCGCTCATCACTATGCCGCGGTAATCGCCGAGGAAGGCCTGCGGGTGTATCTGGCCGCGGCCCGGCTGATAATCGAGCAGCACGATCGGCTCGTCACTTTCCTCGCCGCTCCGGTAAGCCCATATATACGAGGTGCTGGCGGCCTCTCTGTCCATTTCCTTCAGCACCTGGACCTTGGTCTCGTCACCATGGATGAGCATCTGTGTTTGTTGTCAAGGGGCGATTGGGCTCCAGAAGCGGTCTTGGGCGATGAGTGCGTTGGCCATGACGACGAGCTTTCGCATGACGGCGACGAGGATGACCTTTGCGGCCTTTCCGGCGTTGCGCAGGCGTGCGGCGAAGGCGGCAAGATCCTTGTTGTAGCGGCTTGCCGACAGCGCCGCCATGTAGAGGACGTTTCTGACAGCCTTGCGTCCGCCTTTGTTGCACGGCGGCCCTGGCGCGGCCCGCTGTCGTGGGCGACGGGGGCGATGCCGGTCAGTCTGCGCTTGAGTTCGGCGCGCAGAAAGGGGCTTTGGAGTGTCGCCAAGCGGTTGATGAGCGCGTGCGTTCGGCACTGGCGGCGCCGCGCACGCCGACGATTTCCTGCAATGCTTCCAACGCGAGCGAAGCCGGTACCGTCTCGGCCGGTTCGAGTGCGACCCCCATCAAGGCCAACAGCCTGGCGTCGATCCTATCGGTCTTGGCGATCTGGCCGCAGGCTTCGGCAAAGAGCCGAGCGCGCAGCGGGTTGACGACGGCCACGGCCAATCCCGCCTCGTGCAGCGAGCGTTGCGTGATATCTGGAGGTCGCCTCCATGACCACCCGCCTCACCGCAAGCTCGCCGAGCAGGCGCTTCAGCCGCCGCAGTCCGCCACTGTCATTGGCGACGCGGAAGCTCCTGCCGGCCGGATGGACATAGACATCCAGCCACTCTTTATACATGTCGATGCCGGCATAGACTGGCGGCGTCGCATTCGGTTCGGACAATACCTTGCCTTGCATGCGGGACTTGCTCCCCATCATCTGTTCAGGACCAATGTGAGAACGAATGGATCTTGCTCATCCGCGGCTCACACCAAGGGGCGTACGGTCCCATCCGTCCACTCCCCGGCGGACGGCCATCCGTCGGGGAGTACAGCTATCTTGCACAAATAGCCGCAATCCGAACATGCAAGGGGCTGCCATCTGAGCCGCAGCTTCAGCGCCTCATAGATGCGGGAGAGATGCTTTTCGCTCGAGCCGATCACCCAGTGGCCCAGAGCGCCTCGGCTGACAGGAACGCCGGCGCGCTCGAATGCCTGCGCCAAGCGGTAGAGCGGTATGCCGTCAACATACTTATGAACGAGCGCGAAGGCCAGCGTCGAGGCCGTAGCGATGCTGCCCGGCAAAGGTTGCGTGGGCATCGGCGCGATCACGACCGGCGTGTTGATCCCGGTGCGGTCGCAATGACGGCAAGCATATTTGAACCGTACATTTCTGCAGGACCTTCGCCTTCACCTCGATATGAAGTTGCTCGGTAACGGTCTCGCCCATGCGATGCATCTGGTGACGGCAGCAAGGACAGGCCTTCTGGGCGTCGGGAAGGTTCATACTCGACACGCTCGCGCGGCAGGTTTTCCGGCAAGGCCTTGCGGCCGCGCTTCTTTCCCGTCGCCCCTTCGCTCGCCGGCAAGCCCGTGTCCGGCAGGACAAAAGACATCGCCATCTTCGCTGTCGGCGTCGTCCTCATCCGCGGCCTGTTCGGCTTCATTGAAGAGGCGGTCAATGTGCTTTTCGCTCTTCGGCGAAAAACGATGCAGCCACGCAAGCGCCCGCTCTTCCTCGAGTTTGACGACGCGTTCGGCGAGGTGACGGTTCTCCGCCTGCAGCGCAGCAATGCGCGCCATCAACTCTCCAACAGTCGGTTCGCCGGGTCGACTCATCAGATTCTTGAATCGAAAGCATGCCGCCGCGTCAACCGCTCAATTCGAGAGCCCTCAACCGGCAACCTGATATTGCCGCACCGGATGGCGGACATCGCATCGATATCGATGCCGTCGAGGATCCAGTGCAATTACTCCGTCGTAAGCGTGACCACCGCTGCCTCCCGGCGCGACCACCGGAACTTGTCCTCGGTCAGCCGCTTCAGGACCAGCACAAAGCCCCACCGATCGAAGAACAGGAGCTTCATCCGGTCGCGGCAGCGATTACAGAACGCAAAAGCCGCCGGAGCAAACGGATCGAGCGCCATCGTCTCTTGGACCAGAACCGCAAGGCTGTTGATCCCGGCCCGAAAGTCGATCGGCTCGCGGTGCAGGTAGACCTGAACGCCAAGCCTGAACATGACCCAATACTCCGATTACCGCTGCCAACGCATCCACATCACCGCATTCCAGCGTCAGCTTCACGCCGTTCGGCAGCGACACGCTCATATTGGCTGGAGAGGGAAAAGATGCAGCCCTTTTGGGTTCCGACCCACGCACTTCATCACAGGTCGCCGGCAAATCCACCGCAGCCATATCACTCTGTCGTAGAAAGGCCCGATCGGCAGTGCTTTCAATCTGAACCGGGATAAACGCCGGTGGTGAGGACGGCGGGAGGGACTGGGTCTCCGCGCGCTTCTTTATCCACTTCCGAAGAAGATTCGCATTGACCCCATGTTCGACCGCAAGCCTCGATACCGACACGCCAGGCTCAAGGCTGGCCGCGACAAAACGGTCCTTCGATGCAGGGTCGTATCGGCGTCGCCCGTTCCGACCGACAAACCTCACCCGCAGTTTCTGCTCATCGTCTTCCATAAATTGGTGTCCACCTATTTTGGTGGACACCTCATGCAATCAGAGCACTCAACCACCAAAAGATGCGTAGAAATTCGCGCTTACTTTCACACGTAACAACGGGGTTTGTCCTTGAAGATGTTCCCCAAGCCTCCATGGTATTTCGTGGCCGTTTGAAACGGGGGCAGTTCCCCATATCAGTTTGGAGGTGGCCACCGAAGACTTGATATTAGCCGGTTCCGGAACCATCGCTAAGCTGAGAAAAAAAGAGCCAAGAATGGATCTAGAGCAGGGGATAAAATCAATCACGAATCTAGTTACGTGATTGAGGCAAATATCTGCAAGGCACGAACGGGGTGGTCGCGATCCGTTCATCTAAATGGGTGCGCTGACGTTGCCGACGCCGGCAACCTGGCACGTCCGTTCCAGCCGTATGCGCAACGGTTTTGATCTGCCGGCCGTAAAAGGTGCCAAGATTATGGTTGCCGACGCGTGAGTCTCACGAACGAACCCTATGTTTAAGCTAAGAAAAGGGAGAGCCCACCGCGTGGCCGTTCCATCGATCGCCAATCCCGACCTCGCCATCCTTTACGACAACCAGCCGCGGTGGAACCTGCCGGACTACCGCCGCCGCGGTTTCCATAACCTCCACACCGCGACGCGCTACGCGATGTCGCTGCGTGCTCCCCGCATCCTGCCGCTCAGGAAGCAGATCGACTGGACCATCGGCGATCGGCCCGACGTCGCACGCTTCCTTGCCGTGCCGCATTTCTCGGCCTTCATCGTGGTGCGCGGCGAGCGCATTCTCTACGAGCGCTATGCGCCGGACTTCGGGCCTGACAGGCCGCATCCCATCATGTCTGTCACCAAGACGACACTCAACCTGATGCTCGGCCGCGCGGTGGCCGACGGTTTCGTCAACCTCGATGACCAAGTACGCAGGTATCTCCCGGAGATCGGTACGGGCTATGCCGAGGCGACCGTCAAGACGGTCGCCGACATGAACGTCGCCAACGATTACACAGAGGACTACACCGATTCCTACACGTGGTCCAACTTGGATGCCGCCAACGGGTGGCGCCTGCCGGTGGAGGGTCAGAAGCAAGAGACGACTCGCTCCTTCATCTGCGGCATCACCGGTGGCGATCTGGCGAATCGCACCGGCCACGCGCTTTACAAGACGACGAACAGCGATGTCGTTGGCTGGATTATCGAGCGCGCCAGCGGCCGGGCGCTGCGCGATTGGCTGATCGAGATCGTCGAAGCGGCCGGTCTCGAGGGATGCTTTCACATGACATGCGACCGCGAGGGCGTTCCACTGATTAGTGGCGGCGCCTGCCTCTCCGCCCGCGATCACGCGCGCTACGGCCTTCTCTTCGCGCGCAAGGGGGAGGGTATCGACGGGCGCCGCGTCGGCGATACCGCCTTCATTGAAGATTCACGCCGTAATCCCGGTCCTCCCATGCCGAAACCGCGCGACTGGATGCGTTATAGCCGCCAGCTAACGACCGACGGCATCTGGCTCGGCCACGGCGGCTACGGCGGTCAGTACATGCTCGCGAATCCTGACACCGGCATCGTCGTCGTCTACTTTAGCGTGCTCGAGAACACGGGCGACCCCGACCCCGATCCCAACTTCCAAGGTCCTCTGGTGAAGATGATGGCCAAACTCGCCGCGGAGGTCTGAGCGGGTTGTCGGCCTGCTGGAGCATTCACTAAGAAGCGAAACCAAGCAAAGGGTAAATACAATGACGATGAATCGACGTGATATTCTGAAGGGTGCGGCAGGTTCGTCCGTTGCCATTGCTGGACTGAACTGGTCCAGCCTTCAAGCGTTCGCGCAGCAGACAAAAAAGAACACGCTGACCTGGATTTGGGATATAGCGTACCAGAATATGAATCCAGCCGCTGCCAACGCGGGCGAACTTTATGTGCTCGGCAGCGTCTACGAGACCCTCTTTTCCTATAAGGATGGTAAGGTCCTGCCGAAACTCGCGACCGAATGGGAGCGTTCGGACGGCGGCAAGACCTGGACCGTCAAATTGCGCGAAGGGGTAAAGTTTCACGATGGATCGCCGCTGAATTCGAAGGCAGTTAAGAAGTCGTTCGAATATACGCGTGACCTTGGGAAGGGGTCGAGCTGGCTTTACGCTGGTTTGGAACATATCGAAACGCCCGACAAACACACTGTTATCTTTCGTTTTAAGGATATCATCGCCTTCGATCTCGTGGCGGGTGCACAATATGCTAGTTTCGTGATCGGACCAGCAGGCATCGACAAGGGCGACGAATGGCTGAACCAGGGTAATGCAATCGGCACCGGGCCCTACAAGCTAACGCAATTCCAGCAGGGAAAGCTTATCGTTCTCGACAAATTCGAAGATTACTGGGCCGGATGGGAAACCGGACAAATCGACCGTGTCCTTCATCCCTATGTCGCCGAAGTGTCGACCCGCGTACAGATGATCCGTTCCGGCGAGGCGAACATTTGCCCGCGTATTCCGGCTTCGCAGATCGAGAGCCTCGAGGCCTTGCCCAATGTTTCCGTCGCGAATATTTCCAGTTGGCGCTCACAGTACTATATGATCAACACCCAAAAATATCCCACGGATAACCTGAAATTCCGGCAGGCTTTGGTGCATCTTTGGGATTACGAGTCGGTGCTGAAGGACATCTTTCATGGCATCGCCAAGAAGCCGGTGGGTCCCGTCGTATCGACATTGTGGGGGCATGGATCATACGACGTGGGCACATTCGATCCGCAAAAAGCGCTGGGGCTGCTAGAAGAGTCCGGCGTTCCGAAGAAGGACTGGAAGATAACAGCGCTGTTCTACGGCGGCAATCAGGAGCAGATCGACGCAATAGAATTGTTCCAGGCCAACGCCGCGGCTGTCGGTCTCGAAGTCGAGCTTGAGCTTGAGGCGGTTGCCACCACCTACAACACCAAGGCGCGGTCTCCTGAAACCACCGGTCACCTGAACGCGATGGTAATGTGGCCAAGTTATCCGTCGCCGCAGGAGTGTGTGGGGATCTTTAAGAGCGAAGAGAAGCCCGTCTGGAACTTCTCCTATTACCATGATGAAGAGTTCGATCGTTTGGTGGGCGAGGGCTTCAAATTGGAAGGCGCAGACCGAAACGCTGCGGCTAAGGCCTATATCGCCGCGCAAGACAGGCTGATGCAGAATGCCGTCGCCATCTTTTATGCCGACGTTAACCGGGTCGTCGCCTATTCTTCCGAAATCAAGGGAATGGAGGAAGCCAACAATCCTGCCTACGAATGGCTTTCGCTGTACAACCTGAGCAGATAGGCGGCCGCGGGAGGTGGAGAAGTAGCGGAGAACATCATGCCTGTGGCAGTGCACTTGGCCCAGCGGCTGTTAATGATTGTTGGCGTCGTCTTAGGGGTGATGACCATAATGTTCGTCTTGAGCCGAGTGCTCTCCCCCTCCCCAGCGGAATTGATGCTGGGGGGGCGGCCTCCCGCTGAGATGATCGCCAGGGTGAATGCCGAACTCGGACTCGATAGGCCGCTCGCGGTTCAATATCTGGGTTTCATCGGCAATGCGATGCGCGGAGAGTTCGGCAACAGCCTGCTCACCGGACGGCCCGTACTGTTGGAGGTACGCGAACGGTTAGGCGCGACGTTCGAACTCACTACCTTGGCGATGGTGCTCGTTTTGCTCATGGGCGTTCCTATCGGAATTCTTTCCGCGGTAAGGCAGAACTCGATCATCGATAATGTCGTCCGGACGGTCTCGGTTGCCGGCGTCGCGATCCCCTCTTTCATCCTGGCGATGTCGCTGCAGCTCCTCTTTTACGGCGCACTCGGATGGCTACCGCTCCAGGGTCGCGTGGATACTTCGATCCTTTTGGGCAGCCCGATTAGTCCGATCACCGGCCTCTTCCTTATCGATGCCCCTCTTACCGGCAATTGGGAGGGTTTCACGAGCGCTCTAGCACACATCGCCCTACCACTTCTCACCTTGACCATCCTGCTACTTGCTACCGTGACACGCATCACGCGCAACATGATGATTGAGGTTCTGAAGGAGGAATATATTCGGACGGCGTTTGCCTATGGTCTCCCGAAGTCCGTGATCTATTATCGGTATGCGTTGAAGGCCACCCTCATACCAATCCTGACGGTCGTTGGGTTGACCTATGGATACCTTCTGGGCGGAGCCGTTGTGGTCGAGTCTGTCTTCGACTGGCCAGGGCTGGGTGCCTTTGTGATCTCATCGATCGCGCAGAACGATTACCCCGCCTCGCTCGGTGCCACACTCTTTCTTGCCGGCACATACCTTCTGGTCAATCTGATTGTCGACCTTCTGTATGCGGTCGTCGATCCCCGGCTCAGAACAGCGTAATGGAGATGATGATGCAAACCGATGTCATCGAGTGGCCTGGCCGGTTGATCCGTGCAAGAGCATTCTTCGGACAGCACCGGTTGTTCGTTTTTGGCGCGGCCATTCTCATGGTGGTGGTTTCAGGTACCGTGCTAGCCGACTGGATTGCGCCCTATGAGCCGACCAAAATCATGTTGTCGGAGCGGCTTTTAGCCCCCGGCGCTGAGCATCTGATGGGCACGGATCGCTTCGGCAGGGACATCTTCGCCAGGGTGCTTCATGGAGGAAGGATATCGCTGCTCGTCGGCCTTTGTGTTGTCCTTCTATCGTTAGTCATCGGCGTTCCCATCGGACTTGTGGCTGGGTATTTCGGCGGCAGGACCGATCTTCTTTTGATGCGGATAGCAGATGTCTTCTTGGCGTTTCCGCCACTGCTTCTGCCGATCGCCATCATTGCCGCACTTGGTCCTGGCGTTTGGAGCGCTGTGATCGCGCTCGGTGTCTCATGGTTCCCAGGAACGGCGCGCATTATGCGCGGCGCGGTTCTGCGAGTGCGCGAGGAACTTTACATCGGTGCCGCGCGAACGATCGGTTTGGGGCATCCGAGCATTCTGGTTCGCCACGTGCTGCCAAACTCGTTGACGCCGGTCATCGTTGCGGCCTCGGCAGATTTTGGCTACGCGATTCTGGCTGGGGCATCGCTGAGCTTTATCGGCTTGGGCGCAAGGGCTCCGGCGGTCGAGTGGGGACTGATGGCGGCGGATTCCCGCGTCGACTTTCTCGATCATTGGTGGACTGCGCTGTTTCCGGGTCTGGCCATCTTCGTGACAGTGCTTGCGCTCAATCTCGTTGGCGACGGTCTCCGCGATATTCTGGACCCAAAGCAGGGTCGACGGGAATGAGCGACGCGGTTCTTCACGTGAGCGGCCTCGGAGTGACTTTTCCCGGCCTTTTCCGATCGACTTCGATCCTGCGCGGTGTTAATTTCGAAGTTGTCGCAGGCGAAGTGCTCGGCTTGGTAGGTGAGTCGGGCTGCGGGAAGTCCATGACCGCGAGCGCCTGTCTTGGCATGGTGCCGCCGCCCGGTTGCGTCACCGGCAGCATCAGGATCGACGGGCAGGAGGTCATTGGGCGGCCCGAGTCCGAGGTGCGCGCGATGCGCGGCAGCCGCATTGCGATGATCTTCCAAAATCCTATGCGTTCCATGAACCCGTTCTTCACGCTTGGGCGGCAGATGATCGATGTTATTTCTTGCCACCGACCGGTCGGCCGGCCCGAAGCGCGTTCTGTGGCCCTGAGCGAGCTCAAGGCCGTGCGCATCCCTGACCCGGAGCTGGCGCTTGAGAAATACCCGCACCAGCTTTCGGGCGGACAGATCCAGCGCGCCCTGATTGCGCTCGCGCTCGCTTGCCAGCCGCGCCTTTTGATCGCCGATGAGCCAACGACGGCGCTCGACGTGACCATCCAGGTACAAATCGTCTGGCTCCTGCGTCGCCTGGCCGATGAGAAAGGCCTTGCCGTCGTGTTCATCACACACGATCTCGGCATCGTTTCGCAACTTTGCGACCGCGTGGCCGTCATGTATGCGGGCCGGATCGTTGAGATGGGCAGCGTGGAGGCGGTGATTGACCAGCCTCGCCATCCCTACACGGCAAAGCTGCTGGGTACGGTTCCCGTAGTTGGCCGCGGTACCCGCGATCTCGTCTCTATACCCGGCCATGTACCCAATCCTGGCGTGATACCGAAGGGTTGCGCGTTTCACGACCGGTGCGACCGGGCGACTGGCATCTGCGCAGAGGCGGATCCGCCGGCCCGGACCTTTGGCGAGGACCACTGGGCGCTATGCCATCATGCCGTTCGCCATCAGCAGGTCACGAAGGCACCATGAATGCCGCACCGCCCGTTCGCCTGGTCTCCGTGGAGGGCCTGTGCAAAGTGTATCCCACGCGTCACGGCGCCATAAAGGCCTTGGACGACATCAGCTTTCAGATCGCGCCGGGCGAGACGCTAGCGCTCGTCGGCGAGTCGGGCTGCGGCAAGAGCACGCTCGCCTCTGCACTCCTGGGGCTTATGAAATTCGATGCAGGCACAATCGAGATCGGCGGCAATATAGTCACCGCTCACCTTCACGGGACCACAATGCCCCCACGCCGCGACGTCGGCGTGGTGTTTCAGAACCCGCATTCCTCGCTCGATCCGAGGATGACGGTGCGCTCGATCGTCGGCGAACCGCTGAGCGGTATTTTAGGCATGCGGGGCGAAGCCGTCACCCGGCGCGCCGGCGAATTGCTGAGCCAAGTTGGACTCAGCGTGGACTACCTCAACCGCTATCCCCATCAGCTCTCGGGCGGGCAGATGCAGCGCGTCGCCATCGCACGTGCGTTGGCGCTTGAACCACGGCTGCTTGTGCTTGATGAGCCTACCGCGGCGCTCGATGTCTCCGTGCAAGCCCAGATTCTGAAGCTCCTTAAGGCTCTCCAGGCCAGATCAAACGTCAGCTACCTGTTCATCACACACGATCTCGGTGTCGTCGACTACATCGCCCATCGTGTCGCGGTCATGTATCTTGGCCGGATTGTTGAGAGCGGGTCCGTTAATGAGGTGTTCGCCAATCCGCGCCACCCTTACACGCGGGCATTGCTCGACGCCGTGCCCGTCATCGATCCTCGGCGACGGCGCCAGTCCCCACCGCTCGACGGCGAGGTCCCGAGCCCTCTCAACCGCCCTCCCGGCTGCGCCTTCGCACCCCGTTGCTGTTGGGCGGTGAACGAGTGTCGCTCATCGGTGCCCGCGCTTTGCGAAGAAAAGCCGGGACGACGGGCTTACGCATGCTTCCGTCCATTAGCGCCCGAAAAACGTCACCGATAAAGAGACCTGCATGAAGCTGCGTGAATATGCGGGCGGCCGCAAAAGGTGCCACCATTATGGTTGCCGAAGCGTGACTCTCACTAACGAACCCCATCTTTGAAAGGCCCGCCGCATGACGATCCCCTCGATCGCCAATCCCGACCTCGACATCTTGTTCGACAACCAACCGCGCTGGAAACCGCGGAATGAGTAGTGGTTTGTGGGCGGAATTATCATCGCTCCAACCTGCGCGGCAATCCGCCTGCGGCGTAATTGATCATCGGGGCGTCATGCTCGAGGGATTTCGCGAAGAGTCCACAGCCCGAAAGGACAGACCAATGGGTAAACTTAACCTGCCGCGAGGCAAAAAGATTGCCGTAAATTTAGGAGTCGATTTCGATGCTCAGGCACTGTGGCTGGGCGGCTTCAACCGCCCCACCCCGTCCTCCATGTCCCGCGGTGAATTTTGCGCTGCCGTCGGCGTGCCGCGAATTCTTGACCTTTTCAAGCGGGCAGGCATCAAATCCACGTTTTTCACTCCCGCCCATACAATTGACACTTTCCCAGAAATCAGCAGACGAATCTGCGACGAGGGCCATGAGATAGGCCATCACGGCTACTACCATGAGAACCCGACCTTGATTTCCCGTGAGACGGAGAAGCGCCTTATGGATCTTGCATTCAAGACATACCAGAGCGTGCTCAGCCTTCGGCCGGTCGGCTATCGTTCTCCATATTGGGATTATAGTGAAAGCACACTCGATCTGATCGAGGAAGCAGGTTTCAAGTACGACAGCAGCTTGATGGCACGGGATTTCGTCCCTTACCGTCCGCAGCGCTGGCAGGTACGTTGGGAATTGGGTAACGTCGCTGGTGCGGCTAGCAAGGTACTCGAGCTCCCCGTAAGCTGGTATTTGGACGATTTCCCCCCATTGGCTTACACCGGCGCTAACGAAAGTATGGGCGATACAGAAACCGTTCTCCGCCGCTGGAAGGACATATTCGATTACTGCTATAACAACCAGCCCAACGGCATCTATGTAATGGCACTGCATCCGCAGATTATCGGCCAGGCACATCACATGATCATGTTGGGGCGTCTCATCGAATACTTCAAGTCTCACGAGGGGGTTTGGTTCGCGACCTGCGACGAGATCACCGCGTGCTGGCAGGACGACGACGAAGACCGTCGCCTTATGGCACTACCCGATGCCCGCGGAGTTGAGCCAATGCCTGCTGATTATAACTGGCCCAGACGACACGCGTGATTGCGCGCTATGGTTCTGCAATAGGCGTATGCTCATCATGTCCCCTTCGAGTTGGCATCATATTGCTGTATCATGCTACTGTCGTGGTCAGCGCGACGACTCGACATCATGCCATCAGATCTTTGGTCGACAGGTTAACTAGGAGGCGTGATTTGTCGAGGGTTTCACAGCACCACTGGCGACCACCCTGCGGGCCCTCATCCCAGCGATGGGACCTGGAAGAAGCGCAGCTTAATAACCCCTCCGAGTTGTTCGACGACGGCGCAGCTCAGTCGGTCAGCAGGCTGAGGTTGTGTACCCGGTTGTCATCAGCCGGTTCGGTCCGATAACTTCGAATTCCGCCTGGTGATTGCATCGATTACGCGAATTGCGTTGATTAGATGCGGGATGAGCATCTCTCTGACGGAGCGACTCTCTTCCTTCATGGGAACGGCGCGCATTCCGCCGTGTGACTGCGTGGCAGCGTGCCTCTCGCGGCGGCATCACGAAAAAAGAGGACGTCGTGCCCACGCTCCACGCTCCGTAGCGGCCGACCCGAAAAATTCGTTTGCGGGCAAGCCTCCCCGGAAGGATGCGTCCATGCTATCATGGCCGCTGGTGTCGACGCGTTGGCCGCAGCCAGCCCCGCGCAAACCTCCAGCGAGGCGCTCCTGCGTATCACCCAACTCTACCACTCTACGGGATCGAGAACGAGGTCTGGGCCCATCAGGGGAGCGCGCCGCGCCATTCGCCATAAGACCTGGCCGATCGTCACCGAGTTCGAGCTCAAGCTGTGGCTGCGCAAGAAGATCCGCGCAACTCAGCCATCGACCCTGGCCGGTAGGAGCTGAAGCTACAGAATCGGCAGCCCTCCGGGCACAAACTCGGTTTGCTTTCGAGAAGGCTGGCCTCGCAACGTGAGGGGGGCAGGCGCCGACGCTTGGGCTACTGCCCCCGGTATGACGGGAAGCAGGATTTTCGAAGGGTACTTCTTTGAGTGATAGACCCTGTTGACGGACGGTCCTGCGACAGGGATGCTGCTGTAAAAATTGTGCGGATATCGATCGGGAGCCGATGTCTGGTCAAGAATAGAACTAGGAGCGCCGATAGTCAGTTCGAGGCGGTGCCCTTGCCGGACAACGTGAGCAATCGGGTTCAGCAACGACATCCTTATCTCGTAGATTTTACCCGGTATGAGCTTTTCGCCCTTGCGAAACGAATGAACCACCTCGTCTTCATATGTCCGCTCTGTGTCGATCGCTCGCAGCGAAGCTCGCAGCAAGCCTCCCTGCAGAAAGAGGACATTGCCTTCGGCATCGACATCTTTCAGTGTTAACCCGAGATCTGCGTCATCGCCATAGTCGATACTGAGATAGAGTGTGACCTCGGGGTTACCAAGCACCACCATGTCCGAATCGGCCGGGGCCGTTCGGTAGTTCAGAACACCGGGGGAATATGGCTGGAGCGCGAACTGCTGGCTGCTGCCAACGAGCTCCGCTGCCGTCGGATAGAGATAGGCGCGGACGCCATCGGTTGGACTGCCAATCGGCTCATCAAAAGAGAGCGCGGCATCGGCCGTCAGATATAATGGAAGACGCTCAACGGAAGGTTCTGGCCAAGTCTCATGCATCGTGGTCCAACCCGCAAACGCTTTCTTAGCGTTCCCATCAACCTCTCGAACGTCCCAATACACGGTGACCGGAGCTTCGTTTTCTACACCATTCTCAATGCCCTTCACCCAACGGTCCAGGAACCTCATCTGCTCCGTATCGACAAAGCCATAGCTTCGAATTCCCATAGTCGAGTGGGGACCGGCGATATTGTGATCGCCGTTCATGAGCAAAAGTTTCTTGTGCTTCACGCTTGTCAGTAGTTGAGTAAATAGCCGGATGCTTTGAATGGCGACGCCGCCAAACTCATCCTGCCAGGAGGCAATAAGCATAGTGGGCACATTGACCTTGCCCGCAACCTCCTTGCGAGCCAACGTGACTGAATCCCACCATTCATCCTTGAATGGGCGGCTTCTAACCTCGTCGAGAAACCCGCGTTTCACGACTTGCTTTCGCTCGCGAATTGCGGCGCACTGGTTATCACCCGCGCTTATCCGCCATTCCGCACCGGCCGCCTGGGTGGACTTAGTCGTGACTTCCCACGCCGCAGCACCCAACTGGAACATCCCGCCCGTGTACATGCCGTTCTCGTAGCCATCCGCAACGCCACTCGCAACGAGAGCTCTTAGGTGAGGCGGCCGCTCTGCTGCGACCCAGAATTGAGCTGTGCCGGGAGTTGAATTCCCAATCATACCGACATTGCCGTCGCTCCAGGACTGCCGAGCAATCCACTCGACCACTTCGGCTCCGCAGATTCCCTCCCTGCGATCGCCCCAAAAATAGTCCACCACACCTTCCGAGCAACCCGTCGCGGGGAAGTTGGCACCAACGAAAGCGTAGCCGGCTTCGAGAAATTGCTTTGCCATTTCGAAAGGTGCGGCACTTGCTTTATAATGGGAATACCAAAAGACGCTTGGATAGCGGCCAAGTTTCAACCGATATGAAATGTAAGCGATACGTGTTCCATCCTTCATAGGTGCGTAGCCGATGTCGCGCACCACGTCAGCTTCAGTAAGAGGGGTTTTGACCAGGTTCATTTATGACCGTCCATGTTGATGAATTTCCACATTTTTTCGTTGCGAGTGCCTTTTGAACAACGCATTGCATGAGCCGCAGCATCGCGCTTGACGAGAAGCGGTAATCCATCGGAATGACCGACACCGCAGAAGGTGCCCCACCTGACCTGGGTGGAACTCCTCCCTCGATACACTTCTGCCGCGATCAAAGCGTCGAACCTACGAAGCGCCGCAGGTTCAAGGTAACGCTAGAAGACCAGAACTGGTGCGGCGTGGCTCATATCAATTTCACTGTGGCTAGCAAAACTTTGATATTAGCGAGCCTTTCGGTGACGGCTATCGTTGGCGGAACCTTTGAAAGTTAAGAGGCTCATGGTTCTGGGCATGGAATGGGGATCTTTGCACATGCCGCCGTAGGTTGGGCCAGAATTGAATACGCTGCGGACCTAGGGCAGGGCTTGGCCTCGCTGCCGACGGTGTGTCGGAGTCGGCGAGCCTTGAGCGTTCGAAAGCGCGGAGCGGACCGAAGTCGATTTGTGGAACTCGAAGAGCGGTGGATCATGAGCATCAGAGTTGGGAAATGAGATGGAAAATGTTGAGCCCCATCACTGTTGAGATCGTCAGGAATGGATTGATATCCGCCGCGGAAGAAATGAACGCGATGCTGATCCGATCCGCATTCACACCGATCATCTATGAGATGAAGGATTGCGCTGTTGCGATCCTGGACCGCGACCATAAGGTTCTCGGCCAATCGTCGGGCCTGCCGATATTTCTCGGCAATCTGGAAATCTGTTCGGAATATACGGAGCGCAAATTCGGCAGGCACATTTGGCGCGAAGGCGACATCTGGGCACTGAACGATACTTACGTGGTTGGCACCCATCTTAATGACGTCTCTGTATATGCGCCGATCTTTTTCAGGGGCGAGCTCTTTGGTTTCGCTGTATCCCGAGCGCACTGGTTGGACATTGGCGGCAAGGATCCAGGACAGTCGTTCGACTCAACGGAGATATTCCAGGAGGGCCTACGCCTTCCGCCCACCCGAGTGGCAATAGGGGGCGAAATCAATCGCGACGTGGTTGATGTGATCGAAGCCAACACCCGATTACCCAAAGGAGTAATCGGCGATCTCAAGGCGCAGATCGCGGCTGCGAGCGTGGGGTCTCGCCGCGTTATCGAACTTCTCGACAAATATGGAGTTGAAGTTGTTACGGAGGCGAAGAAGGTCATCTTTGATCAAACCGAAGGCTTTGAACGGGCAGCCATCGAAGCGATTGCGGATGGAGAATACTCGGCGGAAGGTTTTGTCGACGATGACGGATTGGGGAACGGCCCGCTCCAGGTGAAAATGCGAGTTACTATAGAGGGTAGCGATATCGAAATCGATGTAAGCGAGGCCAGTGACCAGGCGCCTGGCCCGATCAACAGCGGGGCATCCCAGACAATCTCAGCCTGTCGAGTCGGCTTCAAATATCTGTTCGCATCGGACAAGCCGGTTAACGGTGGCTCGTTTCGATCGCTGTCAGTAAAACTGCGTGAGGGATCGTTTCTCGCCTGTACCAGTCCCGCACCGGCAAACTGGTACTTCAGTTCCCTGGGATTGCAAATCGACCTCCTCGCCAAGGCACTCGCCAGCGCGATGCCAGACAACGTTACAGCTGCTGACTATGGCGATTCAAATCCGGTGATCATGTCGGGCACGGATCCCCGTAGTGGAGGGATTTTTATCGATTTCGAGTGTCATGCCGGAGGCTGGGGGGCGTTCCGTGGTCATGATGGGGTCTCCGGACTGATCAATAAAGTTAATGGCGGCCTGAGGGACATCCCCATAGAAGTTTGTGAAACGCGCTATCCGCTCAGGATCAAGGAGTATTGCCTCCGCCCCGATTCCGGCGGCGCCGGACAATGGCGTGGCGGCTGCGGCATAAAAAAGACGTATGAGATCCTGTCCGACAATTGCGCTGCTGGTTTCTGGTGGGAAAGATCTGTTACCCCTGCATGGGGCCTCCTCGGCGGCAAGCAAGGACGTCCGCCATCGCTAATCGTAAAATCCTCCGAAGCAGGAGAAACCAGCCGCCTGAAAGCTAATGGCATCAGGCTGAAGTCTGGCGATTTGATCATTTGCCGGTCCGGCGGGGGCGGCGGATACGGTGATGCGTTGCAGCGCGATAGAAATGCAATCGAAGACGATATCACAGACGGCTTTATTACCGTCGAAGGCGCAATTCAGGACTACGGCTACGAACCAAAACTGTGACACAGAGTGCGTTCCCATTCGCAGTTGGTTAGCTCCGCTCGGCCGGGAAATGTGGAGGAAAAATGCACGATAAGAACAGGTCACTTGTGGATTTGGATAAGCATGCGCTGATCCATCCATACACAAATCTTGCCGACCATCAGCGCACTGGCCCGTTGCTAATTGAGCGTGGTGACGGCATCCATGTCATCGACGAGAATGGCAAGAGCTATATTGAAGGGCTGGCTGGGCTATGGAGCACTTCGCTTGGCTTCAGCGAACCCGAACTTGCGGCCGCGGCTGCCAAGCAGTTCGATAAGTTGCCGACATATCATAGCTTCAACGGCATGGCGACTCGACCAATGATCGAAGTCGCCGATCGCCTAAAGGATATGGTTCCCATATCTGACGGGCGTGTCTTTTTTGCCAATTCCGGGTCTGAAATCAACGACACGGTTATCAAGCTGATCTGGTACACCAACAATATTCTGGGCCTTCCAGAGAAGAAGAAGATCATTACGCGTCTGCGGAGCTATCACGGCGTCACGCTCGCGACAGCTTCCATGACAGGGTTGGAACCGTGTCACAATGGTTTCGACCTGCCGCTCGATCGGTTTCTAAAATGCATGTGCCCAGATTACTATCGCGAGGGCCTATCGGGCGAAAGCGAAGAGCAGTTTTCCGAGCGCTGCGCGGACGATCTTAGAAAGTTGATCGAGCGCGAGGGCGCGGGCACAATCGCCGCATTCTACGCCGATCCGGTAATAGCCGGCGGCGGCGTGGTGCCGCCGCCAGCCGGCTACTTCGATAGAGTTAAGAAAATCCTGAAGGAAAATCAGATTCTGTTCGTGGCGGACGAGGTCATCTGCGGCTTCGGGCGCACCGGGCGCGCATTTGCCTCCGATACATACCATCTGCAGCCAGATGTTATCACAGTCGCCAAGGCCCTGTCCTCCGCCTATCTGCCGATCTCGGCCGCAATTGTGGCGCCGACTATCTGGGAACCGCTCATAAGCGGCAGCGAGAAATATGGCGCATTCGCTCACGGCTTTACGTATTCGGGTCATCCGGTTTCCGCGGCGGTCGCGCTCCGGACCCTCGAAATTTATGAAGAACGCTCGATTTTCCAGCACGTCCAGTCTGTCGGAGATCATTTTGCGCAGCGCATTGATTCCTTCGCCAGCCATCCCATGGTTGGGGATATTCGACGGGTCGGTCTGCTCGGCGCGATTGAATTCTCGCCTGACCCAGCCATTAAGGCGCAATTCGACAAGTCGCTGAAAGTAGGTCCATTCTGTAACCAGCAGTGCCAGAACCATGGACTGATCATCCGGAGTATCGGGGACATTATCGCTTTTTGCCCCCCGCTGATCATCTCAGAACCCGAAATAGACGAGATGTTCCGACGGTTTGATGCGGCCTTAGCCGAAACTTGGCAAATGGTACAAGCCAATGCATAGCACCAAGGTGACAGGTCTGCATAACTCGACGATTGCCGGAGCAAATTCAGGCTACCCGACCCTCGGAATGTTCATCGATGGTGAACTTATCGAGTCCAGCTTTGCTGCGCCCAAGGAAGTGATAAACCCAGCTGACGAGACAATGTTAGGTCTTCTCCCTTCGGCCACTCCCCAATTGCTGGAAAAGGCGCTGCATTCGGCTGAGCGCGCGTTCGGGTCCTCGCGCCGATTCTTGCCTGAGAACCGGAAGCAAGTATTGGAACGAGCAGCCGATATCCTTGCGGAAAGGGAAGCCTCGATTTCATTGCGTATAGTTCTGGAGCAGGGCAAGCCACTGGGCCAGGCCCGGGCCGAGGTCGGCCGGGTCGTCGAGCTGTTTCGATATTATGCGCAACTGGCGCTGGAATTGTGTGATGCCGATCTTGGGGATAACCGACAAGCGATTAGGCGTTCGTCGAAACCAGTGCCGATCGGTGTCGTTGCAGCCTTTACCGCCTGGAATTTTCCTCTGGTGCTGCCGGGGCGCAAGCTGGCGATGGCAATAGCTGCTGGCTGTCCCGTTATCTTGAAGGCGGCAGAGGAAACGCCTTCGGCAGCAATTGAGCTCGCACAAGCCCTTCAGGAAGCCGGCTTGCCCAATGGATATCTGAATCTAGTCTTTGGCAATCCCGCTGAGATTTCAAGGCAATTGATCGCATCGCCGGTGGTTCGAAAAATCTCGCTTACTGGCTCCATCCCAGTTGGCAAATCCCTTGCGCGTCTGGCGGCCGAGGGAATGAAATCCGCCAGCATGGAATTGGGCGGGCACTCAGCTGCACTTGTCTTCGCAGATGCTGATATAGAGCAAGCAGCAAGTGAACTTGCTGCATCCAAATTTGCAAACGCCGGCCAGATCTGCACCGCTCCTAGTCGACTTCTCATCGAAATGCCGGCTTATGACAGTTTCTTGGACGCGTTCTTGTGCAAAGTCCGGAGCTTAAGGATCGGAAATGGACTGGATCCGGACACAGATATCGGTCCACTCACGCACTCGCGTAGAATTGATGGCACAGTGGCGGTGGTTGAAGACGCAATAGCGGGTGGAGCTCGGATCATCACCGGTGGCAATAGAGTCAAGGGTCCAGGTTATTTCTTTGAACCCACAGTACTGTGCGAAGCGGCCCTTGACAGCCTTGTAATGCGCGACGAATATTTCGCGCCACTCGCGCCGATCATCGGGTTCAACAATGAGATGCAGGCGGTGCGCATCGCGAACGCGTTGCCCTACGGATTAGCCGCTTATGTCTACACGCAATCACGCGAACGCATTGAACGTTTGACTGAAAACCTCGATGTAGGTGGTGTGTTCGTCAACACGACCGCCACTGTTACGGAATTCACGCCGTTCTGTGGCGTGAAGGAAAGTGGCTACGGATATGAAGGTGGGCGCAGAGGGCTTGATACATTCGTTCATCACAGGCTGATCAATATCCGATAATAACTCGTCAAGGGAGGGCAACGAATCTCATCGCAGCGTCGGCAAGGAGATGAACATACCATCAAATAACAGAGCGAAGCAGTGAAGAATAGATCCGTCACTCAACCGCGCTTCGCTTTACACCGCATTCTCACGCGCCCGTCGGCGGACGTGGTCGTTTGGTGGTCTGACAGTTGTTGAACTACCGACGGAGTAACCGAGTAAGAATTCGCGTCCCGGCGAAGGGATGATCTTCGGCTAAGAATCGCGCGCCGCCTGTCTCGCGATAAAAATCCCACGTCGAACACAGAAGCAGAATTGGTCGGCCGTGAACTATCCGCAAGTCGTTGATCTGGCACGTTGATTGAAGCGGAAGTCAGGTTTGGAATTGCAGGATTTTCGGTGTTTGGGCGCTGTTTTCCTGCAATTCGGGTTTCCAGATTCCCTTGTGCCGCGGAGCGTGATTCACTCGGTCGGCGGCGGCGAATCGAGGGGACGGCGAATGTCCAGGCCACGCGAGAAGCGCGAGACGGGAGAGCAGGATCTTTTCCGCTCCAGGCTCGATCAGATCATCAACATGAAGCACGAGCTGGTGCGCCTGGCGCAGGCGATCGACTGGCCGATGCTGGAGGGGCGTTTCGGTGCGGTCTATTCGGACGGTCCCGGCATGCCGCCGCTGCCGACCCGGCTGATGGCGGGGCTGGCGATCCTCAAGCACACCTTCAACCTGTCGTGACCTGCCACGGGTAATTTCCTCCGGCTTTGATTAGAGTCCGGCCTGATTGAAGGACGGACAGATGAAGAGAAAGCGCTTTACGGAAGAGCAGATCATCGCGGTTTTGCGCGAGCACGAGGCGGGGGCGAAGGCGGGCGATGTGGCCCGCAAGCACGGGATCTCCGAGGCGACGCTGTATAACTGGAAGGCGAAGTATGGCGGCATGGAGGTCTCCGACGCCAAGGGGCTGAAGGCGCTGGAGGAGGAGAACGCCAGGCTGAAGAAGCTTCTGGCCGACCAGATGCTGGAAGCCTCGGCGTTGCGCGAGCTCCTGTCAAAAAAATGGTAGGGCCCGCCGCCAAGCGCGAAGCCGTCGCGCATCTGCAGACCGTGCTGGGTCTGTCGGAGCGTCGGGCCTGTTCCATTGTCGGCGCCGAGCGCAAGATGATCCGCTACCGGCCGCGGCGGCCGCCGGAGACGGAGTTGCGCGGCCGGCTGCGTGATCTCGCCAACGCACGCCGCCGCTTCGGCTACCGGCGGCTGTTCATCCTGCTGCGGCAGGATGGCGAGCCGGCGGGGATCAACCGCATTTACCGGCTCTACCGCGAGGAAGGGCTGGCGGTGCGCAAACGGCGTGCGCGACGGCGTGCGGTCGGCACCCGGGCGCCGATCCTGGTTGAGGCGAAGCCGAACGCGCGCTGGTCGCTGGATTTTGTCCACGACCAGTTCGCCTGTGGCAGGCGCTTCCGCATTCTCAACGTCGTCGACGACGTGACGCGAGAGTGCCTGGCGGCGATCCCCGACACCTCGATCTCGGGCCGGCGTGTGGCGCGCGAACTGACGGACCTGATCGCCCGCCGCGGCAAGCCCGGCATGCTCGTCTCCGATCACGGCACGGAATTCACCTCGAACGCCATGCTCGCCTGGTCGAAGGACCATCAGGTGGAATGGCACTACATCGCACCGGGAAAGCCGATGCAGAACGGTTTTCTGCGAGAGCTTCAACGGGCGTATGCGGGATGAACTCTTGAACGAGACCCTGTTCTTCGGCCTCGACCATGCCCGCACGACGATTGCCGAATGGAGGGACGACTACAACCGATCACGCCCACATTCAGCGTCGGATATCTCACGCCCGCGGCCTATGCCGCCAATCTCACCGCAACGGACGATCGGCTGCGCAACCCCGACCAGCTCCGCCGATCGCCCGTTGCTCAACCCGCGCCATACGGCGTAAAACCCGCCGAGGCTCTAATTGCGGCTGGATGAAAATCCGGTGGCAGGTCAGTCGGACGAGGCTGTGCGAGCGCTGGGTGGAAAACCCCTACTTCCAGTATCTGTGCGGTGAGGAGTTCTTCCGCCACGCACTGCCCTTTGACCGCTCCGCGTTGGCGCAGCCGTATGGGCGAGGAGCGGATCGTGGCGCTGTTGCAGGAGAGCCTCAGCCTTGCGGTCAAGACCGGGGCGATGAAGCCGGCCGACACGCGCCAGGTCATCGTCGACACGACCGTGCAGCCGAAGAACGTCATGTTCCCGACCGACGCCAAGCTCATCCACCGGGCCCGCGAACGGCTGGTGCGGCTGGCCAAGAGGAACGGGCTCCATTTGCGCCAGAGCTATGTGCGGGTCGGCAAGCTGGCGCTGATCAGCCACCAGCGCTATGCCCACGCCAAGCAGTTCAAGCGGGCGAACAAGGCGCTGCGCAGGCTCAAGACCTATCTCGGCCGGACCATTCGCGACATCTCTCGCCAGATCGCCGGCGATGCGGGGCTGGACGCGCTCTTCAAATGGCCGCTCTACCAGGCGGCCACCGTTCTCGAGCAGCGCCAGCGCCAGCGCGGCCGCAAAATCTACAGCCTGCATGCGCACGAGGTGGAATGCATCGGTAAGGGCAAGGCGCATGCGCCCTCGCCCTACGAGTTCGGGGTGAAAGTGTCCGTGGCCACCACGCTGAAGCGCTCAAAGGGTGGCCAGTTCGCCCTGCATGCAAAAGCGCTGCCCGGCGATCCCTATGACGGCCACACGCTCGCAGCGATCATCCCTGACATGGAAAAGACCATCGGCAACGAGATCAGCCGCGTTCTCGCCGACGCCGGCTATCGCGGCCACAACGCACCGCAGAGCCACAAGTTCAGGGTCTTCACCAGCGGTCAGAAGCGCCGCGTCACCCCAGCCATCAAGCGCCAGATGCGCCGCCGCTCCGCGATCGAGCCGTGATCGGCCACATCAAGGCTGAGCACCGGATGGGCCGCAACTATCTCGCCAGCAAGCAAGGCGACGCCGTCAACGCCATTCTGGCCGCCGCCGGCTACAACTTGTATGGGGCGATGATTGTCAAGCTTGGTTCGTGGTTCGTTTCCTCATCTCCTGGTTCGGCCAACTGGCGACCCATCTCCTCGTCCCGACCTGCTTCGAACGGGCCGCCGCGCGCAGGGACGGTCAAGGGTGGGGGCGCAGGCCCATCGTGCAGCGACTTGTCCTTGACGGTCACGAGCACCGGCGGCAGGCTTTGTCGGGGTCGGGTGAGCCCCTTTCTTGCAGGGGGCCAAAAAGCCGACGATGGATTCCGAGGCGAGCTCGCCGAGCCAGGCGCGGAGGTCGCGCGGCAGACTTGTATGCGGTAGATCCCCCGTGGATCTGAACCATGATGCAGCATGCGCATCGGTGGCGAAGCTCCGGGGCGGCGGGCCCATTCTTCAGCACGGCCTGTAAAACACCATGTTGTAGCGCGGGTCACCGCCACCTCGGATCGTCATCGGCAGACCTTGCTAGATGCCCGCCAATAGGATTGTGCCTTGTTCTCCTCTTCCCATGTGGCTGTCACGCCGCGCGCAAACTGACGCCTTGCGGCACCTCGCCCGCGGTGACGAGACACCACAGCGCGATCAGCAGCTTGCGGGCCAGCGCTACGATCATCGTCTTGCGCTTCGTCTTGCGGCCGTCGTTCGTGCGCGCCTGGAACCATTGGGCCAGGGCACTGTCTTTTTGGAAGCGCAGAAACCGCCAGGCCAACTGGATCATGCCGCGCCGCACGCGGGCATTGCCGGCGCGTGCCAGCCCTTTCTCGCGGCGGCGTTTGCCGCTCTCGTCCGGCGACCCCGTCAGCCCGGCATAGCGCGCCACGGCGCGGCGATCGCGCAAGCCGCGCGACAGGATCTCGTGGACCAGCATGTCCGCCGTCTCGACGCCGATGCCGATAATCCGCGCGATGAGGCGAACCATCGCATACGGGCCGTTTTCCGCCGCCGGGACGGCCGAGAGCTTGCGCTCCCTTTCCTGTTCGATCGCGCGGACTGCTGGCGCACCAGGTTGAGCCGCTCGAGGAAGCGGTGGACCTCGGCGCGGGTGTTGTGCGGCAGCGCCGTCCCCTCAGCCGTGCGGATATTCTCGAGCCTATCCGCCGCGCAGCGCAGGCTCAGCCGGAAGCTGTGGATGCCGAAGCGGGCGAGCACTGCCTTGATGCGGTTGATAAGCCGCGTCTGCTCGCCGACCAGGCTCTCCCGCTCGCGGCTCGGCCGTCGCGCGTCCTCCTCTTCGATGGTCGGGATCGCAGCCATGGAGCAATGACGTTTCTCGCCGCGCAGCCAGCCAAGAAAGGCACGCATCAACACCTCGGTGTCGAGGCGATCGGTCTTGGCGCGGCGGTGCTCGCGCGACACCGCAACGCTGGCGGGATGGATGGCGTATGCCTCGATGCCGTGCGCCCGCAAAAAGCGCGCCAACCAGAAGCCGTCGCCGCCTCATAGGCGACGGCGATCCGCTTGATCGCGTGCCCGGCCTGGCCGGCTTCGTCGCGCCAGCGCTGCAGCAGCTTCAACAGTGCTGGCGCGTCGGCATCGAGCTTCTTGAGCGGCTGGCGCTTGAGGCCCGGAACAAGCGCGGCAACCAGCCACTTCGCCTTGCTCATTTCGATGATGGTGATGATCGTGTTATTCTGCTCAAGAGCGGTAAGGGACCGGCTCGCGTCAAAAGATTGCGACATAGGGACGCTCCTTCTGCTGGATGTTCTTGGAGCGCCGAAGGATGCCACACCCTCGCCGCTCGCCCCATATCATCTTCTGCCTCCTGCTCAGGTGGCTGAAGGCTCGTCTGTGGCTTCTCCTCGCCGCCTCTCAAAGTCAGCCAAACGAGATCGAAGCCTGACCAATCTCATGTTCACGGTCGACGAATTGGCCTCAATCAATCACACAATGTGGGGATCTTCCGCATATCTGGTGCAGGTGCCGGGATTCACGGGCGGTGCGAATGAGTCCATAGAGTCGGAATCGCAGTCGACGCTGGTGATTCGCCCGTGCTCCATGCCTTCCGCTCTCTGGTCTCGCCCGAGCTTTCGATTGTCCAAATCCTCCCACAGGCCGACAAGGTGGTGCTTGTGGCCCGGCCAAAGTCGATAGTCCTGCGGCTGCCGAACCGGTCGCGTCCACAGCCACTACATGCGCCGGGTGGCTGATCTGCCGTGGCAGGGACGGGTTGTCGAAACCCGGCTTCACGCCAGGCGGTTCCGTTGCGCCGATCCGCAATGCGGTCAGCGGATCTTTACGGAACGGTTGCCGGAAACGGTGCAGCCGAAGGCGAGATGCACCGCCCGCCTCGTCGAGCTCCAGTTGGTGATCGGCTTCGCGGTCGGCGGTGAATCCGGCTCGCGCCTGTCGCAAACTCGCCATGCCGGTAAGCGGCGATACGCTGCTGCCGATGATCCGCGCAGCCAGGTTCGAGCCGCCGGACGCGCCGCGGGTGGTCGGCATCGACGACTGGGCCTGGCGCAAGGGCAGCGCTACGATACTGGAGGTGGCGGATATCTTCCGCCGCCATGGCGAGGGCGTATCGGCAGGCTAATGACGGTCATCTCGGACGCGTCGAGCGCCGCACGATGAGCGCCATCGAGTTGTGCCGGAACCGCCGAACTGGGCGGCCAAGTCGAGGGCTGTCGGTCTTGCGGGGCGAGCCGCGTGGCCCTACAATTCCTGAGGGTCGGCTACGTCAAGCGCAATGTAATTGCCGGCCGCCGGTTCGAGAACTGGGCGGCGTTCGAGGCGCTTCTGGACCGGTGGACGCGTGAGATTGCCGATCAGCGTGTGCATGGCACGACCGGCGTGGCTCCTGCGGAGCGCTTTGCCGAAGAGGCCGTGGCGCTTCGCCTGCTCGGCGGCCGGGCGCCGTTCGGGCAGCTGCGGGATCTCGTGCGCAAGGTCCAGGCGGACTGCGCAATCGACCTGGACACGAACAGCTACTCGGTTCCGGGCGGCTGATCGGGGAGAGCGTCCAAGTCGTGGTGCTGGGCGGCCGGGTTATCGTGCGTCATACGGGCGAGGTGGTGGCGGATCATGCCTTGTGCCGGAGACGTCGCCAACGGATTGTCGAGCGCGCGCATGTTGCTGGCGTGGTTGGCGCTGCTGGGCCGGTACGATCGACGACGGCGGAGATTGTTGCGCCTTCCGCTCTGTTGCGGCCACTGGCCGAATATGAGGCACTGGTGGGAAGCGGCTGGTGATGACGGCGATCGATCATGAGATGTTGGTGGCTCAGCTCGACCGGCTGAAGCTGAACGCGATCCGGGATCAGCTCGATACGCTGCTGGACGAAGCGGCGCGTTCGGAGATGACCTTGCGTGAGGCTTTGGCCTTCCTTGGTGACGCGCGAGATCGCGAGGCGCGACGAGCGGCGGATCTCCATGGCAGGCAAGATCGCGCAGTTCCCGTTTGTGCGCGAACTCGACGGCTTCGACTTCGACGCGCAACCGTCGCGGATCAGCGCCAAATCCGGGAGCTGGCGACCTGCCGCTGGATTGTTCATGGCGACACGGTCCTGTTCCTTGGACCTCCGGGTACGGGCAATACACATCTGGCGGTGGCTCTCGGGCGCGAGGCGATCCGGCAGAACTACAGCGTCCAGTTCGTCACGGCGGCCACGCTCGTGGCGATGCTAGCCAAAGCCCATGACGACGGTTCACTCGAAAAGCAGCTGACGTGGAGAAGTTTTCACTTGATCGGATAGTTGGCATCTGAGAATGGTCGGTTTTGCCTGTCCGATAGGATCAGGCAGCGATCGCCAGCGGGGCCGTGTCAAGGAAGATCTGCATCGGCGTCTTGCCGAAGCACCAGCGGCCCTGATGTGGGCGTTGCTCATTGTAACTTCTGACCCATTCATCCAAATCGGCCTGCAGCTCCTCGATCGAGCCGTAGATCTTCTTCCTGAAGGCGACCCGGTTGAACTCGTCCAGCACCGTCTTGTGGAAGCGTTCCACGATGCCATTGGTCTGCGGGTTCTTGGTCTTGGTGCGGGAATGATCCACGTCCTCGACCGCCAGATAGAGCTCGTACTCGTGGTGTTCGGAATTGCCGCGATATTCGGTGCCGCGGTCGGCCAGCACCCGGCTTAGCTTACCGTCGTGGGCGTCGAAGAACGGCACCACGCGATCGTTGAGGAGATCGGCGGCGGTAATCGGCGTCTTGCGGTCATCGAGCTTGGGCGAAGGCGACCTTCGAATAGGTGTCGAGGAAGGTCTGCTGATAGATGCGTTCCACCCACTTCATGTTGCCGACGTAAAAGGTGTCCTGGTCGCCGCAATAGCCCGGGCATTCACTCTCGAACTCACCATGCGCCTCCTTGTCCAGCTTGGCCTTTTCCAGCGCCGCCAATTGGCTCTCGGTGAGCACGATACGTCCTGGGCGACCTTGGCCTCCAGCGCCTTCAGCCGCTTCTTCATCGTCTCCAGATCGTGACGCCACACCCCGCGGACGCCCGACGGCGAGACCGAGTGGCCGCGCTTGCGCATTTCGTTGGCGATGCGGGTCTGCCCATAGGAGGCCTTTGCACAGAATCGGATTGATGATTCCGGGGGTAAGGAAGAGAGGGAGATGATTCGGATGGTCGATCGTGT
>NZ_JBVVQR010000007.1:153831-234971 GCF_055811535.1 Mesorhizobium sp. WSM4816 | reverse complement strand
CTGCGTGGACTGGCAATCGCCCTAAACAACCGCGGCGTTTGCACAGCGCGCAATGGCCAGTGGCAAGTCTCTAACGTACGCAACATTTTGGCGCGGCACGCTTCCGCGAATTTGCTTTTATAGGCGGGAGTAACTAGCAGTTGCCGTACTTTCGACAATCTCTATTGGGGATTAGCCAAGCTCACTGCCGCGTACCCATCTGGGAAAACCCGCCGGCCATCTGCCCTGGTCTTGAACCTGGACAGGAATAAGAAGTGCCGCCGGTGAATGTTGCCGATACGGATCGTGTTTTTGATTACCAGTTTATCAATGACCCTGCTGCCCACTCAACCGGTTCATCGCCTGCCAGACTGGCCCGCGCGAGAGGTAAAGTTTTCGCTGTGGAACATCCTCTATCTCTCACAACCGCGAGCGCTCAGAACTGTTTCACTGTCTGAACGCATCGCGATGATTCTGAGCCGAACCAATCTGCTATTTTATTTCATGATGTTTGGCACTTCTGCGCCTCTCATGCGTTAGGGGGAGTTCAATAAGCGCGGCGCGGGCGATGGATCGTCATTGGACTGCCTCAGTAGCATCGGGTCTGTTCCTGCTGACGATCGGCTACGTCGAACAAAAAGCCTGGGCTCAGGCGGCCTGTCCTGTCGACCACAGCAAACTGCTGAGCGCGCTCAAGGGGAGCGTCAAGGCGAGCGGCGGCCCCGGCAATGGGGGTTTCGACACCCATGAATGGGCGGCGGTCGTGGCTCGCGACGGCGCAGTCTGCGCCGTCGCCTTCAGCGGTCCCACACCTGATGCCCAATGGCCGGGCAGCCGGCTGATTGCAGCCGAAAAGGCCAGTACGGCCAACGGCATCAGCCTTGCCAATATGGCCCTTTCGACCGCCAACCTCTACGCGGCGGTCCAGCCGGGGGGATCTCTGTTCGGCCTGCAGGCCACCAATCCTGTCAACCAGGCAGCCGCTTATGCCGGAAATCCGTCGACATTTGGAAGTCCCGATGACCCGCTGATGGGAAAGCCCGTCGGGGGAATAGTCGCATTCGGCGGCGGCTTGCCGCTTTACGATGGAAAAGGGATCGTCGGGGGACTTGGCGTGAGCGGCGATTCCTCCTGTGCCGATCACAATGTCGCCTGGCGCACACGCGCTGCGCTTGGACTGGACAAGGTGCCGGCCGGCGTCAATCCAAATCGCAAAGACGCCATCGTCCATGATCTCGACCCCGGTGGGAAAAGCGCTTCCGGCTGGGGCCACCCATTATGTGCCGGAAGCGAGGCGGACGTTGCAGCGGAGCTCGGCGCCGGGGTCGGCGGCTCGATGCACGAATGAGACAGGTGCAACAGGCGGCGGCCAAGGTTTGGGCGCCTGCCGGAGGGAGGACCGGGCGATGGCGAGGATAGATGGTCGGACCAAATCGAGGGTGATCGGCTGGACCTTGCTGGCGAGCTTCTCGCTCGCGGCCGGAGCCGTTGCCCAGCCGGCGGAGCCTGCAATTAGGCCGCCCGCTGCAGCCGCCCCATCCGACGATGGCCAGTGGACGATGCCGGCGAAGAACTATGCCTCGACCCGCTACAGCGAACTGGCTGAAATCACTGAAGACAACGTTAAGACCCTGCAGGTGGCCTTCACCTTCTCAACCGGCGTTAACAAGGGCCAGGAGGCTGCGCCGCTGGTTGTCGGCGACACGATGTATATCGTGACGCCTTTTCCCAATATCCTCTACGCGCTTGATCTCGCCAGACCCGGCGCACCGATGAAGTGGAAGTTCGAGCCCAATCCCGAACCTGCTGCGCAGGGAGTTGCCTGCTGCGACGTGGTTAACCGGGGTGCGGCTTTCTCCAACGGGCGAATCTTCTTCAACACGCTCGACGGACGCGCCATCGCGGTCGACGCGGCGACCGGCAAAGCCATCTGGAACACCCCTATCGGCAACATCAACATCGGCGAGACCATTACCATGGCGCCACTGGTGGTAGAGGGCAAGGTTCTGGTGGGCAATTCCGGCGGCGAACTGGGCGTGCGAGGCTGGATCAAGGCGCTTGACGCCGGTGACGGGCATGTCGTCTGGACTGCCTACAGCACCGGCCCGGATGC
The DNA here is from genome assembly GCF_055811535.1 of Mesorhizobium sp. WSM4816. Taxonomy (NCBI): domain Bacteria; kingdom Pseudomonadati; phylum Pseudomonadota; class Alphaproteobacteria; order Hyphomicrobiales; family Phyllobacteriaceae; genus Mesorhizobium; species Mesorhizobium sp. WSM4816. Next base: position 232,879 of record NZ_JBVVQR010000007.1, on the reverse strand, counting down.
CGAGGTGCTGATCGGCCCCGACTTCAAACCGCATTACGATATGGACAAGGGCAAGGATCTCGGCGTCACATCATGGCCGCCGGACGCTTGGAAAATTGGCGGCGGCAATGTGTGGGGCTGGATTTCCTATGACCCCGATCAGGACCTTATCTTCCATGGCACGGGCAACCCCGGTCCGTGGAATCCCGACCTGCGACCGGGCGACAACAAGTGGACGTCCGGGATCTTTGCCCGGGATCCCGACACCGGCACTGCGAAATGGTTCTATCAGTGGACTCCGCACGATTTGCACGATTACGATGGCGTCAACGAGCAGGTGCTGCTGGATATGACCTGGCAGGGCAAGCCTCGCAAGGTGCTCGTCCGGCCGGAACGCAACGGCTATGTCTACTTGCTGGATCGCACGACGGGCGAGGTCCTGTCCGCGGTGCCATTCGGGCCAGTCAATTCCAGCAAGGGTGTCGACCTCAAGACGGGCCGGCTGATTGTAAATCCCGAGAAAGAGACCGGCACCGGCAAGGTCGTGCGTAACATCTGCCCGACCGCATCCGGCCTGAAGGATTGGCAGCCCTCGGCGTTCTCGCCCAAGACCGGCTTGCTCTACCTCCCGCACAACAATCTGTGCATGGACGAAGAAGGCGTAGAGGTCAACTACATCGCCGGCACGCCGTATGTGGGCATGAATGTCCGCATGATCCCGGGGCCAGGCGGACATCGCGGTGCGTTCACCGCCTGGGATGTCGCCGCCGCGAAGCCGGCGTGGGTCCTGAAGGAGAACTTTCCGGTTTGGAGCGGCGCCGTCGCTACAGCCGGCAATGTCGTATTCTATGGAACCATGGAAGGCTGGTTCAAGGCGGTGAGTGCCACGACCGGGAAACTGCTTTGGCAGTTCAAGACCTCTTCCGGCATCATCGGCCAGCCGATCACCTATCGCGGTCCCGACGGGCGCCAATATGTCGCGATCCTGTCGGGTGTCGGTGGCTGGGCAGGTGCCATCGTGTCGGGAGATCTCGACCCGCGCGACGCCACCGCGGCGCTCGGCTTTGCCAACGTCATGAAGGATCTGAAGGACGTAACCACGCCGGGAGGTACGCTGTATGTATTCCGGCTGCCTTGAAGCGATCGACGGGCCTGCGCGACGGGGGAGCATGCGTTCCCGACATTTTGTCGCGACAATCTGCGTACTGGCCATGTGTCTTGTTCCCGCCCTGGCGAATGCGCGCGAGCTGCGGGTGTGCGCCGATCCCAACAACATGCCCTTCTCCAACGCCCGCCGTGAAGGCTTCGAAAACAAGATCGCGGGGATTGTCGCCAAGGAACTTGGCGCAACCCTTTCCTATACCTGGTGGGCGCAGCGCCGTGGCTTCATCCGCAACACGTTGAAAGCCAACCTGTGCGATCTCGTGCCCGGCACTCCCGCCAACCTCGAAATTCTGCGCACCACCGCGCCATACTACCGCTCGTCCTACGTCTTCGTGACGCGCAAGGAGGCGCCGGAAGTCAGTTCGTTCAACGATCCCCGCCTGCGCGATCTGCGCATCGGCGTCCAGCTGATCGGTGACGACGGCGCCAACTCCCCACCCGCCCAGGCGCTCGGGCGCCGCGGGATCGTCGGCCATCTCATCGGCTTCCCGGTCTACGGCGACTATTCTGCGCCGAACCCTCCGGCGCGCATCATCGAAGCGGTCGCGAGCGGCGATATCGATATGGCCGTCGTCTGGGGACCGCTGGCCGGCTACTTTGCCGCCAGACAGAAGGTAGCGCTGAGAATTACGCCGGTTGAACCGCGGATGGACGGTCCGCAATTGCCGATGGTCTACGACATCTCAATGGGCGTGCGTCACGAGGATAATGCGCTGCGCGGCGAAGTGGACGCTGCCCTCGCAAAGCACCGCGCCGAGATCAAGGCGATTCTGGCGCAGTATGGCACGCCCCGGCTCGATACTGCCGGAGCGCCTTGAAATGAACCGCGGATTTCCCTTGCTGTTGTTCGCACTGCTCACCATTGTCGGATGCCAGCGCGAGGAACGCGACTCCCGCCCTCAGTCGGCGCTCGGCTCCGGCAAGCAACCGACGCCGGTCACTTCCCTTGTGCCAGGCGGCGAGCGGCCGTCTCTGTCCGACACCAAGGCAGCAGCGTTCCAGGCAAACGCGTTTCATCTTAGCCAGGGCAAACGTCTGTTCAACTGGTTCAACTGTTCCGGCTGCCATGCCCATGGCGGTGGCGGCATGGGACCAGCGCTCATGGACGAAAAGTGGATTTACGGCGGTTCGATCGAAAGTATTCACGCCACTATCAGAGACGGGCGCCCGAACGGGATGCCGAGCTTCCGTGACAGGGTCCCCGACGATCAGATCTGGGAACTTGCCGCGTTTGTCCGCTCGCTGAGCGGCAACGTACCCTCTTCCGCCGCGCCCGGGCGCAACGACGACATGATGGTGCGCCCATCCGAAAATCGCCTGCCAAATGCCGCGACGCTGGGGAAGTCGCCGTGAGACGGCTGGTTTGGGTGGTGTGCGGCGCCATTCTGCCCCTCGCAGGATGCAGCGGCTGGCAATCCGCCCTTGATCCGAAGGGGCCGGCGGCGAGCGAGCTCGCGTGGCTGATCTGGTTCTTCACCGCCCTCTGCACCGTGGTCTGGCTGCTGGTGATGATCGTGCTGACCATGGCCCTGATCCGGCAAGCACGACCGCTCAGCGATCCGCTTGTCCTCGACGCTGCTTCCGAGCGCCACAAGGCACACATTGTTTTTGCGGCGCTCGGGGCCACCACGGTGATCCTGATCGGGCTAACGCTGTTGAGCTTCTTCGCCAACAGGACGCTCGCTGCGATCGGCTCGGATACTGCGCTGACAATCCGCGTGACCGGGCATCAGTGGTGGTGGGAGGTGCGCTATGAAAACGGCCAGCCGAACCGCATTCTGACCACCGCCAACGAGATCCATATCCCGGCAGGCGAGCCGGTGCGGCTCATTCTGACCTCGACCGACGTCATCCATTCCTTCTGGGTGCCGAACCTGGCCGGCAAACTGGACCTCGTTCCGGGCGTCGAGAATGTTCTTGATCTCAAGGCGGACAAACCCGGCGTTTATCGGGGCCAATGTGCCGAATTCTGCGGTGCTCAGCACGCCAATATGAGCACCTTCGTTATCGCCGAGCACCGGCCCGTCTTCGACGCCTGGCTGAACGACCAGTTGAAGCCCGCCGCCCCGCCTGCCTCGCCTGAGGCGAAAGCGGGGCACGACTTGTTCATCAAGCGGCCCTGCGTGATGTGCCACAAGATCGGCGGCACCATCGCCGGCGGCACGGTCGCCCCAGACCTGACCCATGTCGCCAGCAGGCAAACGCTGGCAGCCGGGACGCTGACGATGAGCCGCGGCAACATTGCGGCATGGGTCGCCGATCCGCAGGGGATCAAGCCGGGCGCCCATATGCCGGTGGTGGATCTGAACGGCGACGAGTTGAATGCGATCGTCGCCTATCTAGAGGGCTTGCGATGAGCGGCGCCGACCTCGCTCACGAGGGTGACGCGACCCCAAACCGTGACGTGGCCTCAAAAGGGGATTTGCCCCCTGAGCGCGACGGCCCGCGCGACACCGACCTCGACGATGCCAGCCTTGACCGCTGGCTTGCGCGAACGTGGCAAACCGCACCTGGCATCATCGGCGCCCTTTCGACCGTCGATCACAAAATCGTCGCGCGGCACTACCTGATCACCGCGTTCGTGTTCCTGTGCCTCGGTGGGCTGAACGCGGTCGCCATGCGCATTCAACTGTCGGGCCCCGAGCGCGGGCTGATCGGGCCAGACCTCTACAACCAGTTGTTCACGATGCATGGCGTGACAATGATGTTCCTGTTTGCCGTGCCTATCGTGCAGGCGAGCGGCATCTACCTTGTGCCGCTGATGGTTGGCACCCGCAATATCGCGTTTCCGCGCCTTGTCGCCTTCAGCTTCTGGATCTTTCTGTCGGGAGGCATGTTCGCCTGGGTTTCGTTCGCGCTCAATATGGCGCCTGATGTCGGATGGTTCGCCTATGTGCCGCTGTCCGGTCCCGAATTCGGGCCAGGCAAGCGCGCCGACGTCTGGGCGCAGATGATTACCTACACCGAGATCTCTGCACTCGCCGTCGCGGTCGCAACCATAGTGACGGTTCTGAAACAGCGTGCCCCTGGCATGTCGCTTGACAAGATCCCGCTCTACGTCTGGGCGATGCTGGTCACCTCCTTCGTCGTCGTGTTCGCGATGCCCGCGGTCATGATCGCCTCGACATTCCTGATCCTGGACCGGCTGGTCGGCACCCACATCTTCAACCCCGCCGAAGGCGGAGACGCATTGCTCTTCCAGCATCTTTTCTGGTTCTTCGGCCATCCGGAGGTCTACATCATTTTCCTGCCGGCGACCGGGATGGTGTCCTCGATCATCGCCGCCTTCGCGCGGCGCCCGGTGTTTGGATATTTGGGGCTGGTGCTGTCGCTGATTGCCATTGGATTCCTGTCGTTCGGCCTTTGGGTCCACCACATGTTCACCACCGGCCTGCCTAAGCTCGGCGCAAGCTTCTTCACCGCATCGAGCATGCTGATCGCCATTCCGAACGGACTGCAGATATTCTGCTGGCTGGCGACGCTCTGGGACGGACGGCCGGTCATCAGGACGCCAATGTTGTTCGTGTTCGGCTTCTTCTTTATTTTCGTCGCCGGTGGCCTGACTGGTGTAATGCTGGCTTCGGTGCCGTTGGACCTGCAAGTTCACGACACCTATTTCGTAGTGGCGCATTTCCATTATGTGCTCATCGGCGGGTCGGTATTTCCCTTGCTGGGTGCCGCCTATTTCTGGTTTCCCAAGATCACCGGCCGGATGATGAACGAGCGCATCGGGCGCTGGCATTTCTGGCTTGCCTTCTTCGGCTTCAATACAGCGTTCTTCCCGATGCACATTGTCGGCATCTGGGGCATGCCGCGACGGGTATACACCTATCCGGCGGAGCTCGGCTGGGGTGACATCAACCTGTTCATCACCGCTGGCGCGGTCGTTCTGTTCGTGAGCTTCGCGCTTTTCACCATCAATCTGGTGCACAGCGCCTTGAGGGGCGCCCCGGCCGGCGACAACCCCTGGAATGCAGGCACATTGGAATGGGCAACGTCATCGCCGCCGCCGAGTTACAATTTCCTCCGCATTCCGGTCGTGATGCATGTCGAGCCGCTATGGGCCGAACGCGGAACGCTTGCGGTGGCGACGGGGCTTCGGGTCGACGCACGCGAACTGGTCACCTCGACAGTGGCGGATGCGCATCCCGACGTGCGCGAGAAATCGGCAACGCCGTCGGTCTGGCCGCTGCTCGCCGCACTCGCAGTCGGGGCTACCTTTCTCTACTCGATCTTCAGCCCATGGGCAGTGGTTTGGGGAGCGGGACCGATCGCCGTCGCTTTGATCGGCTGGTTTTGGCCGAAAGGCGATGCGGAGGACGAGGAATGAAGCAGCGTCCCGCCATGGATCTTTCCGAGCTCCCGACCTTCGGGCACGGGCCGCGTACCCCGACCTGGTGGGGCACTCTCGCCTTCATGGCGCTCGAAGGCATGGGATTCGCGCTTGCGGCGGGGAGTTGTCTCTACCTCGCCTATCTATCACCGCAATGGCCGTTGAGCGCTCCGGCGCCGAACCACTGGCCGGGCACGATCGTGACGCTTTTGCTGCTCGCCAGCCTGGTCCCCAACCACGTGTTGAAGCGCCAAGCCGAGGCGTGCGCGATGCTGCCAGTGCGCATTGCCCTCGTAACCATGTCGCTGCTCGGGATCGCGCCGCTTGTCGTGCGCTGGTTCGAGTTCCCAGCCCTCAACATCTATTGGGACACCAACGCCTACGGCTCGATGCTCTGGGTCTTGCTCGGCCTGCACACCGCGCACCTGATCACCGATGTCGCCGACACGCTGGTGTTGACCGTCTTGATGTTCACGCGCCACGCCAACAGTGGCCGTCGTTTCGCTGACGTCGGTGACAACGTCTTCTACTGGGACTTCGTCGTCGTGACCTGGATTCCGATCTATCTCTTGATTTATTGGATGCCGAGGCTTGATTGAGATGCGCGCGCTTCAGTCAGGGACCTCATGGGGCGGTCTCTTGTCGGGGCCGTTGGCCTGGGCCGTGTCGACGCAACTGAACTACGCCGTTGTGGAATGGCAGTGCGCCCACCGGATTCCTGTCATACCCTTCATAGCACTGGTGCTTGCCGTAATGTCTCTGGTTGGCGGAGCGCTATCGTGGCGGGCGCGGCAACAGGGCGGGGCATCCTTCAAACCAGAGCGCACGCGCGACACTGAGGCGTTTGTCGCCAATCTGGGCATGCTGGTCGCTGTGCTGTTTGCGCTGGTCATAATCATGCAAGGCGCCGCCTCGCTCATTCTCGACGAGTGCCTGCGATGAGCTTTGATGCGCCCTTCTCGGCCTCGATCTGCTATGGCGGCACCGCCCCAGGATGGACGCTGGCGCTGCCGATCACGCTGCCGTTGGCGACCATCGCATTGTTTTATGCGGCAGGCTCCGTTCGACTGTGGCGTAGGAGCCGGCGCAGCCGCCCGTTGCGATTGCGACAGGCCCTGCTGTTCGCTGCCGGCTGGGCCGTATTGGTGTCTGCGCTCGTCAGCCCGCTTCATGCTTTGGCTGAGCGCATGTTCACCGCACATATGATCGAGCACGAGTTGCTGATGGCGGTCGCAGCGCCTCTGCTGGTCGCTTCCCGTCCGGGGGCTGCAATGGTGTGGGCACTGCCGATCTGGCTACGGCACACGCTTGGCGCAGCCGGGCACGCGAAAATGCTTCGGGCCGTCTGGGCCTCGACCAGCAGTCCCATCGCCGCCACCATCCTGCACGCCATCGCGATTTGGGCGTGGCACGTGCCGGCGCTGTTCGAGGCTGCGCTCGAACACAGTTTCCTCCATTATGCCCAGCATGCCAGCTTCTTCGGCACCGGCGTCTTGTTCTGGTGGGCGATGCGGCCGCGCCCAGGCCATGAACAAGCCTATGGCAGCGCAGTTTTGCACCTCTTCTTCACCTCGCTGCACACCGGTCTGCTCGGTGTGCTGCTCCTGGTCTCGACGAGACTTTGGTACCCCGAAAATGCCGCCGGCGCGAAACTGTGGCACCTCAGTCCGCTCGAAGACCAGCAACTCGCCGGCCTGGTAATGTGGGTTCCGGCCGGCCTGATCTACGGCGGAGCTGCCTTGTTGTTGGCGGGCTTGTGGATCCGCTCGAGCGGACAGAGAAGCCGGGAGGCGTCGCTTGCATTCCAACCTGTCTAGGCTGATTTTCGCCACGAGCACCGTTGTTGCACTTGCAATTTTAGCGGCGCTGACATGGTGGTCGCAACGCACCGACAGGGTCGAACGGGAAGCGAACAATGCAACCGGTGGCATCGCTGCCCGTGCCATACCGATCATGATGGCCAATGGTTGCGCCGGTTGCCATACGATCACCGGCGTCCCCGGCGCACATGGGCTGGTTGGCCCGAGCCTGGACGCCACCCTGGCCACCAAGGTCTATGTCGGCGGGCTTTTGCCCAACAATCCGGAGAACCTGATCCGCTGGATTCGCGCCGCCAGACAGATCGTTCCACATACGGCAATGCCTTCGACCGGCCTTTCGGAGCAGGAGGCTCGCGACGTCGCGGCCTATTTGTATGCGCTCAGATGAAGCTGAAAGCTTGTCACCTACCGGCGGTCCTGAAACAGGAAGTCGACCTCGCGCGGATCTTCTCTGCAAAGCAGATTGAGGCCTTGTTCGCCGATCCATCAGGGCCAGCAGCTTCGACGGCTGCATGAACAGGCCGGACAGAAGACTGCACCCGACGTTCTTGCTCGTCCCACACGCCGGCCATGTAGTTTGCGATGTTCCGAGATGCGAGCGCTCCACGTTGGTTGTCAGATTGAGCCCCGACCTTCAGCCGATCGAACACGCGGCCCAACAACGCCAACTCAAAGGGGAGGAACGCAACACCCGCTCTCTCAGCTTGCTGATGGGTCGGCATTATAAGCCCCCTTCGCCCAGTGATTTTGTCCCTCAGGCGATCGTCGATTGCATGCTGGAGGCCGGCTGAGCGCGTGGGGAGATCATGCGCTCCCTACGCCGGCTGATCGCCGCCGACGACATGACGCAAAAGGAAAACGCCAAGGTCGAGGCGCAGATTGCGTTAGCACGCGCCAAGATGCGCACCGCCGGCCTTGACGGTAGCCAAGCCGGCGCCAGATGGGACGGATGAAGCGGATCAGGACCGACAACATCGGGACCGGCTGCAAAGGCAAGCCGCACGCTAGCCCCGCAGACGATGAATCGGAACACTTCATCTACTGGTCTGCCTGCAGGCGTTCGATGCGCGCGATGGCAAGTGTTCCATCATGCCAAGCCGCTACATCAGCCGCTTAATTGGGCAACTCGCAGGAACGCGCGCCTCCAAACTCCGCAACATGGCACATGGCTGAATCGCTAGCTTGCTAGGGAGAGGCATATGGGTTTAGTTTTTACGGGCGAAGATGGAACCACTGAGCGGTTCGAGTTGTGGCTTGAAGCCTTTGATGGAACAGAGCGTGTCCTGGTAGTGCATCGACCGAAGCGATCGAAGACTTCGGCTTGGATGCCGTCCGTGAAATGGCATCTAAAAAATACGATGAAGGGCAGTTGGACGAGATCGGCCGCGGTTAGAGTTCTGACTAGCGACCTGCAAGGTAGTAGCCCGCCACCGTGAGGCAGCGGGGCTTGTTCCATGGCGAGGCTGACCAAGAAGGAAAATCAGCTCCCTCAGGGAGCTGCCGCCTGTAAGTTAAATGAAAGAAGCAAACTCAAGCGCGCCATAGAAAGTACAAGCGAGCGATGGCGTACCCTACCAAGCCCAACATTGAGAGCGCATACAGAACCAGGAAAATCGGAACCACGGACGGCTGGCTGTCGAGGGCGGCGTCAGCTTCTTCCCATTCCTCAACCAGATTGCGTTCCCGCCTGGCCTCCGTGACCGCCAAACCGTCCGGCCCAATTTTACCGTCGATCTCTCTCGAAATTCTTTGCGTGATATCGGCTAGGATAACTGGATCCTCGGGCAGGTTGCCCGGAAACCCCTCAGGAATATTGTCGCCATCGTTCTTGTCCATGGCGCCAACAATGCTCTCTGCCTCACTTATGTTCCAAGTTTCTAATGTAAAATTTTGACCAAGACCCGAACCCCAACGGCGTGGGAAGGGAAACGGCGGCTGTCGCAACCGTCACCCAGCTACCCAGACCAGCAGTGCGACGCCGATGGCGTAGGGTACCAGAACAAGCGCCAGCGCGACCCAAAAGCCTGGATCTGCCAAAACGGCCATTTCGCTGAGAAGTTGCTTCATGCCGGCGAAACGCACACCCGCGCCTGATGTTCCGTGCGGGCAATAAAGCCCGCGCCCCATGAGGAAAGGACGCGGGCCGATCGGTGCATCGCCGATCTGCAGCCCATCGTTTGGAGGGAACAAGATTGCTGCACTGCCCGAACTTTCATCTCACGCATGTGTTCCAGAGAAAGCGAAAAATGCCTGGAAAGTGGAGCCATTGATCGCAACAAAACCCTCCCGCCGGCGTTCCGGTTCAATCCAAGTGCAAAAGGCTCACCATGGGCGAAGAAAAGTCCGAGCGCGACCAAATGACGGATTTCCAGGCGCAGTTCCTCGCCAAGGAAGCCGGAATAACTGAAGCTCAAGCGCGCGAACTGATCGAGTTGATCGGCACCGATCGTGCATCACTACTTCGGAAAGTGGCTGGATTGTGCGTCTCCAATCAGGATAACCTGCGCTACACACGCGGAGCAGCAGCGAGCCCGTGACCGAACGTCAGAATGACCTAGGCGGCACGTACAGGCAGATCGTAATGTCAGGGTTGCCAGATGGGAATTCACGATGCCGGCCTCCCGTTACTTTTTGGGCATGGCACCAATGAAAACGCATGTCGTGCGACTGACGCACCCTGCCGTCGGCGTAAGGCAGCAATTCGCCTGACGGCACCTTGAAGCCCTCGCTTGTTTCCCGAACGGCACCGTCTGCCATCTGCTCGCAATGCTGGTCATGGCAGCACTGTTTTTCGTACCAGTCATCATGTGCCGATGCCAAAGGAATTCCGAAAGCGCAGGCTGCGGCGATGCTAGCGCCTAACCCGAATGCGCAGCCGCGCCCCCTAAATGGCCAGATCATGAATTACATTAGGCTTATCTGATAGCGATGCCAGGCAGAAAGACTGTCGAACAGACACAGGCCGCATAAGCCACGCCGCAAAGCTGGACTCTGCTCCGCAATGGACGCATTCTCTCTTCGGGGAGAGCGGGCGTGGGCAAAGGCCACCGTTATCAAGGCGCCAATCAGGCTGACAGCTGGCGAAAGCGCGCCGGCAGAAGAATGCCGTGACGACGGCTGCCGCGACCGCTCTTAGGGCTGATCTTCCTCGGTGTCGGCACGCTTGCCGCCGCAGTCACCCAATTCGCGATCCAGCACCGCCGGCCAACAGAACACCTCTGGGCTCCAAAGCACGATAACAAACTGGACAGAACCATTGCCCGGCCCCATGAAAGGCCGCGCCTCCGTGCTCGATGGCGACACAGTAGAGATTGCAGGCCAAAGGATTCGTTTCAATCAGCCCCACGCGGCGAGGCTCCACCCGCGCGGCCAACCGCGTCTACATCGAGCGGGAGCTCGAGTTCGCGCGGCTGAAGCTATGATCTGCTAGAGTATCAAGATGGCATCCCGCATCCTACCCTCCAACGCCAGCGGGTTTGGGCGTGGTTGAATTACTCTTCTTCGTGCTCGTCTATCTCTTTGGCTTCATCCCATCGAAGCAGCCATGCATAGCGCTGCGGCTTCCATGGTGGATATGGGCACGCTGAGCGCGGCATGCCTAGGCAATAGGCGTCGAGGCCTTCGTCTCGAGGGTCGGTCTGATGCTCTGATTGCATGACCATAATCAGCTAGCTACACCGGCGTCATGATGAACGATCGCGTCCAGGATCGTCTCATAGGCGCTGCCGGTATCTTCCTCTATCTCCGTGGTGCTGATTCCGAGGGCCTTGGCGTCGGCGAATAGTTTTTGGGCCAATTCGCTAACCGAGATAATATCCGCCCCCACCGCCTCGGGCACGGTGTTCGCAAGCCATTGATGAAGAAAGTTTGTTCCGCGTGTGCTCATGGGCCAGATAAGTCGCACCGGATCAATTCGGTTCCATCAGCGCACGGCCATGTTAGCTCTCATCCCAGAAATCCTGCAGCGAGGCGTTCCGGAGGTTTGCCTCGCCCCTGAGGTGTTTCACGCGTTTTTGTGGATGTTCATCCGGTCCCTCCTTGGACTCTGAAGCTTCGACAACCTCAGCATCCTCGCTTCGGACCGGATGGACAACCTATTGAAAGCTCACAACTAGCTCACCGCCCCAGCGGCAGTTTGGAAACCGAGACAAGCTCGTCCTCATTGGTGATACCAGCCAAGTAGTTGGCAAGGATCCACATGTGCCCATCGTGATCATCGAGGCCGACAGAGCCGCGCCCAGCCGCGCGCCGGGCCGACAACACCGCACGGAGGCGCAACGAAGCGGTCTGTCCGCATCCATCGTGGCGCTTCCTCGCGGCAGTCGCACCATCGCCGACACCGGTCGCAAATCGAAATCCCCATAGCCCACCGCCCGTGGCCCGCGGGTTCCTTCCTCGGGGACTTTCGTACGCCTGCCGGCGCCCGAAACTCTTCACGAAAACGGAATGTCAGTTCCTGGCTCCAGATCTCGACAACCGGACATTGTCTAACACGAGGGTTCCGAAGCAAACGCGTATATCGAAGCACGCTGCGAGCGCTTTTTCGCCAGTTCAGTTTGTATTCTGCGGTGATATTGTAGAGCCGGCAATGGCTCATGGCCGTCCTTTGCCGGCGCCTGTAATGGGCGGTCATTCGCCTACCACATGAGGCAACGAGCGATGGATATGAAGCGCAGAGATCTGTTTGCCATTGGGCTTGCAGTCGTAGCAGTGCCCGCAATGTCAAGACAAGGCGCAGCAGCAACTCCTGGTGCGACAACTTATCCGGTCGGCGATTTCATGTTATCCCACACCAAAAATCGACTGAGCGTTTCGCATAAAAAAAACTTGGATCGCGTGATCTGGGCAACGCCATCGAATGGCGATTTCCTCGCGGCGCAGGAAGCGTTTGTACAGACAAAGGAATTTGGGTCCCCGGAGGGAACGTTCGAAATCAGCGACACGATAGCTGCACGCTACGATTCGCCGACCATCGACAATATTGAAGTCAATGGCAACAGAGCCACCGTTTCAGGAAGTCTTACCGGCGAAGCAGGCAACGTTGCCTATGCGTTCGCATTCGAAGCACTTTCAGAAACGCATCTACGCTTCGTGATCAAATTTTTCGGAGCTCAGGCGCCTTCGCTCAATCGAATTTTGCTTACTGTCGATTCCGCCAAGGACGAAGCTATTTTCGGCTGCGGTTCGCAACTCACCCATTTCAACCAGAAGGGCAAGCTTATCCCGATCCTTGTTGAAGAGCATGGTATCGGACGGGGCAAGCCGATCGTGACGGAACTGGTCGATATTTTAGATCGAAATAGCGGGGGTAACCCTTATCATACAGGCAATCCCGCGCCCTATATCATGACAAGCCGGGTTCGCTCCATGTTCCTGGAGAATTACGAATATAGCGCTTTCGACATGCGAAAGGCTGATGCGATCGAAATCAAGCTGTGGTCGAACATTATGACCGGTCGCATCCTCTACGGCGAAACCCCGGTCGACTTGCTCGGAGCCTACACCGAATACACAGGTCGCATGCGTAAGTTGCCGGACTGGGTGCACAACGGTGTCATTCTTGGCATCATGGGTGGCACAGAGAAGGTTCGGGAACGTCTGGCTCGCACAAGGGACGCGGGCGTTCCCGTTGCAGATCTTTGGTTGCAAGATTGGGAGGGTACTCACCCAACCAGTGCCGGAACCCAGCTCTGGTGGAATTGGTTTTTCGACAGCAGCTATTACCCTCATTGGCAGCAGCTGGTCGACGACATTGGGAAGAACGGCGGCAAGATACTGATCTACATCAATCCGTTTCTCGCCACGGTTCCCGGGCACGATCAGCTGTACCAGGAAGCAAAGACCAAGGGCTATCTTGTCCAGCGCGCTGACGGATCACCATACCTCATCCAAAACGCCAATTTCCAAGTTGGCATGATCGATTTGAGCAATCCCGACGCAAGATCCTGGATCAAAGGCGTAATGAAATTGAATATGGTGCCCCTGAATGTCGGGGGATGGATGCTTGACTTCGGCGAAGCATTGCCGCTTGACGCCAAACTCTATGACGGTGCTGATCCATGGGTCTGGCACAACAAATATCCGGAAGAATGGCAGCGCCTAAGCCGCGAAGTGATCGACGAAACAGGTCACGGCGATGGGATGGTCTTCTTTGCCCGGTCTGGCTTTACGCAGAGCCCCGGAATCTCCACGCTGTTCTGGCTTGGTGATCAATTGATGAGTTGGGATGAGTATGACGGCATCAAGACCGCCGTCGTCGGAATCCTGTCCGGAGGCATTTCCGGATTTAGTCTGATGCATAGCGATGTCGGCGGTTACGTGCTCCTCAAGATCGACATCGCCGGAACGGAAATCCCCGTCATCAATCGCACGGCCGAGTTGATGATGCGTTGGATGGAGCTTAACGCGTTCACAGCAGTTATGCGTACTCAAGAAGGGATCGTTCCCGAACTCGCGGTCCAGGCCGACAGCAACCCGGAGATGCTGGCTCATCTTAGCCGTTTTGGACGGATCTACCAAGCGCTCGCTCCCTATCGCAAGGCACTCGAAGTCGACGCAAATACCCGGGGTCTGCCGCTTGTCCGGCATCTGTTCCTTCACTATCCGGACGACGCCAACACCCATGATATTCGCTATCAGTTCCTTTTGGGCGAAGACCTCATGGTCGCGCCGGTTCTCGACAAGGGTGCCGATGAGGTCGACGCTTATTTTCCTCAGGGCAGCGCGTGGATTGATGCGTGGACCGGCAGCGACATAGCGTATTCAGGAGAATGGGCGCGTATGCCTGCGCCTCTGGGTAAACCGGCTTTGTTCATACGCAAAGGTTCGGCAAATGCGGCGGCTCTTGAGGGCTATCTAAAAGGCGCTGCTTCCGCGAACTGATTTCACTGTGATTGGTGCCCGGCGGAAATCGCGTTTAACCCAGCAGCTATCAAGTGTGTGTCTGCTTTGGGCGAGTGGACGCGACTGCAGGAATGACTGCCACCGGGGCGCGTTACGGTGGCTATTCAGTGCGGAGATCGCGGCATTGCGGGCAATAAGACTGAATCGGTGATGTCTCGCCCGCTGTTGCGACGCGCCCGCTCCACAGCGTCGTTAAATCCGGAAAGGAGATCTGTCAGGGACGGATCAGGAGGAACCTGAATACCGATCTCCGCGAGAGCGGCCTGGAAATCTGGGTCCTTGGCTGCCTGCGGAATTTTGAGCAGGAGCCAGAACCCTTCAACGAAAGCAGGGTCCTTCACCGCTTCCGCAAGTGACCTGTCGGCCGCTCGCTCCACGGCCTGGGCAATACAAGCGATGCGGGAGTCGCTTTCGTCGAGGAGCGCTACGACTTCTTTCCACTTCTTTGTGGTGGGCAGGTTCCCGAGACGAATATGACCCATGTCTGATCTGCGATCTTTGTATTCAAGCGCACTATGAGCTTAGATCGACTGTCTGAAAAAGGTACCTTGCCGGCGTGGTTAAGGCTTACTTGCCGGAGGTCATGCAGTTTTCGCTTTCCTGCGCGTTGATCACTTCTTCTTCGAGCCGTCTCTTTGATTTCCGGCCCCCGTGGCCGACCAGGCAGGGCATGAGGGCATTGTGTCGAAGCGTCTCGGTAGTCGATATCGCAGCGGCCCGACGTCGAACTGGCTGAAGAACGGTCGACGAGTTCGAATTGATGGGAGTCGAGCGCGAGCCTTGGCAAGGCAGCCTTCGCCCTTTTGGCTGAGCCAGGCGCCGGGAAGTATGTCGGTTCGGCGTTCATCAACCTGGGCCGCGACATGAAGGAGAGGCTGTTGAAGCGGGTTCGAGAGCACGCTGGACCGCCGCCGGAGGGCATGAAGAAACGGCCGGCGACGCAGTGGGTCGGGCCCGGCGTGAAGCTGCGGGTCAAGCATCTCCGTGGCGATCACAGCCTCATACGCCATGCTTCACTGCTGGGTTTCAGTGACGAGGAGTAGCCACTTCTGGGCGTTCGGTTAGCCGCTCGACAGTCTCAATAATCGCCTTGGCCAGGGCTTCGCCCTCGTGGACGGGTTCAGGCCCGTAGAGCAGCAGGACGGCTTCCTCGCTCGGCAGAACGCCGGCGGGACACGTCATTTCAATAGCCATGCGAACTAGCTGTAGACCGGCCCGTTCACCGCGATCGTTAGGGGCATTCTCCCTAATGCGCTCGCGGAGCTTCTCGGAAAAATCCCGTTCCGGCGTGCCCATTTGATCCTCCTGGCTGCGCGATCGTATCAAGCGCAACGTGGGCCAAGCGGATTTGTTTCTCCGATCCTGTGCCTAGAACGTCTTTCCTGCGCGCATCATGGCAAGCCACACAGTGAGTGAAGTCGGGCATCAAGGCCCGTAGCTCAGAGCGTTCACCGGGGCACTGCGGTGATCCGCGACCGCGGGCGATCTAGTAACAGTGCGGCCAGCCTTCACGAACTTTTCCTCGAGAAACGCCAGGCTCTGTGCAACGCAAGCGCGGCTGTTGTATCGCCGTAGCGTCAACCCGCTGAAGTCCTGCGGTGCCTTCTCAGCCGAGTGATCGCCGACTTGTCGACCGTAATTGCCCCGCCGCAGTCAATCCGCACAGTGAGTTTATTCGCTCCGCGATCTATGCGGGTGACGTCCCCAACAAGAACCACTCGGTCTCCGGCCCGGGCTTTGGGCGGCGGATCAATCGAATACGGATGGTCATATGACGGAATGCTCACTCTGGCGCGGCCGCTAGGGAGAATCGTGATAACGGTACTTGGCAGCGCAACCTCATCGCCGACCTCAAATTCCCGAGGCATGTTAACGTGGAGCATGGCCTTCCTCCCAATGCTTCCAAATTAATGCCTGGCAACCGGGTTGGTTGCTTGCAATCCGCTTCGTACGGTTCCGCACAGTTCCAAGCTTGAATGAGCCCTCCCATTGGCCCGGGATCGAAGTTGTGTGCGTCAACTTAGGCCGTATGATTTGCAAGGGTCCGGGACGCGAGAGCCTCACGTAGATGTTCCGAGTCGCCCTCCCTCTTGAGCCGAAGCCCGCCGCACATTTCGCCTCGCGGGCGAGACGACTCAGCGTAAGAAGTAGTCGCACGTGAGGTGCTCAGCATCTCACATCTGAGGCAGAGCGCTACATAGGGGCGGCGAGGATGGCGGAGCGGCGGTCGGCGCTCCCGCCGTATCTCATTACCTGACGTTCGTCCGACCGAGAGTGTCGTCCCGCCTCCTGCGGCCTGTTAGACCTGCCAGACCCAGTAGGCCGATAAGGCCCAACCAACCCCAGTCGAAGTCGTCGCGAGCGTCATCGGCTGCGGCAGGCGGTGTAGGTGTTGGCGTCTCTTGCGAAAGGGCAGGTACTGCTGTTGCAGTTAAGCTGATAGCCAGCATGAGGGCTAATAGAGATTTGGTGAGCATCGCAGTCTCCTGTTGTTCGAGGTGTGATCTAACAGGCGGACACGACCTTTGTTCCCGCGAGTGCACTAACGGTGACCCGCGCAACCAAAATCAGGCGCGATCATCGGACGCTGATATCAGCGACCGTGCTGAAGAGCGCGTCCCTGCCATAGCGCCTGATGAGGGCCGGCGCCTTGACCTCCGCATGGTGCGAGCAATTTCTGCACCAGGCCCGTAACATGTGCCATTTGCGGAGATCGCTCAGCGATACGTCCCGCCCGGCATGTATGCTGCCCTCTACGATGGTCTGCGGCGGCACTGTCGGCTCGCCGGGCGTGATGATCTTTTCCATCACATGCCGCTGTTGTAGTGGATCAGGAGCAGGCCGGGTCGACGCCGGATGGCGGTTTGCCAGGCCGCTTGGCTGACAAATGAGTCCGGCGATCGACAGATGGTCTCGATCAGCGTCTTCTCCTCCCGATCCCAAACCTCGATCCGGAAATTGTCTTCCCCCGTGTTTGCCATGGCTAGGGTCGGGCCTTGTGCCAGCCGCGAGAAAAGCCATTCGAGACTGCTGCCCGCGACAAGGCAAGTTCGCGCTCAAGTTCGACATTTTTGACGAGCACGTTCAGCAGGGCAATCACGGCATCGCCACCTGCCGCAGCTATGGCCTGATGAGCAAACAGTTCCAATTCGGACATTTCTTCGCCGGCCGGCTCGTTTTGGCGCTTTTTCATGGCCCTTTTCCTGGTCGATCCAGTCAGAAGTAAGGAACATATTCCTCGCCAGTCAAACCGGCGACAAGATCTATCACGTCCCCGGTCAGGAGTATTATGCGGAAACCCGCATCAGCCCTTCGAAGGGCGAGCGCTGGTTTTGCAGCGATGCCGAGGCGCGCGCGGCCGGCTGGCGTAAGGCAAGGCGATAACGTCAAACGATACCAATGCCATAGAGATGGCTCGAGGCGCGAAAATGACCGGAAATCAAGCTCGGAAAGTGGCGACACTAAGGTAGCGCGCCAACGCCGCCCAGTTCTGTGCTACATTGCAATTTCAACACGCACAGGAAGTGTGTGCCGAACACGGGCTGGAGCCGGAACTGCCGCCGTGCTTCCGTTACTGGATTGACCCGCGAGGAGGATCAAGCATGTCTGACCGCACCGACGTAGGCCCTCTGCATCTGGGCGAAACGGCGCCCAATTTCGTCCTCGACGCGATTACCCGCGAGGGCACAATCGCTATCGACGATTTCCGTGGCGAGAAACCAGTGCTGGTTGGGCTGTATCGAGGTCTCCATTGTCCTTTTTGCAGGCGTCATATCGCGACGATTTCGCAGCTCACCCCAGCCCTCGACGAGAAGGGCATCGAAAGCCTGACAGTGGTCAACACGCCCATCGAGCGGGCGCGCCTCTATCTCCGGTACCATCCGATGCTCGGCCTGCTCGCGGCATCCGATCCGGAGCGGACTTCACATCGCGCCTTTGGATTGCCGAATATGCAGATCACCGAAGACGAGAGCGCATGGCCGCAAAAGGTTTCGATGAGCGATGCGAAGTCGATGCGGGTCGACTTGCCGGGCGAGATGCCGGAGCCGATGGACCCGTTTGCGGCGCTCGAATATCTGAACAAGAAGGACAGCTACGATATCACGGAAGCGGATCAACAGATGATGGCCACCGGCATGGGGCAGCTCGTCGGCCAGTTCCTGCTCGACCGCGACGGTGTCGTTCGCTGGACCTCCACCGAGGTTCTCGATGGCGGCCTGTTCGGCGCTCCGAATATGCAGGAGCTAATGTCGGCAGCGTCGCACGTTGGTCAGTAGCGGCGCAGTTGCGGACATCGGCTGCACGGATAGCAGGTGTTATGCAAACCGATAGTTCGAACCGGGGTCGACGCGCTCGGCGCGAAGCATTTCACCCACTCGTCGATGCTGATTTGGCTAATCGGTGGTGGGTGTCCGGTATGGCTTCCTGCGGCGAGCAGGATGGCGACTAGTTCCCATTTAATCCGATAGATCATCGATCGTCTGCCGACATATCCGCGTCATTGCCTGGACCACCGCCAAGGCTGCCAATGTGCGTTTGGTCCTGCCTCCGTTGCGATAGTTGCCGTTCCACTTGCCCTCAGGTGCGCCACCGCCCGCACCGTGCATGCGACAGACTGCGCTGCCCCTCACCGCTGGCGATCGACACTGGCAACCCGTCCGCTTCGACCGAACATGACACCGAGGCGCTAGGTTCATGAGGTTGACGTTATTTTTTCCGTCACCCTGCCCCCGGTCTTCCTCGCCCCTTAAATGCTTCACATTGGCGGCGAAGGTGTTCCGGTCGATCGCGCTGCCATTATGCATTTTTGCCGATCAAACGGCCAAAGGCGCTGATGGATTGCGCGGCGGTCGAGCCGTATACTTTGTGTTATCGAGAGCAGCGGTGTGAAAATCTGATGGGCGGGCATCTGCCCGCTCCAGACTATGGTGCGGCCAGCCCCGCTGCGATCGGCAAACCGCCACCGGGGCGCAGCGCCCACGGTGCCACCACACCAGAGGATAAGACAATGTACGGACGTCACATTCGTGGCGCGGGTACTGCCGCGCGCTTGGTCGCTGCAATCACGGCGGCGGCCATTTCGGCCACCGCCGCGGCGGGTGGCTATGAGATCGCCGCCGAACCCGCCGCATCATCGCCTGGACCCGGTGAACCAAGTCTCGCCGAGGTCAAGGCGGCAACGGAACGGTTTAGAGACGTGAAAGTAGCCCTAGCAGAGGGCTACGTCCGAGATCCGCTGAACTTGTGCGACACGGCGGAGATGATGGGCTATACCGCCGAGCTCGGAGCCATGGGCATTCACTTTGCCCGTTTCGATCTGCTCGGGGTCTCAGCCCCGCCCAATCCCCGCGTGGATGGAAACGGCATACACACCAATTTTCTAATACCGTCGATTTTGATCTACGAACCACAGGCCGACGGCTCGCTCGAACTCGTGGCGGTTGAGAACCTGGTCTTCGCGCGCGTTTGGAAGGAGGCTGGGCACGACGCTCCGCCGACGTTCCAAGGCGTGCCGTATGACACCATGGCGGACGATCCCGCCACGCCGGCGGATGAGGCGCACCTCTTCGAGCCGCACCACGACCGGCATGTCTGGATCTATCGCGAAAACCCGAACGGCGTCTTCGCTCCGTTTAACCCTGCGGTGACGTGCAAGCACCACCGGAACGGCGCCGAGCATCCGCACCAAACCCAGCGGCGGGCAAGTCACGGCCGGCCTTAAGGACTTCACGGTTTGCGCTGGCCCGGCTGCGCCGGGCGCAACCGAGCCGCGGCGCCAACTGCGGCGCCCGCTGCAGTGATTCTTGGCCCATCGGCAGCAACAGGACGTGGCACCGTGGAGAAACAATCATGACCGTACAAATTCGCCTGGCTGCACCCTCCGACGCGGAGGCATGCGGCCACATCATTTACAAGGCTTTTCAAGGCATTGCAGCGCGGCACGGCTTCCCGCCTGATTTCCCAGCCGTTGAGGCCGGTATTGAACTGGCCCGAAGACTCACCACGAACCCATCGGTATTCGGGGTCGTCGCCGAAGAGGATGGTCGCGTGGTCGGCTCCAATTTCCTCTCGGAGGCGGATGCGATCCGCGGCGTCGGCCCGATCACCGTCGATCCGACTGCCCAGGGCGCCGGCATCGGACGGCAGCTGATGCAGGCCGTTCTTGACCATGCAAACGGCGCGACGGGCATCCGCCTGCTTCAGGACGCCTTCAATATGCGTTCGATCGCGCTCTATGCCTCGATCGGCTTCGAAGTTCGGGAACCTGTGCTTGTGATGACCGGCCGTCCGGCCGGGAAGCCGACAGCCGACGTCATCGTCCGCCGGATGCGCGAGCACGACCTGGACGCCTGCGACGCACTCTCTCGTCAGGTGCACGGCATCTCTCGGCACGGCGAGTTGGTGGAGGCGTTGCGATCTCTCACGCCTCTCGTCGCTGAGCGTGAGGGTCGCATCGCGGCATACATGACGGCGCCGACATTCTGGATTGCCAATCACGGCGTTGCAGAGAGCGAAGCCGGGATGACGGACCTCCTCCTCGGCGCTGTGGCCGCGCACTCCGAACCCCTCTCCTTCCTGCTGCCGATCCGGCAAACGGGACTGTTTCGGTGGTGTCTCGAACACCGCATGCAAACGGTGAAGCCGATGACGCTCATGTCGATCGGCAAATACCGTGCGCCTATCGGAACCTATATGCCGTCCGTCTTCTACTGACCGGGAAGGCAGCTCGGTGCCAAAGCTGACGAATGGATAAACGGCCACGAAGCCCGATATCTGGGCTGCGTCCAAGTTGAGGTTCCGATATGATCCGTACACCAGCAGCAGGCGGCCGGGATGCCGGACGCCAAGCTTTCTTCGGCACACGAAGCCGTCCGGCCACCGCAGGCTGAAACGCAGTCAGCGCAGGGTATAGTCGTCGTGGAAGCGTCCGATGACCCGTCAATCGACCGCGGTTTGTCGTACCTCCACACGTTGGAATCAGGGCCCGGCCAATGCCAACTACCCAATAGGGCAGGACGCTCGGCCCTCATCAACAATCGCTAGGCACGGTTGCCACCTGAGCGAGCAGGATAAGCGGTCCTCACGATCAGCTATCCGGGCAGTTATGCTGCTCAAGTGAGGCGGTCCGCGTCAACGGATCGGATGGACCCTGCTGACTCTGCGTCGGCAGAGGTTCTGCCGGCCATCACTGGTTGCTCCGCACTGGCGCGCGAGGGCCGCGTCTGGCCAAGTAGAAGAGCTCGATGCTTCGCGATCTCCTCCACCATGAAATCAAAGAACGCCCGGATCTTCGGCCGCGTGTGTAGGTCTGGATGCGTGAGGATCCAGAAGCCGCTGGTAAGCTCTGGCTGCGGATCGATGACGCGGACGAGGTCCGCTTCCGCATCGCCGATCTGACAGGGCAACAGCGTCAGCCCAAACCCCGATTGTACGGCCAACAGCAAGCCGAGAACACTATTGCTTCGGCAGGCGATCTCGCAATCAGGAGCCACGGCACGCAACCAGCGCGCCGGAGTAATGTCCTCGATCGAGCCTTCGAAACCGATCAGCCGATGAACATTGAGATCGTGGGGTTTCGTCGGGCTACCCCACCGTTCCACATAGCTGCGGCTCCCGTAGATCGCCCAGGATTGGTCTGACAATTTGCGCCCTACCAGCGAACCGTTGCCAGGGGGACCGGCGCGCAGCGCTATCTCGGCCTGCCCATCACTGAGGTCATTGTAGCGGTCCTCAATCAGCAGATGCACCCTTATTCCCGGATACTGGCGGTGGAACTCGTTGAGCAGTTGCGGCACGAGACCCAAAGCCATCCCCTCTGCTGTCGTCACTCGCAGGGATCCCGTGAAGGCGCTGTCCAAAGCGGCGGCGCGCCGGGTCAATGCCTGCACAGCCGCCTCCACGGCGGTTGCCTCTTGCAACAACGCTTCGCCTTCCGGCGTAAGGCGATAGCCGTCCCGCTTCCTGTTGAAGAGCCGAAGCCGGAGCGCCTCCTCCATGGCGGTTATGCGGCGGACCACTGTGGATTGATTTACGCCAAGGTGGCGCCCTGCGGCCGCCGTATTCCCGGCCGACGCAACCGCAAGAAAAAAGCGTAAGTCGTTCCAGTCAATCATCACGGTGATTATGCATTTCTGCCATCTAAAACGCCAGAAACAATGATGGGGGCGTAAGGCGACATGCGGTTATTTTTATCGATTGCGGAATCGGAAGGAGCGGGTTGATTTCTCGCAATAGGTATTCGAACCGGACGTCCGGGCCTCACGAGGCGTTTTCGGAGGTTTTGAACGTGCGCCCTTTCTCGATGATGACGCACGACCGGGACCGGCGCGCTGCGCTGATAAGCGCTTAACAGGCCGATCGAAACCGAGGGGCAGATTATGGATTAATTCGGACATCATACTAAGCGCTTGCGCACCTTCATCCGAATCGCCGAGTGCGGCAGTCTCGTCGATCGCATAGCGATGACGCGCCGATCTAGAGCGTGATCGGCGCTCCTCTCCGGCCTGCGTCCAACATGTGACGAGCTGATCATTCGGCCCGCCCTTCCGGCCAGCCCCGAAACTCGGTGTTAACGCCGTTGGCGGCTGAAAGGATGTCGGCCACAGGTCGAAAGTGTACTGTGCCGCCCGATCTCAAGTCGAGGAGGCGGAAATGAATTTGCTTCGGGTTGCGCTTTTGTGCACGGCCTTGATCGGCTTGGTAATGCCGGCCGTTCGCGCTGAGGATCAGCCTGTTCCGCCAAACGGCGACGCAGCGCCTGAGCAGCCGCCAGTTCATTGCGAGGGGCTAAACTGCCTCCCACCAGCCGACGACCCAGTCGAGGAATGCAAGGGGCAAGGTTGCACGCCGGCTCCGCCGGTTGACCCAGGTCCGCAGATTGAACACGTCGACTGAACAGCATCAGCCGAACACCCCGATTACGAAGGTGATCGCAAATCCGCGGAGAAGGTTGGATTTCAGGTCCTCTCCCTCTACCAAAACTCCTTAAATCATTGATATATCGAAAAAATCTATGCAAAATGGTAGCGCCTCCGTTTGAAACTGATCAAGAAGTAACGTGGCGCCCTCGTTTTCAAGCGCCAGGTGATTTCAGAGTCGAGGAAGAGCAGCACGCGTTTTACTCCTCCCTGAAAGCGCGCTTGATCCGATCAGCAAGGGCTGCACGATAAAAGACAACATCGTGCGCCTGCCGGTGGAAGATTTTCGCCGGCCGCTGGTGATCAGGCGGCGCCTTCCAGATAGCGCCTGTCGAAGACGCCTTCGGCAACATCGCACTTCGACTTGTCGAGCAGGTTCGCCCTGACCATCAGGTCGATCGTCGTCTTGAGCGCCTTGTCTGGCATGGCCAGGCCCTGCGGCCACATGCCCATGCCACGCATATATTCCAGGCCCCGTCGTGCCAGGGATTCGCTTTCGGGTGTGGTAATGCGCTGGAAGATCGGCAGGGTGATGCCATGGTTGGCCGCTTCATTCGTGACCGAATGCGCCTCGATCAGCGTCTTGAGGAAGCGGGCCACGAGATCCCGGTTCGCTGCGAGCCAGGATGCCTTGCCGATGACAGCGGTGAAGACGATCTCGGGGATTGCGGCGCTGACTTCCCCGAGCAGATTGTAGCCCTGGTTCTGCGCGAGGAAATTCCATGGTGCGGGCTGCGGAGCGCAGTCGATTTCGCCTGCCTGCAGCGCCTCCCACCGCTTGGTGTGAATGCCGGCCAGGGCAAACTCATAGTCGCCGGGATAGTGCAGCCCTCCCGCGGGCACGCTCGATCACGCGTGCGCCAAGTCCATTTCAGGACACCGTCGGCCTCGCGCATTGCAGCGTAAGGCCAACGGCTGCCTTAGAATGAACGGCGCAAATTGCTCAGCCAGTGCAGCGAAGCCTGAACTGGCCGTTCTCTGAATGTGGGGAAAGGCGGTAGCGCTCTCCGCTACCACCTTCAAAATTGCCCAACAATTCTCCGGCCCCTTCATGGCTCCCGGAAGCCCAGCGTTTGCGGGATGTGCGGCCGAAAGCTGGGGAGAGCGGAAACAACCTTCCCATTCAATCTGCTCTCCGAATGTCCATCATTCTCCGAAGCTGGGGAACCTTTTGGATCTTCGGTCCGGCCCACCCGCGGGCACAATCTTTGCGTTTTCGCCAACGGTTCCGCCAATGGCGTTTCTATGACTTGCCCGCAAGCACCGCCGCAACCTATAGGTTTGCAACTAGCCTTATGGTTTGCTAGCTTCACCGTAGGGATGAGGAGATGCGGATTTTGTACCGCCTTTGGAAGTGGCTCTTACGTCCGAAAGCACTGGGTGCCGGAGCGAACAGGGAAGAGCTTTCACCGAGTCATCCGTCCTCCATCAGCGAAGCGCGTCTCCTGGACTTTTTGGCGAACACGACTGATGGTGTGTCGTTCTATGATCAGGACTTCCGCCTGACGCACTACGCAACCAACCTCAAAAGCATCCACAGCCGCCCGCTGGTTGCTGGCGTCGCTCTGTGGGAGATTTATCCGAACGTCGACACTGAGCTCATCGAAAAACTTGTTCGCGTGCTGCGCGGCGGCACTCCAATAAATGTCAATCTCCAGCGATCGCTGGGGGAGGCGCCCCGTTCCGCCGTCGTTTTCGGCGCTGCGAATGGAATTGGAATCATTGAATCCAGAGAAAGGGAGCAGGGCGGGCGAGGCTCACCGGAAGAGCAAGAGCGTATGATGCTCCTTCATCAGGCGACGCACGACGCATTAACCGGATTGCAGAACCGGCGGCGGTTCAGCGAAAACCTGCAACAAGCTCTGTCGGTGGTCGATGAGCCAAATGCCACTGCTCTGCTGCAAATCGACCTTGACGGTTTCAAAGCGGTCAATGACACACTCGGCCATGGCACGGGCGATACGTTGCTTCAACTGGCAGCAGGCCGGATCCGGGACACGCTGCAGGACGGCGAACTCGCATACCGGTTAGCTGGAGACGAGTTCGCCGTCATTCAATCGCGTACGGGACAGCCCGCCGAAGCGGAACGCCTCGCGGGGGCGTTGATTGAAGCATTCAAGGCGCCGTTTATGATCAACGACATCCCCGTCTTCGTCGGCGCGAGCATCGGAATTGCATTCGGACCGGGACACGCGACCGAGGGCGAGCAGTTGATGAAGGCCGCGGATATCGCCCTTTATGCAGCCAAAAGAGACGGACGCGGCTGTGCGCGAATTTTCAATCGCTCGATGCAGCTCCTGCTCGAACAGCGTGAAAACCTGAGGCGCAGTCTTCGAATGGCGCTGGACCGGAACGAGCTTTATCTTGAATATCAACCGCTCGTTCGGGCTCCCGCATCGGTCGTGGGCTTCGAAGCGCTGCTGCGATGGCGGCATCCCGAAGTCGGGACTATTCCTCCGAGCGTGTTCATACCGATCGCCGAAGCCGACGGCCTCATGGACGAGATTGGACGATGGGTGATCGAAGAAGCCTGCCGCCAAGCAACGAGATGGCCGTCTTCACTGACGGTCGCCGTGAACCTGTCGCCGGCGCAGTTCCTGAGCGGTTCGCTCACGGACACGGTTGCTCAGATCGTCGACGCAGTCGGAATCCGCGCCGACCGGCTTGAGCTCGAGATTACCGAAACCGTTCTTCTCGAGCAAACCGTCGACAACATTGACACACTGAATACCCTGAATGTCCTCGGGATAAGGATCGCGCTAGACGATTTCGGCACCTACTACTCCTCGTTGAGTTACCTTAAGAACTTCCCGTTCGACACATTGAAGATAGACCGATACTTCATAAAAGACTTAGAAACCGATCGAAAAAGTCAGACGATCGTGCGATCGATCATAGGCATGGCGCACGGCTTGGGAATAAGCGTCACCGCGGAGGGAGTTGAAACGCCGGGACAGGCACAGTGGCTGATCAGGGAAGACTGTGATTACCTCCAGGGCGACTTCCTGGGACGGCCACTCGGAGCCGAGGCAACGCGCGATTTCATCAGGCGATCTTCCAAGGAACTAATACGCGAAAGTGGGGACGAAATCTGGCGATCCAGCATCCGGCCCCATGCATAGCGGCGTGGACGAAACTGAGGGGTCGCATCGCTCGACTAAAATGCAGCCAGAAACGAGTGAGGAACGCCGATGAATATTGCTTCTCATGACGAAGATGGCGAAGCAGTCTTTGAGACAATGATCCAGATCGATTTGGACGTCAAAACCTTTATGTCTGATTGGATACTCTGCGATCAACTCTCGACCTACTCGGCGCGAATGATCAGCCATAACAGACCTGACTCCGTACGGCATTCAAACCTCTTTTCCTCTGCGTTGAACGAATTATTGGAGGTCGCCTTTCGTACGCGGCATTACGGCGGTGAAATAGCCTGTAGGGTGTCCCGCCGGGGTGAGACGGACAGGATCGAACTGACATTCCCTTGCATGCCCGAAGAACGACAATTCTTTGGAGAAGCGGTGTTTCAAATTACGGGATCCGAGGCAATGGAGCGCTATCTCAACTCAGTGTCCGGAGACCTCGCGCCCAGTCGTGAAGTCGTTCTCTTGGAACTCGCCATCGACTACAACGCGACCCTTCGAGTCGAGCAAGTCGGCGCTGACATCATCACTCTTGTCGTCGATCTCCCGCTTGAGGGCATGCCAAGTTGAGCGCGTACAACCTTTTCCCGCGTTTCAGAGCGCAATACGATGTAAACGATCAGGAGTTCTCGATATCGGGAATACTGCGGCCCCAGTCGATCGATGAGCTTGCGCCCAGCATTGCCCTGTTGAAGGAATCAATCGCTCGTGTACGCGGTACCCTGTACGTGAACGTCAAACGATTGACGCAAATGAACAACACCGCATTTCATGCTTTCTCGCGGGTCATTATTGACGCCTGTCGCGCTCGACCAGATCTCAGGTTCGTACTCGTAACGTCAAGCGTTGTCGGGTGGACGACCAGAAAATTCGGGCGCCTGAACGGAATCGAAGCGAACATCACGGTTCAAGAGTATGACAGTGATTTCTATCCGGGGCAGAGCTTCCTCGAAGAAGGCGGGTTCATTCCGATCCTCCGCACACAGACGAAGATGACTTGGCGCCACGAGCGCACAATCTTGCCGCGACACGGCATGCAACCCGGTATCATCATGGCCGACATCTGTTGCGGAATTGGTGATTTCGCCGTACTCGTGCAGAAAGAATTTCAGCCGTCACGGATTGTCGCTCTCGACCATTCCAGATCAAGCCTTGCTTATGCGCGAAGCGTGGCTGCGGCGTTCGATATCGGCGGAATTGAATATGCCTATGGCGACGCGTCAGAAATGCTGCTCGACCAAGATCAGTTTGACTTGGTCACATGCCGACACTCCCTGCAGGTGTTCAACAAGCCCGAACTGATTCTCAAGGAACTCTTTCGCATCTGCAAGCCGGGCGGACGCGTCTACATCACGAATGAAAAGAACTCGCACTGTCTGGGCGAACCGCGCGCCGATAGCATCCAGTGGACCTATAATGAAGTCGCCAAGCTTTGGGCGCACTTCCAGATGGATATCGAGCTTGGCCCCAAAAGCCGTCGATACCTGGTCGAAGCGGGGTTCGAAGACATTCGAGTCGAGTCTTTCGTAGTCACCAACCACGACGGCGATCCGCAGGACTTCGCAGATGTCGTCGCGGCATGGGAGAACGTCTATGCAGGCGAGATGGCGACAAAGCGAGGTGACCCGCCGGCGTTCATCAGACGGTTCCGACAGGGTTTCCAGGATCACATTTTCGCTGCGCTCCACCCCAAGGGATATGCCGGCTGGCCAATCTGGGTTGCATCGGGACGTAAGCCACTGTGAGCGACCCGTATGCCATTTCCCCCAAACCCTGGTCCGTTTTCCGGCCTAACAGCTTCCGCGCGAAATTCATAATCGTTGTAGGCGGGGCGGTGCTCTTCGACCTCCTGGTCGGTGGGAGCGTCGCCCTTTGGAACGTCAACCGGCTTTCCCGCGACGCGACGTACCAGATCGAGAGCGGCCTCACCAAGGCGAGCCAGGAATACCTCCAGAATTATATCGAGACGACTGCTCTGCGCGCCGATCTCCTCTTCGACCAAATGCACTCCGAGGTTACCGCACTTGCGGGCTCCATGCAGAGACTGATCGATCATCCAGAGGCGAAGGAGGCAATCGGCAACGCGCTGGCGACGGACTCCTATTTCAATGCGCCGCTTATACATGATCCCAAGGGAAACTGGATGCAGAGCCCACAAGGGTCGCCTTCGGTCCTGAGTATCTGGGGATATCTTCTCTCCCCCGATGGCCGACCGAAGCCCGAAATTCTCCACAAAATTCAAGAGAGTGCGGCGTTCGACATTTTTGGCCCAAGCCAAATGGCAACAGGCGCCAGGAAGTTGCAGGTCTATTACGTTGGACCGAAGGCAGCACCTATCATGCGCACGACTCCTTACTCCGATCAGGCGCAAACCTTCGACAAGCTCTATCCGGGCCACAACAACGCAAATTTCTGGGATTTCTTCTTTCCTGGCGTCTATGAGGGCTGGCAGGGGTGGATCAGGGACCCGAATTCGCGCCCCGTAAAAGGCGATGACATCACGGCGACTGCCCCATATATCGATGCGATTACCGGCAAGCTCATAGTGAGTTTCTTCCATCCGCTCTGGACGAAGGACCGCAAGGATGTCGCCGGCATGGTCGCTTCCGACGTAACGCTCGATCAGCTCGCTGAGATCGTCGAAAGCGTGAAGGTCGCGGAGACGGGCTTCGGTTTTCTCACCATGTCGAATGGCAATGTGCTCGCGATCAAGCCCGAAGGCGAGAAAACGCTCGGGCTCAAGATTGCAAGCGGTGCGGCGGGTCAAGGCGTTACCGGACTCGATCGCTCGCTCAAAAAGAGTACGCATTCGGCCGTTGCGGCGCTCGAACTTCCTGCCGACGACAAGACGGTCATCAAGCATATTTCGATTGGGGAGGAGGATGGCGAAGCCGAACCTCACATCGTCGCGCTTCGCCGACTGGAGGCAGTCAATCTCTGGAACAGCACGGGGTCCATCACAGCCGAAAACCAGATGCTCGGCTTCGTCGTCCCGGAGCGGGAAATCTATGCTTCCCTGCTTGCAGCGCAACAGAGCATTTCCAGCGCGACCAACCGGATCCTGGTCTCCCAGATCATCGCAATTATCATTTCGCTCCTGATTGTCTTTGCGGCTGTCTTCGGGATCTCAAAGCGGATCACCGCAGGCCTCAGCGCGCTTGCAGCAGCCGCAAAGCGGCTCCAGGCACAAGACTATTCAGTTCGAGTAAGCATTCCGACGCATGACGAAGTGGGAGACGTCGGGGTCGCGTTCAACCGGATGGCGGAGGAGATTAGCTTCCATACGGAAAATCTCGAGCAAATCGTCGATGAAAGAACGAAGGAGCTTGAAGACGCAAATCAGGAGATTTCCGCCCTCAACAGCAAGTTGCGAGATGAGAACCTCCGCCTTGGTGCAGAGCTTGCAGTTGCCAAACATATCCAGATGATGGTTCTGCCGAGAGCCAGCGAACTCGAAGCCATCCACGGGGTCGAAATCGCCGCTTATATGCGGCCGGCCGACGAGGTCGGCGGCGACTACTACGACGTCTTGCAAGAGGGATCGCGGGTCAAGATCGGGATCGGCGATGTGACAGGCCACGGGCTCGAAAGCGGTGTGCTGATGCTGATGGTTCAATCCGTTGCACGCGCGCTGCAGGAGACTGGCGAGGACAATCCACGTCAGTTTCTCGATCGACTGAACAGAGCCATCTATAAAAATATCGAACGGACCAACACCGACAAGCATCTCTCGCTGGCCTTTCTTGACTTTGAGAATGGGAGGGTGACCCTGTCAGGGCAGCATGAGGAGGTTCTCGTCGTTCGTGCAAATGGAGAGATCGAGCGTATCGATACCGCCAACCTTGGTCTGCCGATCGGCCTCGAACGCAACATCTTGCCGTTTATCGCAACGCGCGACATTCCGTTCAACAGCGGCGATGTGATCGTGCTCCACACGGATGGTGTGACCGAGGCGGAAGATCAGGAGGGAAAATTGTTCGGTTTGATACGCCTCTCTAACAGTGCGCGCCACTATCATCGCAGGAGCGCCGAGGAGATCAAAACTGGAATTATTGAGGACCTAATGGCGCATATCGGAACACAGAAAATCCACGACGACATCACGCTCGTGATCATGAGGCACAAGTAGGAATGACAACACTGTTCGGAACAGCCGACTTTGCAATTGGAATGAGAGAGAGCGTCAGCCGCGTCCGATTGTTCGATGGACCTCTCGACCTGAGTTGGCATCATTGCGCTACTACTTCGGACTTCATCGCGGACGTTTTTGCCCTGCGCTTCCAGTCTTCTCGCAACGACTACAGGGAAGTGCGACACAGTATTGGCTATCTAGTCAACGAACTGATTGAAAATGCGGTCAAGTTTCGTGCGCCCGGCGAGATCACGATCGAGGCGGCCATAGAATCGGAAAGTTTTAAAATCAAGGTTTCGAATGTTGTTGACATCGAAACGACCGCTAAATTTCAAAATCTTCTGTCGGAGATCACAGCCGGCGATCCGGGTGATCTCCTGATCCAGCGAATCGAAGAGAATGCCGCGGACCCTCAGACAACAAATTCCGGTCTTGGATTGCTGACGTTGATGAGCGACTATGGCGCGAGCCTGGCTTGGGTCTTCAGCCCCGCCGACGAAAGGGATCAGGTTCGCCTGGAAACATATGCTTCAATTGTGGTATCATCAGAAACTTATAACTAAAACGAAATGAAGACAAAATCGTGGACATAACAACGACAAATTATCGCGTGTGGAACGAAGGAAGCGATGTTTATTTTGACGGCGTAATGAGGTTGTCCAGTTCTGAGGCCTATGCGCCTATTTTGCAGCTAATGATGAATGTCCTTACCTCCAATCCTACTACTATAACGATACATGTATCAGACTTGGAATTTCTTAACTCGTCGGGCATCAATTTATTGGCCAAATTTACCATAGAGGTCAGAAAGCATCCAGAGATCCAACTCATTGTCCGGGGAAGCTCGGAAATACCTTGGCAGTCGAAATCGCTGCCAAATCTCAAAAAACTGCATCCTGCGATGGTACTCTTCGTTGGCTGACAGGCGGTTTATCCAGGCGCCAAAGACCATTCGGCTACACTTTCCGGACGTCTGCCTTTTGAGATGAGAATCGAGGCTCCAAACCAGGACCGTTCCGTCCTTACGCTGCCTGCACGTTTTTCGAGATCTGCGCCCACTCCGGAATCCAGTCGCCGTGCGCGGCGAGCAGGTCGTCGACCAGCGACCAGATCTGGTCGAGATCGAGCTCAGCGGCGGTATGCGGATCCATCATCGCCGCGTGATAAAGATGCTCGCGGTTTTCCGTCATCAAGGCCGCGACAGTCAGTTCCTGCACATTGACATTGGTGCGGATGAGCGCCGTCAGTTGCGGCGGCAAGGCGCCGATGAAGGTCGGCTGGATGCCGGACGCGTCGACCAGGCACGGCACTTCGGCCGCGCAATTTTCCGGCAGCGAGGTGATGCAGCCATTGTTGCGGACATTGCCGTAAATAACTGAGGGCTCGCCGGTCCAGACCGAGTTCATGATCGAGGAAGCATATTCATGGCTCTCCTCGATCTCGATGTTCTCGGCGCTCCGGTAGGCGGCCGCCTGCCCTTTCCATCGCTCGATCTGCTCGATGCAGCGTTTGGGATATTCATCGAGCGGAATGCCGAACTTCTCGATCAGATCGGGCCTGCCGTCCTTGATGAAATAGGGCGTGTATTCGGCGAAATGCTCCGAGCTTTCGGTGACGAAATAGCCGAGGCGGGTCAGCACCTCGTAACGCACCTTGTTCGGGCAGCGCGGATTCCAGTGGCTGGGTTTCGGAAATCGCCCGTCGCGGTAGCCGCGCACGAGATCCGGATAAAGGTCGCGGTAGCTGCCATCGGCCTGCCGATGCTCGAATTTCAGGTAGAAGGCCATGTGGTTGATGCCGGCGGCACGGTAACGGATTTCATCGAGCGGGATTTCGAGATCTCGGGCGAGTTCGAAAGCTGTTCCCTGCACCGAATGGCAGAGACCGACCTGCTTGATGAGCGGATACTTTTCCGCAATCGCCCAGGTGTTGATCGCCATCGGGTTGACGTATTGCAGGAGGATGGCGTCGGGGCAGATTGCCATCATGTCTTCGCAGATTTTCCAGAGATGCGGCACGGTGCGCAAACCCCGCATGATGCCGCCAACGCCGAGCGTATCGGCGATCGTCTGGCGCAGGCCGTATTTCTTCGGCACCTCGAAATCAGTGACCGTGCAGGGCTCGTAGCCGCCGATCTGGAAGGCAACGACGACGAAGTCCGCGCCTTCCAGGGCCTTGCGCTGGCTGGAATGGGTCTCGATGGTCGCCGCAGAGCCAAGCGTCTTGACCAGCTTTCCGGCGACAATCTCACTTTCTTCGAGGCGCTGCGGACTGACGTCCATCAGCGCGATGGTAGCGCCCGAAAGAGACGGCCGCTGCAGCACATCGCCGATGACATTCTTCATGAAGACGGTGGAACCGGCCCCGATGAACGTGATTTTGGGTTGTCTCGTCATGAATTGCGCCTCTTGTCTGCGATTTATGCGGCTACCTCGAACGCGGCCTTGACGAGCCGTTCGGTGTAGGCGGTCCTCGGATTGGAAAGAACCTCGTCGACGGGTCCCTCCTCGACGATTTTACCGTGCTGCATCACCACGACCCGATGACAGAGCGCGCGTACGACCTTGAGATCGTGGGAAATGAAGAGATAGCTCAGGCCGCGCTCGTCCTGCAGTTTGCGCAGGAGGTCGATGATCTGGGCCTGAACGGAGAGATCGAGCGCCGATGTCGGCTCATCGAGCAGGATGAATTCCGGTCCGAGTGCGATTGCCCGCGCAATAGCGATGCGCTGGCGCTGTCCGCCGGAAAACTCGTGCGGAAAGCGCGACAGGATGTTGTGCGGAAGCCCGGCGCTGACAAGCGCCTGCTCCACGCGCTGCAACCGATCACTTTTGTTGTCGCCGAGCCGATTGACGATCAGCCCCTCCTCGATGATCTGGCCGACCGACATGCGCGGATTGAGCGAGGAGAACGGATCCTGAAAGACGACCTGCATGCGCGATCTGAGCGGCCGCATCTGGTCACGTGTCCTTGCGTGGATCGGTTCGCCGTCGAAGAAGATTTCGCCGCCGTCGGCCGTCAGAAGCTTCACCAGCGCCTGCCCGAACGTCGTCTTGCCGGACCCGGATTCGCCGACCAGCCCCAGCGTTTCGTACCGGTGAAGCTTTAGGCTGAGGCTGTCGACGGCGACGAGTTCCTTGAGCCGCGGCTTGAAGAACCCGCCATGCTTCAGCATGAACGATACCCGCACATTGCTGCCCTCGAGAATGACGGCTGAGTCCACCGGCGTCGGATTGGCCATGCCCTTTGGTTCGGACGCCAGAAGATGGCGCGTATAGGGATGCTGCGGGTTCTTGAAGAGCGCTTCAGTGGTGTTGTGCTCCTTCACCTCGCCCTGGCTCATGACATAGACGTAGTCGGAAAACTGGCGAACGACCGTCAGATCGTGAGTGATCAGGATTACCGCCATACCGAGCTTCTGCTGCAGATCACGGATGAGGTTGAGGATCTGCGCCTGCACGGTGACGTCGAGTGCCGTCGTGGGTTCGTCGGCGATGAGTACGTCCGGATTATTGGCGAGCGCCATGGCGATCATGACGCGCTGGCGCTGACCGCCTGAAAGCTGGTGCGGATATTGGTTGAAGCGGCTTTCCGGGTCCGGAATCTGCACCTGCCGCAACAGCTCCAGCGTACGCTCCGCTGCTTGCCTGCGGCTCATCTTCTGATGAACGCGGATCGCCTCGATGATCTGCGCGCCGACCGTGTAGACCGGATTGAGCGAGCTCATCGGCTCCTGGAATATCATCGAAATGCGGTCGCCGCGCAGCGCCCGGCGCTGCCGGTCGGAGAATTTCAGCACATTCTTCCCATCATATTCGATCCGCGAGTGCACGGCCACGGTGGCGCGCTTGGTGAGCAGGCCCATGACCGTGCGCGCCGTCACCGACTTGCCGGAGCCGGATTCTCCCACCACAGCGATGGTCTCGCCGCGATAGAGCTGAAACGAGACATCCTTGACCGCGTCGACGGTTCCGCCTTCTACCTTGAAGGTCACCGCGACATTGCGGGCGTCGATGATCGGACTGCCGGTCCTCACCGCATGATCGTGACGTTCGTCCGGCGCAATCGAGGTTTTTTCCGTCAGAGCCATGGTGCCGGCCTTCTCAATAGGGATCGACGGCGTCGCGAAGACCATCGCCCAGCGCATTGAACGCAAAGACGGTGACCAGCACGACACCCACGGGGGCAAGGATCCAGGGATAGGACCCAATGACGGAGTATGTCGCGGTATCCTGCAGCATCAGCCCCCAGGAGATCAGCGGCGGCTTCACCGCGAAACCGAGGAAGCCGAGGAAGGATTCAAGCAGCACGACATTGGGGATCGCCAGCGTGACGGCGACGATGACGTGGCTCATGACGTTGGGGAAAATATGCTGAAAGATGATCCGGCGGTCGGTTGCGCCGATCGCCATCGCCGCCCGCACATAGTCGATCCGCGCCAGCGCCAGCGTCTTGCCTCGAACTTCGCGCGACAGCTGTGCCCAGCCGAGCGCCGACATGACGACGATGACGAACGCGAGGAAGACATTGGTCGGCGCCGTCACCGGAATCAGCGAGGTGAGCGCGAGATAAAGCGGCAGTTGCGGAAAGGCGAGCACCAGTTCGACGAAGCGCTGTACCCATGCGTCGAACCTTCCGCCGAAATATCCGGACACCATGCCGACCGTCGTGCCGACTACCGTGATGATGAACACCACGGTCAGGGCGATCATCAGCGAAATGCGCGAGCCGTAGATGATGCGCGACAGCACATCGCGGCCGAATTTGTCGGTGCCGAGGAAATTGACCGGGCTTCCGTCGGTGGCGCCGAAGAAATGCCGCTGCGCCGGGA
The DNA here is from genome assembly GCF_055811535.1 of Mesorhizobium sp. WSM4816. Lineage (NCBI taxonomy): Bacteria > Pseudomonadati > Pseudomonadota > Alphaproteobacteria > Hyphomicrobiales > Phyllobacteriaceae > Mesorhizobium > Mesorhizobium sp. WSM4816. The sequence continues at coordinate 197,656 of NZ_JBVVQR010000007.1, read as the reverse complement.
TCAGTCCGAAAAGCCTGTATCCGAACCCTTTGACGAAAAAGCCGAGCGTCTGCGGGTTTTCGTAGTCGGGGCCTACGATCGGCTGGAACGTGACGGGGTCGAATTAATCTGTTTCACGAATCGGATAGCTGCGCGGCGGAAAGACGAAGTTCCCGCCCCGATCCGTCATGCTGATTGTCTGAGGCGGCGCGAAACCGACGCCGGTCAGCTTCGGATCGACGGGTGCGAAGAACTCCGCGAATATCGTCATGATCATCAGGAGGCAGACAAGGATCAGCCCTATCATGCCGGTCCAGGATCGCTTCAGACGGCGCCAGACAAGCGCGGTATAGGTTTCGTTGCCATTGCCTTTGGCCGGCGGCACGGAGGCGCAGATTATGGATTGGACGTCGGCTTTCATGCGGCGGCCCCTCCCCCAAGGCGAACCCGCGGGTCGAGCGCTGCAAGCAGCATGTCGGCGATGATGTTGCCGACCATCAGGGTCACCGACAGAACCAACATGAAGGTCGCCGTGACATAGACGTCGCCGATCCACATCGAGCCGACGATGGCCGGGCCGACCGTCGGCAGGGCGAAGATGATCGCGGTTTCGATCTCGCCGGTCAGCATGTAGGGCAGCACGACGCCCTGATACATGACGAGCGGATGCAGCGCGTTCGGCACAGCGTGGCGCATGACCACCGTGCGCTCGCTCAAGCCCTTGGCCCGAGCCGTTTCGACATATTGGGCGTTCAGCGTATCGAGAAGATTGCCCCGCATGACGCGCATGTTGTAGGCGAGCCCGCCCAAAGTGGCGATCGCGATGACCGGCCAGACATGCTTGACCAGATCGACGAACTTGCCCCACGACCAGGGCGCCCCGCCGTAGCGGGCGGAATGGAAACTGTTGATCTCAGTGACATTGAAGTGGAACACCAGGATATAGACGATGATCAGCGCCATCAGGAATCGCGGTACCGTCATGCCGAGAAACGAGATCCCCGACAGCACGCTGTCCACCCAGGAATATTGCCGGGTTGCCGCCAAAACGCCGAAGGTGATGCCGATCACCGATGCCAGGATATGGCAGACGAGCGCCAGCGCCAGCGTCCGGGGCAGACGTTCGCCGACCACATCGGCGACAGGCTTGTTGTAGAAGAGACTGTGGCCGAAATCGCCGCGGGTGACGATGCCGGTGATCCAGTTGACGTACTGGAGGGGCAAGGGCTTATCGAGGCCATGCGCGATCTTGTAGGCCTGCGCCTGGGCGTCGGCCTTTTCGAAGGATGCGCCACCCTGGTTGATCAGTTGCGAGCGCACATAGTCGCTGTAGTCGCCCGGCGGGGCCTGGATGATCGCGAACGTCACGACGCTCAGGACGAAGAGGACAGGAATCGCCGAGGCGATACGCACAAGCAGAAATCTGAACATGATCGTGTTTGCTTCTCTTGTGGCTCGTGGCGATCTGCTCCTTCACGAGGCGCGGTATCTCCACGGTTCAAATTCGCAACCTCCCCTCCGGCGGATGCTCGCCGGAGGGGAAATCGACTGCGGTCAGTTGATCGGACCGCCTTCACCGGGCTTGCCCGGAAGCTGCTCGGGGAACAGCTCGTAGTCGCCCTGCTTGTCGGCAGAGACGAAGACCCGTTCACGGATGATCGTGTCCTCCGCCCAATTGAACATGAAGATCGGCACGCCTTCCGGAATGTTGGAGAAGCGCTTGTTGATGATGAGCGCACCCGGATATTCTGTCAGGCCGATCGTATCGAGATTCGTCGTCGAGACCTTCTGGAACTGCTTCATCAGATCAGCCCGCTCGTCATTGTCGTTGCTGGAGATGAACTTGTTGACGACGTCCACGAGTTCCTGTTCGAACGGCATCAGATCGACCGTGCCGTCCGTTCCTGCCCTGTGATGCCAACTCGTGCGCGGACCGGTCGGGGCAAGCTGGGTCGTGTTCTGCACAACTGAGGTCTGTTCCTGCTCGTTGCGGCGAACAAGCCAGTCGAAGCGCCCGGCATACTGGGTTGCGTCGCGCTTCGCGCCATCGATTGTGTTGAGCACGACCTTGAGGCCAAGCTGTTCCATCTGGCCGACCAGACCTTCCGCGAGATTGCGATCGGTGCTGTAGTCGGAATTCACCAGAAGCACGATCTGTACGTCCGAGCCGCCAGCTGTACCGGCCGGGAAGTTGACGGCGCCGTTGCCGTCCGTGTCCTTCAACCCGACCTTCTCCAGCAGCGCCTTGGCGCCTTCCAGATCAAACGGGTAGTACACTGTCGAGGCGCGGTCGTAAAAGCTCGTGCCAGAGGAAATGCCGCCGGGATAGATCGCGGTGAAGGGTCCTTTGACGAGGGATTCGCCGAGTTTCTTGCGATCGATGGCCATGGTCACGGCCTTACGGAAATCGACGTTGCGGTTGAGCTCGCGTACGGCCTGCGCCCGCTCGTCCGGCTCGCCCCAGCCATTGGCTGAAAAGTTCATGCGCAGATTGTAGCCGATCAGCCGGGCGCCAAAGGCCAGCCGCGCGGGAGCCGTTTCCTGTGCGGCGCGCTTCAGCGATTCCACGAAATTTTCAGGTTGCTCCAGGTTCGAGATATCGCCGGACCCGGCGATCGCCTGCACGTCGCGATCGGCCCAGGTCGAAAGCTTGTAGTGCAGTTCGTTGAGATAGGGCAGCTGATTTCCCTCTTCGCCCCCTTCCAATAGTAAGGATTGCGGCGAAGCACGATGACGTCGTCCGAACGGTATTCGATAGGCACCCAGGCGCCCATGACGGGCATATTCAAGTATTCCGGCGGAAAACCGTTCTTGTACTCGTCGTAGGTGGTGCCTGCATATTTCGGATGCTTGGTCTTCAAAATGTGCGAGGGGCCAGGGCAGAAGGTTCCATAGGCCATCGCATAGAGATGCTGGCGCGGGAACGCGTCCTTAAAAGTCCATTCGATCGTATATTTGTCTACCGCCTTCAGGGTGGTGCCTTCTCCGAACGTTTCCGGTGTTGCACCGTTCAGCGGCGAGACGTTCGGATCGACGACATTGTCGTCCCAATAGAACATCACGTCATCGGCGTCGAAGGGATCTCCGTCGGACCACTTTGCGCCTTCGATCAACTTCATCGTCAGTGTGTGGCCGTCTTCCGACCACTCCCAGCTCCGGGCAAGATTGGGCAGCGGCTCGACGTCTTTGGCATCGACCTGGAAGAGCGGCGCGGTGCGCGTCAGGCATTCGAACATCGCAATGTCAATGCCGCCCCAGCCTTGCGTCTGCCCGGCACTGTAGTTCCAGCCTTCCGGCCGGCCGCCGACGACGTGGCGCATCGTGTCGCCATAGACGCCTATCCCGTCGGGCATGTTGCCTGTCTTGAAGACCATCGGCTCCTTCGGCAGCCGCTCGGCCAACGGAGGCAGTTTCCCGGTCTTGACGAATTTTTCGGTGACCCACTCCGGCTCGCGATACTCGGATAGCGCCTTGAATTCCAGAATTGAATCGCGCGGCACGTAATTGATCGTGCCTTGCGCCGGAAACGGCGGCTGTTCCGGCACGATCGTCGGCTCGGAGGCCACGGCCTGGATCACGAACGCCGATACACCAGACAGGAGCGCGGCGGCGGTTTTCATGCGGCCAAAAATGTTCATTGTCCTGGTCTCTCCCTTATGCTTCGGGCCTGCCGCGATGGCATGGCTCTCCTCCTACAAGCATCGAACGAAGCGGTATTCCGCTTTCTCAGAAGCGGTATTCCGCTTCTCGGATGACAGTGCCGCGCTGCCCGGGCGCATTCGCCGAGGCACGATCCTGTCCGCCCGGTTTTCCGGAACATTGGCTTATCGCAACCAATGTCTCAGCCGGCCGCGCGCAACTTCATGGCGTCCTTTTCAGCCCTGATCTCTTCGATCGAGCGAACCTCGCGGCGGGCGACGCCCTTCCATTCCCGCGTTTTTACCGTCGCGCGGCTCAGCCGCTCCTTGGCGCCGTCGATCGCATGGGCGAATTGCGGCAGCCATTGCGCTTGCGCCACAACCATCTCGTCGACCATCTGCCAGACCTCTTCCGGCGTGCAGATGGCGCCAACCAGCGGATCGTGCAGCACGGCCAGTTTCAGGAGGTCGATGTCGCCGGAGATTGCCGCATGGACGGACATGCGCTGGACATTAATCGACGAAATGCAGGTCGCGGCGCAGGCTTCCGGAAGCGTGATGCCGGCCACCATGTTGATGCCGAAGCGATCGACGAAACCAGGCGATTCGATGATTGCATCGGACGGAAGATTGGTGATGACGCCTTCGTTCTTGACGTTGAAGTGCCCGCGATAGACCCGACCGGTCTCGAGCGCCTCCAGTATGTGGCTGGCGTGCTCGTTCGAGCGGCGCCCGGGATCGAAGGGCTTTCCCGCATCTTCGAGGAATTGCGGGAACTCGGTTTCGAACCAGTTCCGGGTTTCGGTCGAATAGCGCAGATAACCGCCGGTTTCGCCGTGGATCCAGTCCGACATGTCGATCCACTTGGCGGTCTCCTCAGGCCGTTTGCGGTACCAGGGCAGATATTCCGACAGGTGGCCGTTACTTTCGGTCGAATAGACGCCGAAGCGCTTCAACACGTCGATCCTGAGTTTCTCCTGCCGCGAGAAGACCGGATGCGCCTCGAAGGCGGCGACGAGCTCATCCCTGCCGATCTTGCGGCCCTTGACGCGAACGTCGACGAACCAGGTCTGGTGGTTGATGCCGGAGCAGACAAAGTCGAGCTCGCCTTCCCCGGCGCCGAGGATCTCGGCAATCTGCTCGGCCCCATGCTGGACCCCATGGCAGAGACCGACCGTATCGACCTTGCCGAATTCGATCGCCGCCCAGGTGTTCATCGCCATCGGGTTGGCATAGTTCAGGAATTTCGCGCCTGGCTCGGCCAGTTCGCGAATGTCCTTGCAGAAATCCAGAATGACCGGGATGTTGCGCTGGCCGTAGAGAATGCCACCGGCGCAGATCGTATCGCCGACGCACTGGTCGACGCCATATTTCAAGGGGATGCGGATATCGTCGGCATAGGCGGCGAGACCTCCGACGCGCACACAGCTAATGATGTAGCGCGCGCCCTCGATCGCCTTGCGGCGGTCCGTCGTCGCGGTCACCCGTGCAGGAAGCTGGCTCGACTTGACGATCCGCAGGAGAATTGACTCGATCATCTTGAGATTGTGCTCGCTGATGTCGGTCAGTGCGAACTCGATGTCGCGCAGCTCCGGCACACACAAAATGTCCGTGAACAGCTTCTTGGTGAAACCGACGCTGCCCGCGCCAATGATTGCGATCTTAAATCTGCTCATTCGAACCTTCTCCGCAAGCGGATTGGACCGATAGGTAAAATCGGTTCGTGGAAATCCAGTCCAGGCGTGTTATTCGCAAGACACGCAACCAGGCGGCGTGCAACCGGGGTTTCATCCTCATCTCTTTTGTTTTTGGTCAATATGCGTAAGATCACGCCCCTCCGGTAGGGCGTAGATGTGCTTTGTAGGGTAATTTTGTGCTGCAAAAACTCGTCGACCTTGGACCGGTGATGAAGATGATTTCCCTGCCGCGCGCTCGGCAGCGATTGCACACCATGCCGACGAGCACCGGCTACGACGTGAGAACGGATGCCGGCTACAGCTGGGATGGCCGCAGGCGCGGGCAGACGCCGTTCACAGTGATGCAGCACACCATCAGCGGCACCGGAAACCTGCGTTACGGAACCAGGTCCTACCGCATCGCTCCGGGCGAGACGATGCTGTTGGTTGTTCCGCATTCGCACCGCTACTGGGTCGAAAAAGGCGGGCGCTGGGAGTTTTTCTGGATATCGATGCATGGGGCGGAAGCGTTGCGCATCCATAGAGAAGTCCTGGCAACGAAAGGACCGGTGTTCAGCCTTCGGGCAGCCACCGTCGATAATCTGGCCGACTGCGCCTACCGGCTGGTCAAAGGCGACGGCTCAACGCCGGCACGCGCCTCGGCAATTTCCTACGAGGCGGCCATGGCACTCTATGACGACGTGTTCCAACTACACGGAAATGACGTGGCGGAGAATTCGGTAGTGCGTCAGGTGACTGACTATATCGGTGCGCATCTGCATCTGCCGTTGCCGGTCGATGAACTGGCGCGGCTTTCCGGTCTCAGTCGCGCGCATTTCTCGCGTGTGTTCGCGGCGCATGAAGGTATTCCTCCGGCTGAGTTCGTCCTCAACAGACGCCTCGACCGCGCCGCAAAGCTACTGACCATGTCCGCCGACCTTCCGGTGAAGGATATTTCCGGCATGTGCGGCTTCGAAGATCCCAACTACTTCGCCAAGGTATTCCGACGTGGCTTCGGCGTCAGTCCGACAGAATTCAGAACCACTGGCATGTATGCAAGCGCCGGTTATCAGCAGGGGCAGATTTTGGACAGATGACAAATAGCGCTGACCTGTCATCCTTTGATGGCTGCTTTTAGCGCGAGAGAGACCGTCAACCTGGTCACTCGGACATCGGTTTTCAGGAGGCGGCAAAGCTGGCCTTGTAAGCAAAAGACGTCCCGAAAGGCGCCTCTCAATAGCTTGATTCCCTTGAGAGAACTTGGAGCGGATGAAGCGATTCGAAAGCTCGACCCCAACCTTGGAAACGTCTATTTCTGGCAACGCCGCCTTATCCGAATCTTGGCTGCCAATCCGAGATGATCAAGACCAGAAAATGATGCAGGTTCTCTGGACCAGCGTGGCAGCTGAGCAGACGCAGCTTCCTGGCTTCTGCATATGGACCCTCTTGGGTAATTGATAATTGCGCCGTCATGTTCCAAAACAGGTCGGCAGACCCGCGAGGATGGTTTCGTGCGGGGTCGTCCACGGTCCTCAGGCGAGAATTCCAAAAGACGTTCAACAATGACCCAGCACGTACAAAATGCTCGAATTCTCATGTACAGCCACGACACGTTCGGGCTCGGCCACTTGCAGCGCTGCCGGACGATCGCGCATTCGCTGGTCGAGGATTTCCGCGGACTTCAGGTGCTTATCATTTCGGGTGCGACTATCGCTGGCGCCTTCGACTACCGCGCCCGTGTCGACTTCGTGAAGATCCCCAGCGTCATCAAGTTGCGCAACGGCGAATACACCTCGCTGGAAAAGGATATCGATCTGCATGAGACGCTAAGGATGCGCCAGTCGATCATCCGCCACACAGCCGAGACCTTCCGGCCGGATATTTTCATCGTCGACAAGGAACCGCTCGGCCTGCGCGGTGAGATCGAGGACACGCTGTCCTACCTCAAGACGCGGGGCACCACGCTCGTGCTTGGCCTGCGCGAGGTGATGGACGCGCCGCATCTGCTCGAAGCAGAGTGGGCACACAGGGATGTGATGCGCAAGATAGGCCTGTTCTACGACAAGGTCTGGGTCTATGGTCCGCCGGATTTCTACGATCCGCTGATCGGTTTGGACGTGCCGCCGGCTGTCAGGGCAAAGATGAAGTTCGTCGGTTTCCTGCAACGGAGCCTGCAGAAGAACGAGTTGCCCGGCCACCGGCCCGACGGCGATTATATCCTCGTTACCACCGGTGGCGGCGGTGACGGCGGCGACCTGATCCACAGTGTCATCGATGCCTATCAGCAGGATCCGCAATTGCAGCATAGGGCGCTGATCGTGCTTGGGCCTTACATGCCGGCGCGCAAGCGCAACAAGCTGCTCAAGAAGGGGGCCAAGATCCCCTATATCAAGATCATCGAGTTCGACAACCGCATGGAAGATCTCATTGCCGGCGCCAAGGCGGTCGTGGCGATGGGCGGTTACAACACCTATTGCGAGATACTGTCTTTCGACAAGCCGGCGCTGATCGTGCCGCGCGTCAAGCCCCGCGAGGAACAACTGATTCGAGCACGGCGCGCAGCCGAACTCGGCCTCATTGAGATGCTTTTGCCGGAAGAAGCCGAGGATTCCCAGCGGTTTGCCAATGCGCTGGAGGTGCTGCCGGCCCGGCCCGGCCCATCGCAGAGCCATCCGCATCTGACGCTGGAAGGGCTGCCTCACATTTCTGAAATCGTCGCGGAACTGCTCGACCGGCGGGGCGGCCATCACCTTTCGGTCATTGAAGGCATGATCTGAGTTGCAACATCGCAAGATCGTCGTGGTTCTGAAGGGCTATCCGCGGCTGTCGGAAACCTTCATCGCGCAGGAACTGCTCGGTCTGGAGCGTGCGGGGTTCGACCTGATACTCTTCGCGCTCAGGCGGCCGACCGACGCAAAACGCCACCCCGTGCATGACGAGATCAAAGCGCCCGTCCATTATCTGCCGGAATATCTGCATGAAGAGCCGCTGCGCGTGGTTCGCTCGCTGTTTGCTTATCTGCTTCGGCTGGGCTTCTGGCGCGCGCTCGGATCGCTGGCTATCGACCTCGGCCGCGACTTTACGCGCAATCGCGCGCGCCGCTTCGGACAAGCGCTCGTGCTGGCGGCCGAATGGCCGGAAGACGCGGGCTGGCTGCACGCACATTTCGCGCACACTCCGGCATCGGTGACGCGCTATGCCAGCCAGCTTCGTGGCCTGCCCTGGAGCTGCTCGGCCCATGCCAAGGACATCTGGACTTCGGCGGACTGGGATCTGGCTGGCAAGCTTTCCTCGGCCCGCTGGACGGTCACTTGCACGAAAACCGGCTTCGACCGTCTGAAAAAACTCGCTAACGGCAACGCGTCTGTGCATCTGAGCTATCATGGGCTCGACCTTGATCGCTTCGGCAGTTTCGGCGAGGCGCGAAAACAGCATGACGGCTCGGCGCCGGACGAACCGGTTATCATTCTGAGTGTCGGGCGCGCCGTTGAAAAGAAAGGTTACGATACGTTGCTGGGGGCCCTTGCCCTCTTGCCTGGTGATTTGGCGTGGCGTTTCGAGCATATCGGCGGCGGCGAGGAACTGGAACGGTTCAAGGCGCTGGCGCAAAAGCTCGGCCTGGATGGCCGCGTCTTTTGGAAAGGCGCGCTTGCGCAGGAGGAGGTGCTTGAGCACTACCGCTGCGCCGACATCTTCGCCCTGGCCTGCAGGATCGCCGCAAATGGCGACCGGGACGGTCTGCCGAATGTTCTGGTGGAGGCGGCTAGCCAGCGGCTTGCCTGCGTGTCGACCGAAATTTCCGGCGTGCCGGAGCTTCTATCGCCGGATGAAACCGGGCTGCTGGTTCCGACGGAAAACCCAATTGCCCTGGCGCAGGCGCTGGAGCGCCTGATCCGTGATCCCGTGCTGCGCGCCCGCCTCGGCGACGCCGCAGAGCGGCGCGTGCGCGGTAATTTTGATCATTTGGCAAGCATTGGACAGCTCAAGGAACTGTTCGAGCGGGAGTGGCGGGCCGCCGAATGAAGCGGCTGCGCGCTTTCTTCTATGTCCAGCACCTGCTCGGTATCGGCCATCTCGCGCGCGCCAGCCGCATTGCGGCGGCTCTGGTCGATGACGGGTTTGACGTAACGGTCGTGACCGGCGGAGCGCCGATCGCGGGGTTTCCGGGAGTGGGTGTGAAATCTGTAACCCTGCCACCTGTCACCTCCGGTGATGAAGGATTTTCCGGACTTGTCGACCTGCGGGGCAAACCCATCGACGATGATTTCAAGAGATGGCGTTCAGAGATGCTGCTGCAGGCCTTCCGGGATTGCAGGCCTGATATCGTCATTGTCGAGGCGTTTCCATTTGGACGCCGGCAGATGCGTTTCGAACTCCTGCCGCTGATCGAGGCCATCGACGCGACGTCGCCCAGACCGCTGCTGGCGACGTCCGTCCGTGATATCCTTCAGCAGCGCGTCAAGCCGGGCCGAAACGAGGAAACGGTCGATCTGATCAACAGGCATTTCGACCTTGTCATGGTCCACGGCGATCCGGCTTTCGCAACCATCGACAAGACATTTCCACTGGCTGGGGCGATCAAGGCCGAGGTCACCTACACGGGGCTCGTTGCCGCGCCGCCATCGCCCGCGGCCTCCGAGCGCTTCGACGTTCTGGTGTCGGTTGGCGGCGGGGCCGCCGGGAAGAGCCTTGTCAGCTCCACCATCGCAGCGGCGCGGAATGCCAGCAACACCTGGAAATGGTGTTTGATCACCGGCCCCAACCTGCCGAAAGACGAGTTTGACGCGATCGCACGCGATGCCGCGCCGGTCCTGTCCATCTTCCGGTTCCGCGAGGATTTCGCCAGCCTGCTGACTGGCGCCCGCCTGTCGGTCTCGCAGGCGGGTTACAACACGGTCTGCGATGTCCTGCGCGCGGGTTGTCGCTCTCTGCTCGTTCCATTTGCAGCCGGCGGGGAAACCGAACAGACGGTTCGCACCCTGAGGCTCGAAGAACTCGGTCTTGCAACGGTGCTGATGGAGAAGGACCTGACGCCTGAAGGTTTGGCGCAAGCGATCGAACAGGCGCTTGCGGGACCGACGCCAGCCGCGCATCGTCTCGATCTGGAGGGCGCGCATCGCTCGGCGCAAATTCTGCGCCAGCGGTATCGAACATGGTCCCTAAAAGTGGGGCCTGGTTTCGGAGAAGTTCATGATCAAAACAGACGATAGATGCTAACGCGCGTCGCGTCTGGCGAGGTTCGTGCGACGCGCTTCAACCCCTCGTTTATGCATGTCGTTGTCCCAAACCGGGCGAAATGCGTCAAACAGTTCCAATCAGCATGAAGCGCGTATAATTTTTTGTCGGCAGTTCGCCGGAGAACCGCACCTCCTGTAACGCCGCCATTGCTTCGAAGGCTGCAAGCGAAGCCACGCAGTTGATGTGCGTCGGCTCGCTGAAATAATCGTTCGATTGCAGCAGTACAGTCGTGCCCCGCGGAAGCAGAGCAAGCCAGGCGCGCAGATCGGCTATGTGTTCGCAGCTCGTATTGACCATCAGGTCGGGCCGCCCGGCCGCATAGTCGAGTGCGTACATATCTGCCGTCAGTGCCCGGAAACGGTCGCCGGCTTCCCGGTTGAGGGTCCGGGCGACCGGCGCGACTTCGGGATCGATGTCGATGCTATCGACCGCCGCGATGTCGAAGCGAGCGTCGTTAAAAAGCATAGCCGGCAATACGCCGTACCATCCACCCAGAACCCATATGCGCCCGAACCGGCCGCCGCAGCTTTCGAACAGCCTGTCGAGCGCCCACATCTTGCAGGCGACCTGCTTGTGGTTGAAGGCGTTGGCGATATCGGCGTTCGGATGCCTGGTGATGACGCGCGCCAGCGCTGCCACCAGGGGGCACTTGACATAGGCAGCAATTCCCCGCGTCAGGTCAAAGGCTTGCTCGTGCCAGTCCATGCCGGCATTGCGTGGTTGCGTGACATCCATCATATTCGTCTTGTAGGTTGGGATTTCGGGCGACACAACGCAATCTTGCCTCCCGGAAGGCTGTTGATTCGCGGACGTGATTATGCTGGAAGCCGCTTCGCCATTGCCCGGTGCCGGAGAGAGCCTGTTGCATCTGTCCGGACCAGCGGCGTCCATTCGCCAGCACCAGCCGCGCAGCTGCTGCCTCGTGCTGCTCGGCTATTCGCCGAAACCCTACCGAAGCCGCGAACCGTTTGGCCAGCCGCATTCTTCGATGATCAGCAATGCCGATGTCGTTGTTATCGATCATGCGCCGGAACTGGATCGCGCCGCCTCGCATGTTCCTTCCATCGTTGAGCGCAGGACAATCTCCGTGCGCTGCAGCTTCGAGCTTGTCTTTGGCGACGAAGAAATTGCCGATACGCCATTCGCCAGCAGGTGCTTTTACATCCTGCATCGTTCCAACTGAAGGGTCCACAGCCGCATATGGAACCCAGCCTAGCCCGCTATATCTGGACGCACACCAAGAAGCAGCAGCTCTGGATATTGATGATCGTCGTGCTTTCGATGATCCCGTATTTCATGTCCTTCGACCTGCCGAAGCTGATCATCAACGGCCCGATCCAAGGTAGCGGGTTCGAGCAACCGGGCGCGACCCAGCCATTCATGAGGCTGCACTATAACCTGCCGTTCATCGGAGAGGTCCAGTTCTTCTCCGGTTTTCAGCTCGACCGCGTGGCGACGCTGTTTGCGCTGAGCCTTGTGTTCCTCTTGCTGGTCGTCATCAACGGCCTGTTCAAATTCTATATCAACACCTACAAGGGCCGCCTCGGCGAACGCATGCTGCGGCGTATCCGCTTCGATCTGGTCGATCGTGTGCTGCGGTTTCCGCCGTTTTACTTCAAGCGGGTGAAATCCGCCGAGGTGGCGACCATGGTGAAGGACGAGGTGGAGCCGCTGGGCGGCTTCATCGGCGATGCCTTCGTGCAGCCGGTGCTGCTCGGCGGCCAGGCGCTGACGGCCATGCTGTTCATCGTGGTCCAGAATTTCTGGCTCGGAATGATCGCGGCCGGGATCGTGGCGGTCCAGATCGTGCTCATCCCGCGAATGCGGCGGCGGCTGATCGTGCTCGGGCGCGAACGGCAGTTGACGGCGCGCGCGCTTTCGGGCCGGGTTGGCGAAATCGTCGACGGCATCGGCGCGGTTCACGTCCACGACACATCAAACTACGAGCGCGCCGACATAGCTGCCCGGCTCGGGCTCATCTTCAAGATCCGCTTCGATCTTTACCAATGGAAATTCATGGTGAAGTTTCTGAACAATTTTCTCGCGCAGCTCACGCCCTTTCTGTTTTACATGATCGGCGGGTATCTGGTCATCCAGGGGCGGCTGGACGTCGGTCAGCTCGTGGCCGTGATCGGCGCCTACAAGGACCTGCCCGGACCGATGAAGGAACTGATCGACTGGGATCAGGCGCGGCAGGATGTCCAGGTCAAATATCAGCAGGTCGTTGAACAATTCACCGTCGATCGGCTCATTGCGCCGAGGATCGGGGCATTGACGATCGACGATCCCGATCCGATGACCAAGCCCCTGTCTGCGATCGGTCTGTCAATAGCAGATGATGGCGGTGCAATGCTCCTCGACCGTGTCTCCCTCAAGATCAAGCCGGGTGAGACGGTGGCGCTGCTCAGTACCGCAACGGGTGGAGCCGAGGCGCTTGCAGAAGCCTTCGCAAGGCTGAACTGGCCGGACAGCGGAAGGGTCGCTTCGGGCGCCGACGACTTGCTTGAACTCCCCGAAGCAGTGACCGGCCGGCGCATGTCCTATGCCTCGTCGGATGTTTTCCTGTTCCAGGCAAGCCTGCGCGATAACCTGCTCTACGGGTTGAAGCATGCGCCGCTGACATCGGTGCCTTATGACAGTGCTGCGGCAGACCAGCACCGCTGGAACATGCATGAGGCGCGCCTGTCGGGCAATCCGGATCTTGATATCCACAGCGACTGGATCAACTATGTTTCCGCCGGCGCTACCGGCCCGAACGACCTCTTTGAAGCCGTGCGCCGGGTACTCGACGCGGTTGTTCTATCGCGCGATATCCTGGATCTTGGCTTGCGCTCTTCGGCCGATCTCACGCGTCACAGCGAGCTTGCCCGGCGGATCGTCGAACTGCGTGCGGCGCTGCGAACCCGGCTGGAACACGAAGGGCTGAGCGGACTGGTGGTTCCTTTCGAACCGGGCGCCTACAACAAGGAAGCAACGATCGGCCAAAACCTGCTCTTCGGCGCTGCCGCCGGCCCCGAACTGGCCGACAGGGCTCTGGCGGCCAATCCCTATTTTGCTTCTGTGCTGAGGCAAGCCGGCCTCGACCGCACGCTCTACGAAATGGGCATGGAGATCGCCGAACAGGCGATCGAGCTGTTTGCCGACCTGCCGCCCGATCACCCGTTCTTCCAGCAACTTGCCTTCATGAGCGCCGAGGAGATACCCACCTACGAAACCTTGCTGCAACGGCTCAAGAACCGTCCCCACGAGGCGGTTTCGGAGAGCGACCGCGCCATGATCGTCACCTTGAGCTTTGCCTATATCGAGCCCCGGCACCGCTTCGGCCTGCTGAGCGACGAACTGATGAGCAAGATCGTCGCTGCACGCAACCTGTTCCATGAAAACCTGCCGCCCGAGCTGCAGAATGCCATCGAACGGTATGATCCCGCCAAATACATTGCCGCGGCCACCGTCATGGATAATGTCCTGTTCGGGCGTGTGGGCAACAACCATCCCGACGCGCCGGATCGCATACGCTCCATCGTCTATGACATTCTTGACGAACTTGGGCTTTATGCCGAACTTCTGGATGTCGGCCTGGACTTCAACGTCGGCTCCAGCGGCAGGCGGCTGACCAGCGGACAGCGACAGAAACTCGATGTTGCCCGGGCCCTGCTCAAGCGTCCTGATTTTCTCATTCTCAACCGGCCGCTGTCGGCGCTCGACCAGCGCATGCAGGACAAGGTGCTGCGGAACGTGCTCGAGGAAGCCAGGCGCGACGGCCATTCGCCGGCAATTGTGTGGGTCGTGACGAACCCGGCGATGGCGATGATGTTCGATCGCGTTATCGTCTTCGATTCGGGTAAATTGGTGGAAGACGGAACACCCGAGACACTTTTGGCAGGGAACGGTACATTCAAGGGACTGTTGTCATAGAGCAGCGGACATTCAGATGGGATCATTCTGCCGGTGGGAATTTACTGCACGGTCAAGGGATTCGACGACGGGCGCAGCGAGGCCACATCCCGCCGAAACCCGAAGGGTTTGCCGCAGATTCATCCGGCTCTTCGAGTTTCCGGTTGGCGGACGCCATTGCCAGGTGGCATCGCCCGATCGCACGACATCGGGCTCGCCACCTTTCGCGCGGTTCGTCTCGCCATCCCGGAAACAGAATTCATTCCATCTGGGCGTCCATTGCTCTAGTCTGGCAAACGCGAATTTTGGGAAGGTTTGCGACAATGCTGCTCAAGGATGAAGTTGCAATGCTGCAACGCGTTCCTTTGTTCTCTGCCATCGACCCGACAAAGCTCAAGCTGCTTGCGTTCACATCCGATCGTGTGAGCTACAGCGCCGGCCAGATCCTTTTCCGGCAGGGCGACGAGGGAGACGCCGCCTATGTCATCCTTTCAGGCAGGGCGGATATTCTGGTCGATTCCGACAGCGGACCGATAAAAGTTGCCGAACTGGAGCCAAATTCGATTGTTGGCGAGATCGCCATATTGTGCAACAGCTCTCGCACCGCCACCGTCAGAGCGGCAAGTCCGCTGGAAGTCTTGAGGATCCGCAAGGATCATTTCCTGAGGCTTATGAGGGAGTTCCCGGAAATGACCATCGAGATATTGCGGGTTCTTGCCGATCGCCTAAGCCATACGACCGCGGATCTGATCGACGCACGAAGCACCAAATAAAGGATGACGTGCGCTCGATCCTCGCCGTCGCGATGGCACTGGCCTCTTGCTGAGAAGATTACCCCGGAGAAAACCTGTCTCGCCTAGCAGCAGTTGTTTGGCTACGATGGGCGACGGGGACTGGGAAGGGGTAGCATGGACTACGAAGTTTTCCTGGTCAGGTTTTGGGGCGTGCGCGGCAGCACTCCGGTATCAGGGCCAGAATTCTCTCGCTATGGCGGCAACACGAGCTGCATTGAGATGCGATGCGGCAAGCATACGCTTCTGTTCGACGCGGGCTCTGGCCTACGGCCTGCCGGCGCCGCGCTTCGGGCGTCAGGCGTGACCGATTTCGACCTGTTTTTCACCCACTGCCATTACGATCACATCATCGGGCTGCCGTTTTTTGCGCCGATCTATGACCGGAGCGTCAAGCTTACGCTTTGGTCCGGGCATCTTGCAGGACGCATGACGACCCGGCAGATGGTCGATGAGTTCATGCGGCCGCCGTGGTTTCCGGTGAAACTGGAGATCTGCAAGGCAAGTCTAGACTGCCGCGATTTCGTATCCGGAGAAGTGCTTCGCCCGCGCGAAGGGGTGGTGGTCCGAACCGGCAGTCTTATCCATCCGGGCGGCTGCATAGGCTACCGGGTCGAATGGGGCGGCCGGGTCGTGGCGGTGATCACAGACACTGAGCACGAGCCGGACAAACTCGATCAGGCGGTGCTCGCCCTGATCGAAGATGCCGACCTCGTCATTTACGATTGCACCTACACCGACCAGGAAATGAAACGCCGCCGCGGTAACGGGCACTCGACCTGGCAACAGGGCGTCAAGCTCTGTGAGGCGGCCGGTGCGCGGCGGCTTGCGCTGTTTCACCACGATCCGACACGCACCGACGAGCAACTGGACGAGATCGAGCAACTGGCCAAAGACAGGTTTGCCGGCGCTTTTGCCGCTCGGGATGGCCAGACGCTCGAATTTCCGGGCTCGTTGCACAAAAAGCGCTGAGCTATTTTCCTCTACTGGCGCTGCGCCCGATCAATGTCCCGATCGGAAGCCATGCGCAGGCTTCAGTCTGTGCGGTGACTGTGAACAGCCGTTCGAGGAACAGCCAGGCCGATTCATCATGTACGAGATGGTGGGTGAGCAGGCCGACCGGTTCGCCGCCGCCGATTGCACGCTGCAATTGCGCGATGATAGCCTGAACCAATAGGCCATGATCTCGGCAGCCGCGCGTGCCATGCCAATCCATGATGTCGACATTGCTGTTGATGACCGCCAGTGGAGCCGGCTCCGGCGGCCCATAGCCCGACAATGCCGCAAATCCTATCGATCCAAGGTTGGGTACCAAGCCGGCGTCGATCCTGTTCCAGGGTGGCACCAGCATCGGAACGGCACGTGAGCCGTGCAGGCCGGTTACGTGCGACAGCCCGCGAGCCAGATCATCGAGCACCGCCTCGCGTGGCCGATGCGCGCCGAGCTCCTGCTTTTTCTGGTCCTCGGGCGCATGATTTCGGTGCGCCCAGCCATGGATGGCGACCGCGGCATGCGGCGCCTCGTCAAGCCGGGCGACAAGCTTCTCGTCAGTCAGGGCCGGAATGACGGCCAGAGTGACCGGAACTGCGAATTCACCGGTGAGGTCGAGCAGCCGATCGAGCGCAGGCGTCGGATCCACGGCGTCATCGTCACGCAGCCAGAACTCTGCCTTACGGTCCGCCCGTTGCCGGCACGCCAGTTCTTCCACCAAGGGCTGCCAGATCCGATCGGATGTCATGAGACCGGGATCTTCGCAAGAAGTTCGGCCAGACGCCCCGCCGCAACACCGAGGGAGCGTTCTTCGAGGATGAAACGTCTGGCTTCCGCGGCCATGTTGGTTCTTTCGTCGTTACGGGTGAGAAGCCTTTCAATGGCAGAAGCGAACGCCGCCACATCGCCCGGCGGGGTGAGAAACCCGGTCTGGCCATCCCGCACGACCTCCGGCACGCCGGCGATGTCCTGAGCCACCACCGGAAGGCCGGCGGCCTGTGCTTCAAGATAGGCAACGCCATAGGCCTCGCCGTAACCCGGCCAGACGTAAATTCCCCCACTGTAGAGGACATCCGGTACGGCGGCCGGCTCAATCGCGCCAAGCCATACGATACGGTCGGCGGGCAAGCCGGCGAATTGCGCTTTGACCTCGTCACGGGCAGGCCCATCCCCGACGACGGACATGGTCCAGGGCAGGTGGCCGATCGGACCGAGCGCCTGCGCCAGCATGCGATAGCTTTCGACTTTGTCGCCCGGGCGCATCATGGCGACGGTAACGAGGCGCGTCGGACAACCCCGTGCCGGCATTTCCCCGAATGCCGAAGTGTCGATGAAGGGCGAAAGCATACCGAGAGCGGCGTCGGGGATCGCATCTGCCAGTCCCTGACGATCCCTTTGCGTGAAGCAGATGTTCAGCGCTGCCTGTTCGAGGGCTCGCGCCACCAACGCCTGCGTGTCGGCCCACAAACCGGCGTTGCGCCGCCTCGAGTAGGAGGCTTCCGCTGTCACACAGGGGATAGCAAAGGCCGACGCCAGCTCGGGTCCGATCAGGTCGGGCGCCTTGTAATAGGGATGATAGGAGAACCAGAGATCGGGCTTGCCGTCACGATCCCAAAGCTTTGTCAGCCGCGCGGCTTCCTCTCGGGCTTCGATCTTGAGCGCATCGAAAATTTTCGGAACCGGTTCACGTAGATAGAAGCGCAATTCGGATGCCAGTTCGACGCTATGCCCTGCATGCTCCAGCGCCTTGACCAGCGACCGTGCCATCTGGCGGTCGCCGGAGGCAACGGGATGATTGGGCGACTTCAGCGGCGCGTAGAAGGCAATTCGCATCGCCCGACCCTATCATCGGAAAGCCTGCGCAAGTCAATTTCGAAGCATGATCGACTCACTTTCAAGCAGTGGAATGTGGTATCTGATGCTCATGGAAACAGCTGCAGCGTCCGATCCGTTTGTCGCTTCCTTGCCGGTCTTCGCAAGGTTCGAAAGCGTTGCCGATATCGATAATTATCGGCCTCTCCCGGATGGCTGGGCGCTGGCCACCGCCGACATCGTCGGCTCGACCAAGGCGATCGACGCTGGGCGCTATAAAACCGTCAATATGGCCGGCGCCAGCGTTATCTCGGCGCTGCTCAATGCGCTGGGTCGGCGGGATCTTCCCTTTGTCTTCGGCGGCGACGGCGCGCTCGTGGCGTTTCCCGGCTCGGCACTGGAGATCACCCGCAGCGCGCTGGCCGCTGTCCAGAGATGGGTGGCGGACGAACTGGACCTGACCTTGCGTGCCGCAATCGTGCCGATAGAGGATATAAGAGCGCAAGGCCTCGACGTTCGCGTGGCGAGGTTCCGGGCCTCCGAAGCGGTCTTCTATGCCATGTTTGCGGGCGGTGGCGGCAGTTGGGCGGAAGCCGAGATGAAAGCGGGGCGCTACCGCATCGATCCTGCGCCAGCCGGCACACGGCCGGATCTTACCGGCCTCTCCTGCCGCTGGAACCCGATCGACGCCCGGCATGGCGAAATCGTCTCGATCATAGCCATCCCGGGGCCGTCGCGCGACTTGCGCGGTTTTCAGTCTTTGGCTTCCGACATCATCGCCCTTGCCGGGGGGCAGGAACGCGATGGCCACCCGTTGCCGCTAAACGGTCCGGCCTACAGTTTTTCGCCCGCCGGCCTCGATATCGAGGCGCGGGCCATGGCGCCGGCAGGATGGCGGTGGCTGTCGAAGCTGTGGATATTGTTCCAGCTGACGCTTACGGCTGTGTCAGATAGATATGGCTGGACGATCGGCAGCTTCGATCCGAAGATCTACAAACGCGACGTGGCCAGCAATTCGGATTTCCGGAAGTTCGACGACGGCTTGAAGATGACTATCGACGTTGACGCGGATGTGTTGCAACGGATCGAGAACCGGCTGAAACAGGCGGAAGAGGCGGGCATCTGCAACTATGGCCTGCACCGCCAGAAATCGGCCTTGATGACATGCCTCGTCGCCTCGCCGCTGCAGCGCGATCACGTTCATTTCATCGATGGCGCCGCCGGCGGCTATGCGATGGCCGCCGCAAGCCTGAAGGCGAAGGTGCCGGCCTGACGGCAGCTTGCGGAAATCGATTTTCCGCAATATGCGTCGGGGTTCCTGGGGAACCAGGTGAGCCTCGCCATGGGCACGGACGGCCTGTCAGAATTGACGGAAAGCAGATTTTGGACGCCTCACGATCGACATATGACCGTCTTCTAAACCTGATTTCGACGCGCACCGCGCAAGTCGGCGTGATCGGGCTGGGCTATGTCGGGTTGCCGCTGGCAGTTGCGATCGCACGCGCCGGCTTCCCGGTTTCTGGCTTCGACATCGAAGCCCAGAAGGTCGAGAGCCTGAACAACGGCCAATCCTACATTGAGGCGGTGACGTCGACAGCCCTTGCCGGCCAGGTGGCGAGCGGACGGTTCCGCGGCACTGCGGATTTTGCCGAACTGGCCGTCTGCGATGTCATCATCATCTGCGTTCCGACACCGCTGACGAAAAACCGTGAGCCGGACCTCTCCTTTGTCAGGAACACGGCAGGCACCGTCGCGAAGCATCTGCGTCCCGGCCAGCTGATCGTGCTGGAATCGACCACCTATCCCGGCACCACCGACGACGTGATCAAGCCGATACTGGAAGAAACCGGCTTGCAGTCCAAGATAGACTTCTTCCTCGGTTTCTCGCCCGAACGCGAGGATCCCGGCAACCGCAGCTTTGAAGTCGCGACAATCCCCAAGGTCGTGGCAGGCGACGGCATTGAAGCGGCGATACTCGTGCAGGCTTTCTACCAGGGCGTGGTCAAAACCGTCGTTCCGGTTTCCACCACGGCGACCGCCGAGGCGGTCAAGCTGACGGAAAACATCTTCCGCTCCGTCAACATAGCCCTGGTCAACGAGTTGAAGGTCGTGCTCGGTGCGATGGGCATCGACATCTGGGAGGTGATCGAGGCGGCAAAGAGCAAGCCCTTCGGCTACATGCCTTTTTATCCTGGCCCCGGACTCGGCGGACACTGCGTTCCGATCGATCCCTTCTACCTGACGTGGAAGGCGCGCGAATACGAAATGCCAACCCGCTTCATCGAACTGGCGGCAGAGATCAACACGGCCATGCCGCGTCATGTGATCGATGAACTGGCGAAGGCGCTGGACCAGCGCTGCGGCAAGGCGCTCAGCCGCTCGCGCATTCTCATCATCGGGCTCGCCTACAAGAAGAACGTGCCCGACATCCGCGAAAGCCCCTCGTTGCGGCTCATTGAACTCATCGAGGAATGGGGCGGCAAGGCGGAATTTCACGATCCGCATGTTACCGAGATCCCGGCCACACGAGAGCATATGACGATCAAGGGGCGGCGCTCGGTCGAATTGACCGAGGCGGCATTGAAGGATTTCGATGCTGTCGTCATTGCAACCGACCACGACGCGATCGACTATCAGGCGATCGCTGATCACGCTCTTCTGATCATCGACACACGCAATGTTTTTGGCCGCCTCGGGCTGGCCCGAGAGACGGTGGTGAAGGCCTGACCGCGTCTGAGCCGGCGAGTTTTTTTGCCTGGTGTCAGGATCGTGATTGCACTCCCCCGGCAGCCTCGCCACATAATGCCCCTCGCCGGCTTTTGCCCAAAGCCGGCTTCATTGACTTCGAGGGTCTTATCCCTGGGGTCGTTAGCGGAGCGTGTTGGGGCGGATCAAAGGAGAATGGCTCGTCTTCGACGGGTCTCAAGACAGCATGAGCACAGCGCAAGCAGAAATTTCCAGCATTCTCATGGACAAGGTTGCCGATTGGCTCACCCAATCGGCGCTGGCGGGCGACGCCCTGGAAACATTGGTAAAGGGTTTTTGTGAACGGCTGGCTGCTGCCGGCCTGCCGCTGAAGCGGGTGCATTTGAGCTTTTCGATGCTTCATCCGCTTTATGACGCGCTTGGCTTCACCTGGCTTCGCGGCCAGGGCATGGAAGTGGAAGGCTTCCGCAAAGAGGACGGCGCTCATTCTGACAGATTCCTGACCAGCCCATACTACCATCTGCTCAGCAACAAGCTCGACCATCTGCGGCGCCGGCTCGACCCGTCGGTACCGTCGGAATTTCCTGTTTTCGATGACCTCAGGCTTATGGGCGTGACCGACTACATGGCATTCGTGCATCCCTTCAACGGCAATACCAGTCAGGGCATGCTCGGGTCCTGGTCGACCGACAGCGCTGCAGGCTTCAGCGACAGCATGATTTCAGCGCTGCTGCGCATCCAGAACCATCTCGCTATCGCAACGAAGATGGCGGTGCTCACCAAGCTGGCCGACAACATGATGACCACGTATCTCGGCGGCGACGCCGGCAGGCGCGTGCTGGACGGCCAGATCAAGCGCGGCGAGGGCGACACAATCCGGGCCGCACTGGTCATGGCCGATATGCGCGGCTCGACAAGGCTTGCCGAAACTTCCGGCCGCGAAATCTACATCGATACGCTGAACCAGTTCTTCGATGCCATTGCTGCACCTTTCAATCGCAAAGGCGGGCAGATCATGAGTTTCCTGGGGGATGGCTTCATTGCCGTCTTCCCTTGCGAAAGGCACCGCTCGCAGTCCGAGATCGCCTGCCAGGCAGCTCTTGCGGCAGCGCACAAGGCCACGGCGCGCATGAAAGATCTCAATCTGCGCAGAAAGGAGCAGGGATTGGGCGACATAAACTTTGGCATCGGCCTGCATGTCGGCAATGTGATGTTCGGCAATGTCGGACTTACGGACCGGCTCACATTCTCTGTCTTCGGCTCGGCTGTAAACGAGGTCCAGCGCCTCCAGACCCTGACCAAGAAATATCCGCACAGCGTTCTCGCCAGCAAAGACTTCGCCAGCTATTGCGGCGCCAACAGCTGGCTGACGCTCGGCAACGAGGAACTGGCGGGCGTCAAACAGAAGCTGACGGTGCTTTCACCCGATCTGTCGGGTGCTCTCGCACTCGATGAAGACGGTGCGCTGGAGCCGATTCACGACCGAATATCCGACGCCGAGCAGGTCATGCTGCTTCATCGCGAT
Organism: Mesorhizobium sp. WSM4816; assembly: GCF_055811535.1. NCBI lineage: Bacteria > Pseudomonadati > Pseudomonadota > Alphaproteobacteria > Hyphomicrobiales > Phyllobacteriaceae > Mesorhizobium > Mesorhizobium sp. WSM4816. The sequence goes on along the minus strand of NZ_JBVVQR010000007.1, from coordinate 175,407 downwards.
GCAGCGCGGCTGTCGGCGGCCGACCGGAGGAAGCTCCAGTAACCGCCACGATCTGATCCGAACGCCTTTGGTGCGCAGTCCGGTCGCCGGTTCCGCCAGGGAACTGGCGACCGATTTCGAATCCAAGTTGCTCTGCGCTGCCAATGCGTTAGTCTCGCTTTCTGGGCCCGCCGCCCGGCGGGCTGCCAGAGTGGGGCTGGTGTGAGAATGAATTCGGGTGTTGATCTGCTGCGGATCGAGGATGTTGGCATCTCTTTTGCCATTATCGGCGGACCGTTGCATGCCGTCAGACGTGCAAATCTTCGCGTCTTGCCCGGCAAGGTCACTGCGCTTGTAGGCGAGTCCGGTTCCGGAAAATCGGTTCTCAGCCAGGCAGTGATGGGCATTTTGCCGAACACAGCCCATGTTCGCGGCCGTATCCTGTTTTCCGATCCTGAAAAGCCCGGCACGACGCAGGATATCCTGCAGATGCCGCGTGACGGACCCGAAATCCGGGCGTTGAGAGGCAGCCGCATCGGCAAGATCTTTCAGGAGCCGATGACATCACTGTCGCCGCTGCACACGGTCGGCAATCAGGTCAGCGAATCCCTGCAGATTCATACGCCCATGGCGCGGGCGGAGCGCAAGGCGCGGGCCGAGGAAATGCTCGACCTTGTCGGTTTTCCCAACCCCAAGCGCGCCTATGACATGTATCCGTTTGAACTTTCGGGAGGATTGCGTCAACGCGCCATGATCGCCATGGCGCTTATCTGCCGGCCCGCCCTGTTGATCGCCGACGAGCCGACAACGGCGTTGGACGTCACCATCCAGGCGCAAATCCTGCAATTGCTGCGCGGGCTTCAGGCCAAGCTGAACATGGCGATGCTGCTGATCACGCACGACCTTGGCGTGGTCGCCAATGTCGCCGACGAGGTGGTGGTCATGTACCATGGCGAGATCATGGAAGCGGGACCTGTCGAGGCGATATTCCGCCGGCCAGGCCACCCTTACCTGAAGGGCCTGATGGCAGCCGTTCCGCATTTCGACCTGAAGCCTGGCGAAAGGCTAAAGGCGCTCCGCGAGGTGCCGGTGAATGTCGGGAACCTGCTCGGCAAGCAGACGGCGCCGGCATCGAAGGGGCCGGACGACATCCTGCTGTCAGTCAGGGATCTGACAAAGACCTTCACCATCCGCAAGTCCGGATGGTTCGGCGGAGATCATCAAACCTCTGTTCGCGCCGTCGACGGCGTGAGCTTCGATATCAGGCGGGGTGAGTGTCTGGGTCTTGTCGGCGAAAGCGGCTCCGGCAAAACCACCGTCAGCAAAGTCCTCATGCGGGCTGTCACACCAAGCGGCGGCTCTGTGATCTTCAACGGCAGCGATGGTCCGATCGACGTCCTGGAAGCCGAGGGAGACGCCCTGCGCATGCTGCGCGCGAAAATCCAGATGGTCTTCCAGGACCCGGTTTCGTCGCTTTCACCTCGCATGACGGTGGAGAACATCTTGAGCGAGCCGCTGGAAATCCATCAACGTGGCAATGCCGCGTCCCGACTCGTCACGGTCAAGAGCCTGATGCAGGCAATCGGGCTCGATCCGCGCTTCATAAAGCGTTATCCGCACAGTTTCTCCGGCGGGCAGCGTCAGCGTATCGGCATCGCGCGCGCGTTGGCGCTGGGGCCTGAACTCCTGATCTGCGACGAGCCGGTTTCGGCACTCGATGTCTCCGTCCAGGCGCAGATCCTGAACCTTCTGAAGGACCTGCAGAAGGAACTGGGCCTGACCTACCTGTTCATATCCCACAACCTGGCGGTGGTGGACTACATGGCAGACCGCATCGCGGTGATGTGCGGCGGCCGTATCGTCGAGCTCGCGCCGCGCGAAATTCTGCTTAGGAAACCGGTCCACCCCTACACGCGCTCACTGGTCGCCGCAGTACCTTTCCCCGATCTCGACAGGCCGATGGACTTCAAAACGCTGAAGCTCGACGGCGCTTCCGACACCAGCGCATGGGGACCGCAATTCCGCGACGAGAGCGACAAGGATATGCTGTCGCCGCTCGACCTTGGCGGCGGCCACCTCGTGCTGGCCCGGCGTACGGCCGATGTCAGCGAGTTACGCCATTGATCAGCCGGCGCACCGTCCTTGGACTTATGGCTTCGGCATTTCTGCCGGGCACGTCGCGCGCCGGCGATCTGGAGCCGGAATTTCTTCAGCCGCAGCTGAAGGCCAAGGCGCTGCCGGCACTCGCCGAACGCTTGCCCAAGAGCCCGCGCGCGTTGAACCTCGCCGCGATGGGCCGGCAGCCCGGCCAGTATGGCGGCACGCTGCGCACGATCATCGGCAGCCAGAAAGATATCCGGATGATGACGATCTACGGGTATGCTCGCCTGGTCGGCTATGACGAAAAGCTCAACTTGCAAGCCGACATTCTCGAAAGTTTCGACGTAGCGGATGATCGCATCTTCACTTTCAAGATTCGGGAAGGCCATAAATGGTCTGACGGTAGCCTGCTGACGCCGGAGGATTTTCGCTATTGCTGGGAAGATGTCTGGCTGAACGATGAGCTTTCGCAAGGCGGGCTTGCCCCTGCCCTGCTGGCGAACGCCAAGCCGCCACGCTTCGAGATCGTCGATCCGTCGACGGTCCGCTATAGTTGGGATGCGCCCAATCCCGACTTCCTGCCCAAGCTTGCTGCTGCTTCGCCGCTATCGCTGGTTCTGCCGGCCACCTATCTCAAGCAGTTCCACAAGAAATACCAGGATCCATTTCGGCTCGCCGGCCTGATGAAGGAGAACCGGGCCAAGAAATGGACGCTCCTGCATATCCGCATGTCGCGGCAGTATCGCCCGGAGAACCCGGAACTGCCGACGCTCGATCCATGGCGGAACCGGACCAAGCCCCCGGCCGAGCAATTCGTCTTCGAGCGCAACCCGTTCTTTCATCGAGTAGACGAGAATGGCCGGCAAATGCCCTATGTTGACCGGTTTGTCATGAATGTCAGCTCGCCGGCGATCATTTCCGCCAAGACCGGTGCGGGCGAGAGCGACCTGCAAAGCATCGGAATTGACTTCACCGACTACTCCTTCCTGAAGGATGCGGAGAAGCGCTACCCGGTGAAGATGCATCTCTGGAAACGCACACAGGGTTCGCGGCTGGCGCTGCTGCCCAATCTGAATTGTGCCGACCAGGTGTGGCGTGGCCTTCTTCGTGACGTTCGCGTGCGCCGCGCCCTTTCGCTCGCTGTGGATAGGCGCGAGATCAATTTGGCCGTGTTCTACGGACTGGGGCAGGAAAGTGCCGATACGGTCCTGCCGGAGAGCCCGCTCTACCGGCCGGAATTCGCGAAAGCCTGGGTCGCCCATGATCCCGACCAGGCCAATGCCCTGCTCGACGAGGCCGGGCTTCAGACGCGTGACGATGAAGGCATGCGGATACTTCCCGATGGACGCCCTGCGCAGATCATAGTGGAAACGGCCGGCGAAAGCACGCTGGAAACCGACGCGCTCGAACTCATCACCGATCACTGGCGCAAGATCGGGATCGCCCTGTTCATCCGGACTTCGCAGCGCGATATCTTCCGCAGCCGCGCGCTTGGCGGCCAGATCATGATGTCGATGTGGTCGGGCATCGACAATGGCGTGCCGACCGCCGACATGAACCCGTACCAGTTGGCCCCAACTATGGACGACCAGCTGCAATGGCCGCTCTGGGGTGCTCACCACTTGTCTCATGGCAAGCTCGGTGAGGCGCCCGATCTTCCGCCTGTGGTCGAGCTGATGGCTTTGCTCAAGCGCTGGAAGGCATCGACCGAAGCCACGGAGCGTGCCGAAATCTGGAATTCAATGCTGTCGATCTACACCGATCAGGTGTTTTCGATCGGCACCGTGAACGGAACGCATCAGCCGGTTCTGGTGTCCTCGCGGCTGCGCAATCTGCCTGACAAGGCGCTCTACGGCTACGACCCGACCGCCTATTTCGGCGTCTACATGCCGGATACATTCTGGCTTGGAGAGTCCTGAGCGTGCTTCGATATTTTGTCTGGCGCATTGCCGTGATGGTTCCAACGCTGCTGGTCATATCGGCACTGGTGTTCACGATCATCGAACTTCCCCCTGGCGACTATTTCGACAGCTATGTTGCCGAGCTTCGGGCTCAGGGCGAAGCGGTGGATTCCGATCGCATCGAGATGATGCGCAAGGACTATGGTTTCGACCAGCCACCGGTCATTCGATACTTCTACTGGGTCGGCGGGATGCTGCGCGGCGATTTTGGCTATTCCTTCGAATATGAGCTGCCGGTCCGCGACGTCGTCGGGGACCGAATGTGGCTGACCGTGCTGGTTTCCTTCGTCACGATCATCTTTACCTGGCTCATCGCCTTTCCGATCGGCATGTACTCCGCCACGCATCAATACAGCTGGGGCGACTACGGCCTGACTCTCTTCGGCCTTCTCGGCCTTGCCATTCCGAACTTCATGCTGGCGCTGATCCTGATGTATTTCGCCAACATCTGGTTCGGCACATCCATCGGCCACCTCATGGACCAGCAATATCTCGGCGAGCCGATGAGCTGGGCCAAGGCGAAGTCGATCCTCGCCCATCTCTGGATTCCGGTCTTGATCATCGGCACCGGGGGCACGGCAAGCATGATCCGGCGGCTGCGCGCCAATCTCCTCGACGAGCTACACAAGCAATATGTCGTGACCGCGCGCGCCAAGGGACTTCATCCGTTCAAGGCGCTGGTCAAATATCCGCTGCGCATGGCGCTCAATTTCTTCATTTCCGACATCGGCTCTATCCTGCCGGCCATCATCTCCGGCGCCGAAATCACGGCGATCGTGCTGTCTTTGGAAACGACCGGGCCGATGCTGATCAAGGCGCTGCAAAGCCAGGACATGTACCTGGCAGGGTCGTTCCTCATGTTCCTCGCCTTCCTGACGGTCATCGGTGTCCTGATTTCCGACCTGGCGCTGGCGCTGCTTGATCCAAGAATTCGTTTGCAGGGCGGTAGCACCAAATGAGCACGCATTCGCCGCTGCCCGCTCCGGGTGCTCCGCTGCAACACTACGTTTCCACCGCGCCCTTTGACCTGGAGTCGGTCGAGGCGATGACGCCTGAGCAGTCGAAGGTCTTTCAGGCGTCGCAGTTGCGGCTGATGTGGTGGAAATTCCGGGAGCACCGGCTTGCCGTTATTTCAGGCATATTCCTGGCAGCGCTTTATTTCGGAATACTGATCTGCGAGTTCCTGGCCCCCTACAATCTGCACACGCGCAACATGGACTACATCTATTCGCCGCCGCAGCGGGTGCACCTGTTCCACAACGGCCAGTTCGTCGGGCCGTTCGTTTATGGCCGCCAGATGACGCTGGATATGGACACGCTCAAGCGGAACTACATCGAGAATCAAGATGATGTTCAGCGGATCCGTTTCTTCTGCAAGGGCGACAGTTATCGGTTCTGGGGCCTGATCGAAGGTGACAGGCATTTTGTCTGCCCTGCCGAAAACGGCCAGCTCTTTCTGGCCGGCACTGACAGGCTAGGGCGCGACGTGCTCTCGCGCATCATCTATGGCGCACGCATTTCACTGACAATCGGCCTCGTCGGCATCAGTTTCAGCTTCCTGCTCGGCATCGTCATCGGCGGACTGGCCGGCTATCACGGCGGTATATTCGACCTGATCGTTCAACGGATAATCGAAGTTCTGCAGTCAATCCCCAGCATTCCGCTATGGCTGGCTCTGGCGGCGATCATGCCGATAACCTGGAGTCCGATCCTGATCTATTTCGGCATCACCGTCATCCTTGGGCTGCTCGACTGGACCGGATTGGCGCGGGCCGTGCGTTCGAAGCTTCTAGCGTTGCGCGAGGAGGATTACGTTCTGGCCGCGCAATTGATGGGCGCCAGAAGCAGCCGCATCATCGGGCGGCATCTCATTCCCGGCTTCATGTCGCATCTGATCGCGACGGCGACGATCTCCATACCCGGCATGATCCTGGGCGAGACGGCGCTGAGCTTCCTCGGGCTCGGCCTGAGGGCGCCGATAACCAGCTGGGGCATCCTGCTCACGGAGGCGCGCAGCGTCAGCGTCATCGCGTTCTATCCATGGCTGCTTTTGCCGATGCTCCCCGTCATTCTCGTCATCCTGGCGTTCAACTTCCTCGGCGACGGCCTGCGGGACGCCGCAGATCCCTACAAGTGAGATCGCTATTCCGCCGCGCGCCGGGCCACCCGCTCCACCCGGTATGATCCTGTCGGCAGCCTGTTCGGTTATTGCAGGGTTCATCGTTCGCCTCTATACGTGCCGGGACGCGATCGGCGGTTCACATGTCGCCCTCGGGTTTCACCCGTGAACCGCTCTGGTCGCGGGCATTGCTGATCTCTTGAGCTGGTTTCAGGACACACACGCATATGACTCGCCTTGAGAATTTCATCAGCAGGATGACCGCACAGCGCGACATTCTCGATCAGGTTTGCCCCGAGGTGGCGAAGATGGAAGGGCCGGTGCTCGAGCTCGGCCTCGGCAACGGCCGGACGTACCACCATCTGCGCGAGCGCCTGCCCGGACGCCGGATCGTGGTGTTCGACCGTGAACTTAGCGCACACGCCAGCTCAATTCCCGACGCTGAAGACTTCGTGCTCGGCGAAATACGCGAGACGGCGAAGAGGTTCATTGGCATCGACGCGGCTCTCGTTCATGCTGACATCGGCACCGGCTATGACGATCGCGACGCAGTGACCTCTACCTGGCTTCCCGATCTGATCGCGCGCCTGCTTCGCGTCGGCGGCTTCGCGGTCAGCGGCACGCCCCTCGAGCACCCGCTGTTGCAACGCCTCCAGCCGCCGCCTTCGGTGCCCGCCGATCGTTATTTTGTCTGCAGGCGCGTGTGAGGGGCCGAGACGGCCCAAACATTTGGCGGCCAAATCTTCGGGGCCAAATCTTCAGGGGATCATAAATACTGCTATCTCCCGCTCGATGCCGCGCAGCGAGACCTCGTGGGGCACGGGCGTCAGCGCGTTCCTGTTCAACAGATCGGCGGTGAGATTGTCGCCGACCACGGCACGAGTGGCGAAGATCGCCTGTGCATTGGCAAGGTTCTGGACCCGCGAAGCAATGTTGACCGTCTGGCCGAAATAGTCCTGTCGCTCGTTCATGGACACGGCGATGCACGGGCCGGCATGGACTCCGATCTTGAGCAGCAGATCCTCGCGCCCGCTCTTGTCGTTGAGCTCACGCATGGCATCGCGCATCCTGAGGGCCGCAGCAATCGCACGATCAGGCGTCGCGAAGGTCGCCATCACCGCATCGCCGATCGTCTTGACCACCGCGCCTGCCTCCGCCGCAACGATCTCGTGCAGAACCTGGAAATGCACGCGCACGAGATCGAAGGCCGAAAGATCGCCCACCCGCTCGTAAAGCTCGGTCGATCCGCGCAGGTCGGTGAACAGGAAGGTCAGGCTGGTGATTTTCAGGCGCTGGTCGATGTCGAGCGTATCCGTGCGATAGAGATCGCGGAACGTCTGGTTGGTGAGCAGGCGCTTGGCGGTCAGGAAGGGCCGGCGTTTACCCAGGAGACCATGCAATTCCTGGCCGGCGATGAAGACCGTCGGCAGCACGCGTGTGTCGGTCCTGTTCTCCAGCGAAATGCGCAACGGGCCGGGTTGCATCTCCAGCGTCTGGTTCTGGACATGGTCGCGGTCGAAGACCAAAGAGAGGCTTCGGCGCTCTTTTGTTGGTTCGCCCTTCACGTCGATGAACTGTGCTGAATGGGTGACCGGCTCGAAGACGATGACGAATTCAGACGGAAGCTGTATGGGCAGAACCGCCTTTTCGCCGGGGGCAAGCTCGATATCCTCCAGCGAGAACGCTTCGATCTTTTTCGCGAAATCCTCTTCCGGCAGATCGACGCCGGACGCCCAGTAGATCTGGCGGTAATATTCCAGCAAGGGCAGTTCGTGTGGATTGTGGGCGGCAATCCTGCGCACGCGGGGACTGACGGTGAATGTCACCTCGACCATCTCGTCGAGGGTCGGCGAATAGCCCTCGGAGCACAGCGCGCAGGTGTATTCGTCCTTCTGCAGGGTTTTCAGCGTGGCGTTTGTGTCGAGCACGCCGCCACAGCCGGGGCATAGAACATTCCAGGAAATGTCGAAGATGCCTACCCGCGCCGCATGGAGAAAGGCGCTTATGGCGCGTTCCTCGTCGAGGCCATGCTTGCTGGCGAAGGCTGGCGCATTGATGCGGCAAAGTTCGCGGTCCTTGCCCTCCGCGATGGTTCGCTTGATCGCGTCAATTGCCTGCGGATCGACACCGGTCGACTGCCGCAGAAGCGAGAACAGATCCTGAGCTTCGTTCATCGTGCAGGCTCCGGAAAATGCGCCCCCGGAGGCGTCTTTGGTCCCAGTACTCCATCTTACTTCGAAACGCATCCTACGGCCAATCGAATAGATGGGCATGGTGACAGTTCAATTTCCATTCGGCGGATTTTCACCGGCCGCAAGCGGCACTATGATGGTCCATGGGGCATTCATCTTGGGGACTTTCTCCCATGCCGACATCCAACAACCCGCCATTTCCCGCGGCCCTGCGCCTATTCTCTGTGGTGGTCATCATCGTGCTGATCGTAGGCGCCGGCCTGTTTTTCGCGCCTGTGCTGGTCAAGCCGCGCTGGCCTTGGGCCGTCACGCCGTTCAATGCCCGCTTCCTCGGCGGCTTCTACACCGCCGAAATGGTCGTGATGGCGGCGCTGCTGGTCTGGAATCGCTGGTCGCCCGGCCGGCTCGTGCTCGTCATGGCCTTCATCTTCACCGTCATCGTGTCGCTGGCTTCGTTCATCAATCTCGGCTATTTCAACTTCGAGCGCAAAGCGCCCTGGCTCTGGTTTTTGGTCTATCTCGCTTCGGTCGCGGTATCCGGGCTGTTCCTGTGGAGGGCCAAGGCCCGTCCTTCTGCCAAAGGCGTGACCTTAAATCCGGCATGGCGCGGCTACATGCCGGTGGAATCGGCGATCCTTGGGCTCTATGGCCTAGGCCTGTTGCTGTTTCCCCTGACATTCGGCAGCCTCTGGCCATGGCCGATCGATGCCTTCCATGCTCAGGTCTACAGCGCCATCTTCCTGGCCGGTGCGGGCGGTGTATATCTCGTCTGGAGAAGCGCGCCGCGCGAGGAACTGCTGGTGCTCGGCCTGGCGCAGTTTCTGGTTGGCCTGCTTGCCATCCTTGGCCTCGTCATCACCGACGCTGCGGTGCACCGGATCGACTGGACAGCGATCAGGACATTGTGCTGGCTCGCCCTTTTCGGCTGGATCGGCATCAGCGGCGTCTTCAAACTCTACGCCGCCTCCCGGTATTTTAGCTCGCAACCGGCATCATAGGTTGCAGAGACGGCTGGATTTTCAGGTGACGTCCGGTGCATCGTGGCGGGCCGATTGCCTTCGCCGGGAAAGCCATGACCAGCATGACCTCGCCATCCCCAAAGAAAATCCAGCCGCAGCTCCGGTCCGTCCGGCCAAGCGATGCGGAGGCGCTTTGCGCTATCTTCAACATGCCGGGCTTCCGCTGGGGCACGCTCAGGATGCCCTTCGAGATGGTGGAGCAGGTGGAGCGGCGCATCGCCAAGTCCGGCCAGGAAACCACCTGGATCGTTGCCGAGTTGGACGGCAAGGTCGTCGGCCATGGCAGCCTGGTCGTGCAGGGTTCGCCGCGCCGTTCGCATATCGGCGAGATCAATATCGGGCTTGACGATGCCTTTGTCGGCAAGGGTATCGGCTCTGCCATACTTGGCGCGCTGCTTGACGTGGCCGACAACTGGCGCGCCCTGAAGCGGGTCGAATTGACCGTCTATGCCGACAACGAACCGGCCATCCGTCTCTACACAAGACACGGCTTCAAGGTCGAAGGCCGACATGTGAAGGCCGGTTTTACCGACGGCCAGTACCATGACCTCCTGAGCATGGCCCGGCTGCGGTTCTGAGATCCGCTATTTGGCCTGTCAATTTCGTCTCACACCATTTGGTCGCATCCAGCAAGTCTGGTCTCCCTTGGCGTTTGCACGGCAAGCGGCTAGACGGGACCAATGACCGCCGTCTTTGACCCATCCCCTACGCCTCCGGCGGAAATTCTGGCAGTGCTGTCGCTGCTCTGCCCGGAAGTCGTGCGCGACATCGAGCAGAACTGGAATGCACCGGTTTCCGATTACGCCCGCCATCTGTGGCGGCCAGTGGCAAGGCCTGCATCGGGCCCGGCGATCGCTGCCCGCTCGATCCTGCGCGAAGTCCTGCATCAGCGCCTTGGTGTGATCATGCAGCCTGAAGAGATCGGCAAGGTCCTCGACGAGTTCGAGTCCAGACCGGTGATTCAGTCCGGCCTGCACTGCCTGCTTCTGATGGACCGGATCACCTTCGATGCCCTCCTGCTTGCCTGGCTCGGCGCGGTCGAAAACGGGCTGTCGGCCTTCTTCAGCTTCATGGGAACGACGATGACCATGGAGACAATTGGCCGGGAGGGGCCGGGATGGCTCGATGTCGGTGACGACAAGGTCAACCTGTTTGGCATGGGGCGCCACAAACTGTGCCGCAAAAGCGCCTGCGTGGCCGGTCCCGTCACCCTCAACAAGCGCGCGCTCGAAGCGGTGGGCGACGAAACGGATGCCAGCCGCTGGCTGGGCACACTGCTTGCCAGCCAGCAGAAGGTGTTTGGAACCGCCGCCGATGCGCTGACGGCCCTCAACGAGGATCTGGTCGCCGATTGGGATCGTTCCGGCATGGCACAGCCGATTTTCATCGATGATCGGCTCGCCGCGGCTGCCATGGCGCGGCATCTGGAAAATGACGGCAGCCTTGTTTCCAGGCTGCTCCTTGAGCCCGCAAGGCGCCAGCGTCTCGAACGTGCCTTGCAAGCAGCCGCATCGAGCCCATTTGGCAGGTTCCTGCCCAATGCCACGGCCTATTTCTGGGGTATCCGCGAGGAGCGCGTGCGCAAGCTCGTCCTCGATAACGGGCACCTGATCGAGCCTGGCAGGCCGCATGGTCTTTCCATCCCGTTCGAGCGACCGCATCTCAGGCAGGCGCTGCTGGACGGCATGCTGCTGCCGAACTTGTTCCTGATGTTCCTGGTCCTTGCCATATTGCCGCGCGTGCGGGTTGTGGGCGGCCTGAGACAGATTGGTTATGTAGCGCTTTTCCACTCGATCCTGCTGGCTGCGCTAGATGAAAACGCGCCGGAAGAGCGCGATCTGGCTGCGGAGTTGCAGGTTCGGGAAAATGCCTGGGGCATGCGGGTCATCGACGAAAAGATCTCGGTCCGCGAGCAGCTTGCCGGCCTGCCGGAAGGGGCGGTCTTCCCGGACCTGCTCCGGCAATACCGTTTGCGGACGTTTGCCGAGGCGACCGACGACCTGAAGCTGGTTCGCGAAAACGCCCGATGGCGCAAGATCGGCCAGGCAGAGATCAAGGCGAACTGAGCCTACTTCAGGTTGATTTTCCGGTGCGCAACCGCGAGCGACGGCGATCTATCGGTGAGCCTCTGGCGTCTGATCCGGCCGCTTCCTTGAGGCTGATGCCTTTCGGGATTTCGACGACGGCTTCCGCCTCGATCGGCAGCGCTATGCCACCGGACCCACACGGATCGCTCGATGCCAATTTGCGCTGCCGCTTGCTGGTCGACGGCTATCGGTTCATTCTTGTGAACCTTGGCCGTGAAGTGCGTAGCGAGATCACGCCGTCACGGCCCCTAGTGAGGTCTTGTTCGATGGACTGCTCGGGCTGCGGTTTCGAGGTTGAGGGCGGTTACGCTTTCTGTCCGAGGTGTGGCAGGCGCCAGCCCGTGCCATGCGCCCGTTGCGGCTACCGCTGCGCACCTGATTTCGAGTTCTGTCCGAAATGTGGGGCAAGCGTCGGGGCGCCCGCAAAAGCCGTCGAACGGCCTGCTCCGACGCCAAGCCGGACCATTGTGCAGCCTTCTCGAACTCCGTCGCTGCTTCCGAACATCGAAAGCGAAGATGGGCTGTATCCCGTCTCTGACGCCGATCGCCGGACGGTAACGGTCCTGTTCGCCGACCTTTGCGGCTTCACGACACTCAGCGAGCAGCTCGACCCCGAGGTCATGCAAGCGCTGCAGAACGAACTGTTCAAGGAATTGACGGCGGCCGTGCGAAACTTTGGTGGTTTCGTCGACAAATTCATCGGCGATGCACTGCTCGCTTTGTTCGGTGCGCCAGTCGCGCATGAGGACGATCCGGAACGTGCGCTTCGCGCCGCTCTCGACATGATCGCCCGGACGGCGCGGCTCGGCGAAAGCACCCGCCACTCCGGCCCGCCTCTGTCACTCCATATCGGCATAAACACTGGTCCGGTCGTCACTGGCGGATTTGGCGTCGGCACGGCCAAATCCTATTCGGTGACCGGCGATACAGTGAATACGGCGCAACGCCTGCAATCGCTGGCCGCACCGGGTGAGGTGCTGGTAGGCGAGCTCACTCACAGGCTGACCCGGCATGCCTTCTCTTACGAGTCGCTGGGTGATGTCGTGCTTCGCGGCAAGGCTGGCAGTGTGCTCGTCCATCGGCTGGATGCACCGCTTGCGGCGCCGCGTGCAGCACGTGGGCTCGAGGTGCTCGGCCTCAGTGCGCCGATGATAGGTCGTGGTGCCGAGCTCAATAGAATGCTGGCCAGCCTTGACCAGGCGTGCGGCGGCTCGGCCCAACTTGTCCGCCTCGTCGGAGAAGCCGGTATCGGGAAATCGCGGCTGGTGAAGGAGTTCGTCGCCCGCGTCGGCGACGAGGATCGTTTTCGCAACGTCGCCGTGCGGCTGGCCACGTGCTCACCGCTGGGCGAACAATCATTTGGCGCCTTGGGCGCAGTGGTGCGCAGCGCTGCCGGGATGATGCAGAACGACAATGGGGACGAAATGCGGGGGAAGCTCGCAGGCTTGCTTGCGAATCTCGGCCTGGAGGGCGAGGAGGCGAAGCGGCTGATGCCTTTGCTCTACCATGTGCTCGGCCTTGGCGACCCCGATGCCACCTTGCAGCATGTCGAGCCCGAGCAGCTGCGGCGGCAAATTCTCTACGCAGTCCGCACAATCATCGAACGGCGGCTTGCGTTGTCGCCGCTGTTGATTGTCGTCGAAGACCTGCACTGGGCCGACGCCGTGTCGCTCGAGGCACTACGTTTCGTGATGGACAGGTTGGAACGGACGCGCTTGATGTTGCTGGTCACGCATCGTCCGGCGCCGGACAACGACCAGCTCGGCTCAAGCCGGGTCAGTCACACAGCGCTCAGGCTTTCGCCGCTCAACAATGATGAAGGTCGCAGCATGCTGGCGGCGCTTTTCGGCGAAAGCTGGGTAAACTCCGCAGGAGGGCTTCTCGACCAGATCCTCGAGCGCGCGGGTGGCAACCCCCTCTTTGTAGAGGAGATCGTCCGCGGCCTTATCGATCGCGGCGTACTGATGCGCGAGGGCCAGCGATGGCGGACTGCGGCAGGCGAAGTCGCAACCGGCATTCCCGCCACTATCCAGGCGATGTTGCTTGCTCGCGTCGACCGGCTGCCCCAAGAGGTGCGCCGGTTGGCCCAGGAAGCCGCGGTCATCGGCCCGCGCTTCGATGCCACAGTTCTGAAAGCCGTGACGTCCGACCCCGGCCGGCTGGAAGCCGGCTGCGAACTGCTTTGCGATGCGGAAATCATCGAGGAAGTTGCCGGATCAGGCTCGGTCTCGTCGCAAAGCTACCGCTTTACGCAAACATTGCTGCAGGATGTGATCTACCAGAACATGCTCCTGCAACGCCGGACCGACATCCACGGGCGGGTCGGTGCTGCCTTGGAGCAATTGTGCGGCGACAAGCCGGAACGGCTCGAGGATTTGACCGTGCTCGGTCATCATTTCGCACAGAGCGCCGAGCGGGAGAGAGGCGCGCATTACCTGCAGGCGGCGGGCGATCGCGCTCGCATGATATACGCCAACGACGACGCACTTCGTTTCTACGAGCGAGCACTGACTGCGTTGAGCGCGATCGGGCAAACACCGCTCAAACTGGAAATTGCAGAGCGCATTGCCGATTTGAGCGGGCCGATGGGCCGCCGCGAGATCGCGCACCGCCACTACGAAACGGTGTTGCAGGCATACCGCGAGTCAGCCAATCGTGTCGCGTCGGCGCGCGTTTTGCGAAAGATGGGTCGGCTGCTCTGGGACGTCGGCAAGCGGGACAACGCAGAATCCCGCTATGCTGAAGCGGCAGCGCTCCTCGATGGAGCGGATGCCCCGATCGAGCAGGCGCATCTCTGGCAAGAACGTGGCCGACAGGCGTTCCGTAGCGGAGATCACGCTCTCGCGGCAAAATGGGCAGACGCGGCGCTGGATTGCGTACGCTCTCTGACGACGGAGCATGTCTCCGAGGTAGGGTGTGATGCCACCCTTGTGACCGCCGAGGCACTTAATACCAAGGCTGTCGCGCTGGCTCGCCTTGGGCGAAACCGTGAAGCCGTGCGTCAGGTTGAGCGTAGCATTGAATTGGCCGAAGCCGCCGGTCTGCTGGGCGCGGCCTGCCGCGGCTACACCAATCTGGGCGTGCTTTACACGACCATCGATCCGGCACAGGCGATGGAGGTCTGTCGGCGCGGTCTTGAAGTGGCGCGCCATATTGGTGATTTGGGTTTCCAGGCGCGCCTCCTCGCCAATCTGGCGGTCGCTTGTTGTACTTTCACGGATCGCTGTCCAACGGAGGGCGTGCCTGCTGCCGAGAAGGCCATCGAAATCGACCGGGCGCTCGACCAGCGCGAGCACCTGCCGGTGCCGTTGATCGTGCTTGGGCAGATCCACCAGTGCAACGGCCATCCGGAACTAGCGGTTGGCTTGTTCCACGAAGCACTGGACGTAGCCCGCGAAACGGGCGAACCCCAACTGCTGTTTCCGTGCTATGATGGTCTCGCAACGCTCAATCTCGACCTCGACAATCTGGCCGAGGCCGAACGCTACTTTTCCTTGGCGCAGGGTATATGCGCCCAGCACGGGCTCGACCCGGAAGCGCTTGTGGTGCTGCCTTTTCTCGATTAACCGGGGTCGGAGGTTGGAAATGTCCGCGCGTAGCGACTTGGTACCGCTTCGACCGGGCGACCGTGCGCCGAACGTGGTACTCGACGCCATTACCCAGGAAGGCAAGATCGCGCTTGACGACTTTCGCGGACAAAAGCCGGTGCTGGTCGGCCTGTTTCGAGGTCTGCATTGTGCGTTTTGCCGGCGCCATATCGCCGCCCAGGCGCGGCTTGATCCGGAGCTGCGCGAAAAGGGCGTGGAGAGCCTGACGGTGGTCAACACGCCGATCGAACGGGCGCGTCTCTATTTCCGCTACCACCCGATGCCGAATCTGCTTGCGGCCTCCGACCCTGAACGCGCATCACATCGTGCTTTTGGACTGCCCAATCTCGAATTCACCGAAAACGAGACGAACTGGCCGTACAAGGTCTCGATGGCAGCGGCAAAGGATATGCGGGTCGACATACCAGGCGAGTTGCCTGGTCCTATGGATCCTATTGCGGCCAGCGAACTCCTCAACAAGAGGGACCATTACGAACTGACCGAAGCCGACGAGCAGATGATCGCAACCGGACACGGACAACTGGTCGGTCAGTTCCTGCTGGACCGGCAGGGGATCGTCCGCTGGAGCTTCACCGAGATTCCAGAGGGTGGGCGATACATGTTTGGGGCGCCAAACCCGCAGGAGCTGATGTCAGCCGTTTCCCAAGTCGCCCAATAGACTAGCGAACGAGGTAAACGGGCGGGACAAGTTCACCGCTCTTCGAGCACCGCCTCGACCCTGGCAACAAAGTCATCGAGTGAGCGATCCCCGCGAATTTCGATGCGCGGAAGGTCGATGGGATCGCAATCGAGGTCCGCCGGCCCGTGTCTGCCGCCGAAGCCGATCCGATAGCCGCACTCCTTGGCCAGCCGGCCAAGCCGTCGGTCGGTGACAGAGAAGGGTGCCGCGAACGCCGTGGTTGGCCGACCGGTCCACCGTTCGATGAACATGCGAGAGCGCAGGAGCTCGGCGGCCAAGTCAGAACTCGACAGACCATCGATGGCGCGATGCGTCGCCAGATGGCTTCCGAAGAACGCACCTTCGGCGGCGAGACGTCGCACCGTGCCGGCGTCCATAAGCGGCGTCGGCGGGCCGCTGTCGGCGTCCCACAGTGCACTTTCCCCCACCAGGTCCGTCACCAGGAACACTTCCGCGGTCAGGTCGTTGGCCCGCAAGATCGGCCAGGCATGGTCGGCAAAGTTCTGGAAGCCGTCGTCGAAGGTGATGAGCACTGGGCGGCCGGCGACAGGTTGACGGTTGGCGATGAACCGTTCCAGCTGCTCGGACATGATGGCGTGAAAGCCATTGGCGCGCAGCCATGCCATCTGGCCATGGAATGCGGCGGGCGCGAGCCGAAAACGGGCGAGCGCGGCCGGACCTTCGTCGGCGACGCTGTGATACATGAGGACAGGGATACGCTGCCGCCGCTCGCTACGCGCAACGTCGCGGCGCAGGGCCCGCGCCCCGCCCCAGACGATATTTCGCGCGACCCCGATTTCGAGGCGCGCGCGGATTGGCGCATGATCAATCATCGGTTCCGTCGCCGCCTCGTCCGGTGACTGGCGGCGGAAGCGGTCTACGCGATAGAGCTCGGTCTGGATCGATTGATCGAGGACGAGACCTTCGGTCCCTGCCAGCGTCTCTGAGATCGCTTGTGCACCGAATGTGTTCCAGTCGAAGCCGGTCCTTTCAACATTGTCACGTAAGACGAATGCGTGTGCGTTGATGAAACTGCCGCCAGGCGCCAATGCCTCAACGATTTTTTTGGCGAAGCGCCGCAGCTCGGCGAGATCATCCAGATAGTAGAGCACTTCCGAACAGACGATCAGGTCCATCTCACCAGGCAGCGTGTCCGCGCAAAAGTCCAATACGCCGAACTCGACATTCGGCTGATCGCTGCATCGCGCGCGCGCTCGCCCGATAGCTACGGCGGAGATGTCGGTTGCGGTCAAATGGCTTACTCGCGGCGCCAGCTGCCGCGTGAAGTGCCCCTCCGCGCAGGCCAGCTCAAGCGCTCGTCCGATCGGGCCGGCAGGCAGAATTTCGAGCTGCCGCTCATATTTTTCCTGCTCATAGGAGGAACCGTAGTTCCAGGGATCCTCGGTCGCGAAATAGCCATTCCAGAACGACGTGCGATCCATGTCGTGCCTGGGCCGTGCGCGGCGCGGCGCCGCAGGAAGCGCCGCAGCTTCGGCGCTCGACCGAACCAGCCTCCGCGCATCCGCGGCCAACCGCGCGAGTTTGCCAAAGTGGCTGTCCGGATCGGGTCCGCGTTCAGCTGTGGCTGACAATGCCTCGGCTGCGAGCGTGTTTGACGTGTCGGCGCCGGCGGCCTGTTGCGGTACAGGTGATCGTCTCGCAAACCTTGCCGCACTGTCTACAAGCCGCTCAGCGGCCACGACATTCTGGATCAATTCAATCCAATGGCGCCTTGTCACTTTCCCGAGTAAGCCGAACTGCACGACAGCCTCGATCTGGCTATCCATCATCAGATAGGCATAAATTTGATCGATTCCTTCCGGAACTTCGATCGAGGTCGGATTTCGAATATCGACGCGAATTCCAAGCGTCCGCGCCAGCCGGCGCGGCGCGGCAAGATCGTCGAAGTCGAGAAGCATTTCCTCAAGGTGATACTGGACGCGGCGACCCGCGACGGGATCGTCCCAGACCTTGCCGAGTTCGGTGATCAACTCGGTGAGGGAGCCGCCGAACCTGTCCCATCTGGCAGCCAATTGCGCTGGCACCGATAGGCTTCCTACCATAAGGCCATCGAAGGCCACCTTGGCGATCTCACGCGCCCACTTACGTCCTGCCGGGAGCGCGCGCAGGGTCTGCGGGCTGATCGAGCGGCGGCCGCTGCCGCAATCCGACGCGGCGTTCCACAACGCGAACCACGCGAGTGCTTCGGAAGCGGTGCGGCCGTTCGTTTCGATCGCACCATTGGCGTGAGCCGATGCTGGCTTTTTGACCCTGGGATCAGGAGAAAAGCCGCGGGCGATCACGATTTCCGCATCGGCCAGCATCTGTGTCGAATTGCGGGTGAGCAAGTTGGGACTGGTCCGATAGAAAGCGAGCGGTTCGTCGACCATCACCCAACGTTTGCCTAGACGTGCCAGGCGCTGCCACAGATCCCAGTCCTCGCAGGTGCGCAACGAAACATCGAAGCCGCCCAACTCGACAATTGTCTTCCGGTCGACGAGCAGCGCGTGAGTGTGGATGGGGCAACGGCGCGCGAATGTTTCGAAGGGCTGGATCGCAACCTCCGTCGGGATGCTCGACGGGGTGAGTTCGCCATCGGGCATCACGTGCCGGGAACCGCAATAGGCGGTGACCGCATCGGGCGCGGCTTCAAGTGCGGCCAGCATTTTCGCAAGGAAGCCGTCGTCCACCCAATCGTCCGCATCCAGGAACATGAGCCAGCGTCCGCGCGCTGTCGAAATCCCGCTATTGCGCGCGCCGGCGGCGCTATACGCAGAAGCGCTCAACGTCCGAAACCGGGCATCGCGCTCCACATAGCCGGCGATGATCGCGGCGGTAGCGTCCGTGGAGACGTCGTCGACGACGATCGCCTCCCAATCCACTATTTCCTGATCGACAAGGCAATCGAGTGCGCGCGGCAGCGTTGCCTCCGCGTTGTGCGCAGGAACCACGATTGAAACCAAGGGATTATGCGCCACGCCGTCTTACCCGCGCCTGATTCGAAGGTAGAACAAGAGTCCCGAAACATAGCCGGCGATTTCCTGCCAAAGGAAACGGTCCTCAGCGACACTGCGTCCAAACAGTCTCCTGCGAACGCTTCCGAGCCGCCGCGACGCCGCCATTTGGCTGCAGAGCGAGCTTGCTCCTGTCGTGCTACCGATGTTGGAAGCCGGGCGCAGCATTCGCATCCGTGCCGCCGAGCTTGGGCGCCAGCTGTCGCAGAGGGACGTCAAGGCCAAGCATGCCGCATACTCATGTCGTCGATCCCCGGAGTCGGCGCCATGACCACGAGCTGCGGTCCCTGGCATCGTGCGATAGCTATGGCAACCTGACGTCTTTTGCAATCGGGACGCAATAGATGCAAGCCCACTGAAGCGTTGGTGTGAATGACTGCAGTGATTGGGACTATTGCTCCCCTGCTATTGATCGAAACGCCTCGATTCCGAGGTGCATTCTCGAACAGCCATTCTCCGTGCGAAACAAGACCTTCCTTCTACCGTTGGGCCCGCACCGGAAGCTGATCGTCGCAGTATACAGCCGGGTGCGAGACAGTATGTGCACCGCCAGACCGGCTACTTTAGATACTTCTAATGAATATGCGCTACTTAATTGAGTTCCCAGTAGCTATAGATTGACATTGTATTACTCATTTCTATAGTAGATTGCGTCAAATGGTCGATTAGATTAGCCGGTTATGCCTGCTATCACGAAGAGATGTGCGAGCGGCGTAACTCGGAACCCGTTCATTTGCCACTAGTCAAGAGATGTAAAAGGGACCCACGAATTGGCTTAAGGCAAGAAGATTCCGGCTTGCGAGCCGGCTATTTTGCTGACATGTTTGGGCGTTTTTGAGTTTTGCACTGTGGCAGGTGTTCAAATGAAGGGGCATAAGGATGGCTAAGGAATCTTCGAGTACCGCTTCAGCAAGTAAAGCGGACGAAAATCTGATAGGTAATGCAGATGGAAACGGGCTGGCCTTCATGGGGGTCCAGGCCCGAGAGGCCGGCGTCTCCGGCGACGCTGTAGGTGTCGACAAGATACGTGATCTGCTGTTCGGCAACCAGATGCAGGACTACGACCGCCGTTTTTCCAAGCTTGAAGAACGGTTCTTGCAGCGCTTCAAGGATGTCGAATCCGAGGCCAAGCGCAATCTTGAAATGTACGAGTCGAATGCAAAGAAGCAGGTCGAATCGCTCGCGGCGCAATTGCGGAACGAAAAAGATGCACGAGCCGAAGCCGACAAGGAGATTGACCGGAATCTTCGCGAGCAAAATCAGGCGCTTGAAAAGCAGGTGCGCGCGTTGTCGGATCAATTGAGCGAGCTTGAGCGCGAAGTCGCGGACCGGATAAATCGAAGCGATCAATTGCTGCGTGAGGAAATCAAGCAAAAGAATGAAAGCATTCAGATGCTGATTGAGAAAATGTTTTCCGATCTCAGCAACGTCAAGACCGACCGAAATCTTTTGGCCGGCCTGTTTGTCGAGGTTGCAAAATGTCTAAATCAGGATCCCGTCGGCAGCAAGCACAACTCGGAACGCAACTGGAAAGTGAGTTGATCGGAACTTGACGTCGACCGTCGACCCAATCAGCCTTCCTCAAAGAGCAGCTTCGAACGATCCAGAGATTGATCGCGAGGCTCTGGCTAATCTTTTGGTCGAAATTGCCCGGAACGTCGATCCGGACTATCGTGCGCGTCTCTACGGAGTTCCAACCGCCGATCCTCGCATGGAGACGCTGCGCCAGTTGCTGGTCGGCCGCGAAATTTCGGAGCTTTCACGAGTTGCGCACCTGCTCGACGAACCTGAGCAGCTTGCGGCTGCAGTGGGGGGTGTTCTCCCCAGTGCAGCCGCACGTGCGCCTCATGCGCAACTCGGCGAGGCCCTTGCGCCAGCTGTCGAGAGGGCCGTGCAGCGGTCCATCCAGAAGAGCCCGCGCACGCTTACGGATATATTATACCCGGTGTTTCTGCCGGCAATTCGCAAGTCGATCGGGGAAAAGATCGATCAGACCTTTCAGTCGCTGAATGAAACTTTAAGACATATATTTACCTGGCACGGGCTGAAGTGGAGATTTGAAGCTTGGAGAACGGGTGCAAGCTTCTCAGAAGTTGTTCTTAAGCATTCTCTTGTCTACCGTGTAGAGCATGTCTTTCTTATCAACCGCAATTCCGGGATTTTGATAGCGCATGTAACTGCCGATAACGCAACGAGCGAAGATCCTCAACTCATTTCTTCGATGCTTAGTGCAATTCAAGATTTTGTGAAAGACTCATTTAACGAGAAAGAACAGAGCGGCCTGGACACTATCCGTTTCGGGGAGCTTCGTCTCTGGTCGGAAGTTGGACCGTTTGCGACCTTGGTCGCGGTGATCCGGGGAAATCCGCCAGAGGAATTACATGAAATCGTTCGCGATGTGTTGTTTCGCATCCATGATGAATACTCCCAGGCTTTAGAGCAGTTTGACGGCGACAGTTCGCAGTTGGTCGGCATAGAGACGCAGTTGCAATCCTGCGTTGAACTGAAGCAGGAGGACTCAAACCAGGGATTTCCGTGGCTGGTGGTGGCTGCAGTCCTGCTGGTTTTGATTCCGGCAGGCGGTTGGTTCTTTCTTTCCTGGCAATCCGGGCAACGCTGGCAGGCCTATGTGTCGCGGCTGAGTACCCAGCCGGGCATCATCGTTGCCGAACAAAAGATGCGCGATGGCCAATTCTATATTGCCGGCCTGAGAGACCCGCTTGCCGCCGACCCGCAGTCGCTGCTGTCCGGAACGCAGGTCGATCCCGCCCGCGTTCATTCACAGTGGCAATTCTATCAGAGCCTTGATCCGGAGTTC